>CAZPYU010000052.1:0-5060 GCA_964590905.1 uncultured Thermoanaerobaculia bacterium
AACCTGGCGTTCTCTGTTTTCTGGCTACGCCGCTTCCGCTTCGGACCGGCGGAGTGGCTCTGGCGCTCGCTCACCTACGGCAGCCGGCAGCCGATGCGGCGGAACGTCGGCAAGGCCGTGTCCGCTCCAGCCTGAGCTCGCCGTCCGCGCCGTCTCGCCGCGCGTAGATCCAGAGGTCTGGGAGTCGCTCGCCGATGCGCATCGCCGTCGTGGGAGCCGGCATCGCCGGCCTGGTCGCCGCGCGCGAGCTGGCGCGCCGGCACGAGGTCTGGCTCTTCGAGCGCGCTGCTCGCGCGGGGGGCCACGCCTACACCGTCGATCTCGACGAGCCGGGAGTCGGCAGCTTTCCGGTCGACCTCGGCTTTCTGGTCTACAACGAACGGAACTATCCGACGCTGGTCCAGCTCTTCGACGAGCTGGGCGTCGAGACAGCGCCGTCGTCGATGGGCTTCGCTGTGCACGACCCGACGAGCGGCTTCGTCGTCTCCGGCGATCGGCTCGGAGCCCTCTTGGCGCGTCGGCAGAACCTCGTCGACCCCCGCTTCTGGGCGATCGTCCGGGGTCAGCTCCGCTTCGCGCGCGCTGGCAGGCGGGAGATCGCGGCTGAATCGCTGCGCAGCTTGGGCGAGTTCGCGGCACGGGAGCGACTGCCGCGGGAGTTCGTGCGGCTCTACCTGCAGCCGATGGCGGCCGCGATCTGGTCGATGTCGGAAGGTGACGTTCTCGATTTCCCAGCGAGCACGCTGCTACGCTTTTTCGACAACCACGGCCTGCTGACCCTGCGCGACCGCCCCGCCTGGCGAACCGTCCGCGGCGGCTCGCGTAGCTACGTCGACAAGCTGCTCGAAGCACTCCCCGCCCGCGTCGAGCTCGGATCGGCGGTCGACCGGGTCGAGCGCGCCGCCGGGGGGGTGCGGCTCTTCGTTCGAGGCGAGCCGATCGCGTTCGACAGCGCGGTGCTGGCGCTCCACGCCGACCAAGCGCTGGCTCTCCTCGTCGAGCCGACGGCGATGGAACGCGAGGTCTTGGGGGCGATCCGCTTTCGCACCAACGAAGCCGTGCTCCACGACGACGAGCGCATGCTGCCACCGCCCTCCGCGCGCGCCAGCTGGAATGTGCGGCTCGGCGCGGCCGGAGCCGGCGTTCCGATCACCTACTGGCTCAACCGGCTGCAGCCGCTGCCGACCCGGCGCCCCTGGTGCGTGACGCTCAACCGCAGCGACGAGATCGACCCCGCCTGCATCCGCCACCGCGTCGCCTTCGCCCACCCCCAGTTCGACCGCCAAGCGATCGCGGCGCAAGCGCGCTGGGCGGAGATCGACGGCGGCGGCGGCGTCCACTTCGCCGGCGCCTACTGGCGGTACGGCTTCCACGAAGACGGCGCCTGGAGCGGCCGGCGCGCGGCGCACGCCGTCGAAGCGTCCGGATCGACCGCTCTGGCGTAGTCTCCTTCGAGATGGAGAGCGCCCTCTACTTCGGCGTCGTGAGGCACCGGCGCTTCGCGCCGCGCCCGCACCGCTTCGCCTACCCGCTCTTCCAGCTCTACGCCGATCTTTCCGAGCTCGACAGGCTCTTCGCGGGCTCCTGGCTGGCTTCGACGCGTCGGCCGGCCTGGGCCTGGCTCCGACGCCGCGACCACTTCGGGGATCCCGACCGGCCGTGGGCCGAAACCGTGAAGAGCGCCGTCGCTGCCGCGATCGGCCGGCGTCCTACGGGAGCCGTGCGCCTCCTCTCCCACCCGCGCACCCTCGGCTTCCGAATGAATCCGGTCTCCTTCTTCTACTGCTTCGACGCCGACGACGGCCTCGACGCCGTGATCGCCGAGGTGACCAACACCCCTTGGGACGAGCGCCATCTCTACGTCATCGACGGCCGCGAGGCATCCGCGAAGAGCGAGCGTTTAGGCCTGCCAATCCAAACACGCTTCGCCAAGCAGCTTCATGTCTCGCCGTTTTTTCCGATGGACCTCGACTACCGGTGGCGATTCGGTAACCCCGGCGAGAAGCTCGTCGTCGCGATGGAGAGCCGACGCGGCGAGGAGAGGCTCTTCGACGCGACGCTGCGGCTCGAGCGCCGCGCCCTGACCCCCGCTCATCTACGCCGGGCGCTTCTCGGCTACCCGGCCCTGACCCTCAAGGTGTTCCTATGGATCTACTGGCAAGCGGCGCGACTCCGAGTGCGAGGAGCGAAGTTCCACCCTCATCCGAAGCGTTCGCCCGCGGCGAGGTCGGAGCCGCCGGTCGGAGCCGCCTCGTCGACCGAGTCGCGCGGTGGCTCGTCGAGAGCCGCCTGAGCCGGCTCGCGGAGGGAACGCTTCTCATCTCCGAAGGTGAGCGCCAACGGAGTTTCGGCCGCCAGGCCGAGGACGGCCTCCACGCCGACCTCGCCCTGGCGGACGGCAGCCTCTACCGCGGCCTCCTCTTCGGCGGCAGTCTCGGGGCCGCCGAGGCCTACCTCGAAGGGCGCTGGGAGAGTCGCGACCTGGTCGCCCTGGTGCGTCTCTTCGCGCGCAATCGCAAAGCGCTCGAGGGGATCGAGGGCGGCCTCGCCCGCCTCTGGTTTGCCGTCGCGCGCTTCGCCCACCGCCGGCGCGACAACTCGCGCCGCGGCAGCCGCCGCAACGTTCTCGCCCACTACGACCTCGGCAACGACTTCTTTGCTCTCTTTCTCGACGAGACGATGACCTACTCGGCGGCGCTCTTCACCGATCCCGCGGCGTCGCTCGCCGAGGCGCAGTTCGCCAAGTTCGACCGACTCTGCCGCAAGCTCCAGCTCGGGCCGAGCGATCACCTGCTCGAGATCGGCACCGGCTGGGGGTCGCTGGCGATCCACGCCGCCCGTCAGTACGGCTGCCGCGTCACTACCACGACAATCTCGCCATCGCAGCGGCAGGAAGCGGCGCGCCGGATCGACGCGGCCGGGCTCGGAGATCGTATCGACCTCCTCGAGCGCGACTATCGCGATCTCGAGGGGCGCTTCGACAAGATCGTCTCGGTCGAGATGATCGAAGCAGTGGGCCACCGCCACCTGCCCCGCTTCTTCGCGACGCTCGATCGCCTCCTCACCCCCAACGGCCTGGTCGCGCTGCAGGCGATTACAATCGCCGAACGCAACTACGAGCAAGCGCGCGGCACTGTCGACTTCATCCAGAAGTACATCTTCCCCGGTAGCGCCATCCCGTCGCTCACTTCGCTCTTCGCCGCCGCGGCGCGCTGCAGCCGCCTGACTCCGCTCGCGGTCGAGGAGCTGGGGCTCGACTACGCGCGCACCCTCCGCCTCTGGCGGCAGCGCTTCGAGCAGAACCTCGAGAGTGTCCGCGCGCTGGGCTACGACGAACGGTTCGTCCGCCTCTGGCGCTTCTACCTCGCCTATTGCGAGGCCGGCTTCCTCGAGCGGGTGATCGGCGACGCGCAGATTCTCTTCGCCGGACCGGAGTTCCGCGGCGAGACGCGGCTCGGATCGCCGGCATGACCGGGCGCTCTGCCACGGTCGAGGTGGCGCTCGAAGTGGCGCTCTTCCAGGCCGCCTGGTGGTTGGCGGTGGGCGGCGCGGCGAGCGGCAACTACTGGATCGGCCCGCTGGCGATCGCGCTCTACCTGGCGATCCACCTGCTGCGCTGCGACCCGGCGTGGCGAGCGCGCCGCGCCGCGACGGCGGCCGCGCTGGCAGGAGCCGGCTTCGCGATCGATTCGCTGCAGTCGGCGCTCGGCCTGCTCCAGTTCGACGGCGCCGCCGCCCTGGGGCTGGCGCCGCTCTGGATCGTGGCGCTCTGGGCGCAGCTCGCCGGGGCGGTGCCCGCGCTGGTGCTCCTCGCGCACCGCCCGTTCGTTGCCGCTCTGCTCGGCGCCATCGGCGGTCCGCTCGCCTTCGCCGGCGGCGGCAGCCTGGGCGCCGTCGCCTTCCCGGTGAATCCGCTGCCGAGCCTCTTCGCGCTGGCGCTGATTTGGGGCACCGTCGTGCCGCAGCTGGCTCGGCTCGCGCCGGCCGCGGCGAGCGAGCCCGACTATCGCTTCGATCTCGTCGATGTCGACGCCCAGGTGACCGCGCCATGACCAGCCGCCAACTCCTCGTCCTCTGGTTTCTCGTCGTGCTCGTCTCCATGTTGGCGGTGACAGTCTGGGCGAGCCTCGACCGCAACGTGCTGGTGGCGGCGGGCGAGCTCTGGGCCGATCCGTGGGGGCGAGCCACCCTCTTCGACGCTTACTTCGCCTTCGTCGCCGTCTGGCTCTGGATCGCCTGGCGCGAGCGGACGACAGTGGCGCGCCTCGTTTGGCTCGTCGCGATCCTCCTTCTGGGTAACCTCGCGATCGCCGGCTATTTTCTGAGCATCCTGCTCGCCTCGGGCGAGCACGCTGCCGCACGTGAGGGGAGCGCGCTCGATCTGCTCTTCGGACGCCGGCCGGAGGCGGCGCGATGAGCTTCGCGCTGGCGAGCGCGCTCGTCGACCGCGGCTGGATTCCCGATCCGCTGCTCCGTTTCAGCATCCGCCGCCTGCTCGCCAGCCGGCTGCGCGCGCTCCATCGAGCCGATCCCGGTTCGGCGGCGGAGCGCCTCGCGCGCTGGCGTAGCGCCACCGCGGCGGCGCCGCTCGCGCCACTCCCCGAGGCGGCGAACGCTCAGCACTACGAGCTGCCGCCCGACTTCTTCCGCCTCGTCCTCGGACCCCGGCTCAAGTACAGCTCGGCGATCTGGCCCGCGGGCGTCGAGACACTGGCCGCGGCCGAAGAGGCGATGCTGGCGCTGTCGGCCGAGCGCGCCGAGATCGCCGACGGCCAAGAGATCCTCGACCTCGGCTGCGGCTGGGGATCGCTGGCGCTCTGGCTCGGCGAACGCTTCCCGCGGTCACGCATCCTCGCCGTCTCGAATTCGCGCCCGCAAGGGGAGTTTGTACGCGCCGAGGCGCGGCGACGAGGGGTCGTCAACGTCGAGCACCGCGTCGCCGACATCAACGAGCTCGAGCTCGAGCAAGGCAGGTTCGATCGCATCGTCTCGATCGAGATGTTCGAGCATCTGCGCAACTACGCCGCGCTCTTCGACAGGCTCGAGCGCTGGTTGGCGCC
>CAZPYU010000053.1:0-4110 GCA_964590905.1 uncultured Thermoanaerobaculia bacterium
GATCGAAGAGCCCGATCCGGCCGGACCGTTCGGCGCCAAGGAGGTCGGCCAGGGGCCGCTGCTGCCGATCCCGCCCGCCTGCGCCACCGCGATCTACGAGGCCGTCGGCGTGCGCATCGACCAGGTGCCGATCCATCCGCACATGATTCTCAAGGCGCTCGAAACCAAGCGGCGAGGCAAGGAGGCGCGCTTCGGTCCGACCGAGTTCCCCGAGGTCGACTTCGGGTTCACGCTGCAGGTCCCGACCCCATGGCAAGGGGGAGACGGCCGGGCGTCGAACGAAGCGGAGCTCAAGCTCGCCACCGGTCGCAAATCGAAGAGCGGCACCATGACCGATCGCGACGAGGCGCTCAAGTCGGGCAGCGTGGAGGCGCTGACCACCAAGCTCGAGGGCAAGAAGGGCGCCTGACCCCGATGCTCCGTCTCCCCGCCTTCCGCCTGCACCAGCCGGCCACGCTCGCCGAGGCGGCGCGAATCGTCGCCGGCGAAGGCTCCGCGGCGCGGGTCGTCGCAGGCGGCACCGATCTCTGGCCGAACATGAAGCGTCGGCACCAGAAGGCGGAGCACGTCGTGGCGCTGGGCCGCGTCGCCGCACTGCGCGGCGTCACGGTGAACGGCGAGATGCGGATCGGCGCCATGGAGATCCTGGCCGACGTCGAGCGCCATACGGCGGTGCGCGAGCGCTATCCCGCCCTCGCGCAGGCAGTGGGCTGGATCTCGTCGCCGCTGCTGCGCAACATGGGCACGCTCGGCGGCAACCTCTGCCTCGACACCCGCTGCACGTACTTGAACCAGAACGAGGAGTGGCGGCAGTCGATCGCCTACTGCATGAAGGCGGAAGGGACGATCTGCTGGGTGGCCCCCTCGTCGCCGCGCTGCTGGGCGGTCAACTCTTCCGACTCGGCGCCGATGCTGACGGCGCTCGGCGCGCGCGTACGTCTCCTCTCCACCGAAGGCGAGCGCGAGCTTCCGGTGGCCGCCCTCTATCGTGACGACGGTATCGACTACCTCACCAAGCGGCCGCACGAAATCGTCTCCGAGATCGTGCTGCCGCCAACGAGCGACGCCACGCACTGCCGCAGCGCCTTCTTCAAGCTCCGCCGCCGCGGCTCGATCGACTTCGGCGTCCTTTCGGTGGCAGTGGCGCTCTGGATGGACGGCGACGTCGTGCGCGACGCCCGCGTAGTGTTGGGCTCGATCGCCTCGTTTCCCTCCCCTGCCGACGAGGTCGCGAAGGCGCTGATCGGCCAACCGCTCACCGAGGAGACGATCCGCTCCGCCGCGGCGAAGGCACGTTCCGCGGCGACTCCGATGGACAACACCGACCTCGATCCCCGTTGGCGCGGCCAGGTCACTCCGATCTTCGTCGCCCGCACGCTGCGCGAGGCGGCGGGAATCTAGCGCCGCCGGGCTGATCCGCGCGCTACGGCGCCAAGGCCCCAGACCGGGCGGGCTCGAGCTCGCCCCGCGACGCGCAGGCTCCTAGCGCGGATGGCGTTCTAACATGCAGTCCGTTATAATAGTTACCGTGATACAGGCGTTCGCCGATGCGGCTACCGAGGACCTATTCAATGGTATCGACAGCCGCCGGGCGCGCTCGGCTTGTCCGGCGGTGACTTGGCCCGCAGTGCGGCGCAAGCTCACGCAGCTGAATCGGGTGCGCGACCTGCGCGAGCTCGCCGTCCCTCCTGGGAATCGACTGGAGCGGCTGCGGGGTGATCGAGAGGGCCAGCACAGCATTCGCATCAATCAGCAGTATCGCGTCTGTTTCCGGTGGGAGGATGGCTATGCGGACCAAGTCGAAGTCACGGACTACCATTAAGCGGACGACCCCCAAGCGGTCGCTCGTGAACCGCCGGCTGCCGACGGAGCTTCCCCCGGTGCATCCGGGAGAAATGTTGCTCGAGGAGTTCCTCAAGCCACTGGGCATCTCGCAGTCCGCGTTTGCAATCCGGCTGGGGGTCTCGTTCCCGCGGTTGAACGAGATCATCCGCGAGAAGCGCGGAGTCACCGCTGATACCGCGCTACGCCTTGCGCAGGTCACCGGTATGAGCGCCGACTTCTGGCTCGGGCTGCAGCTGGACTGGGATCTCTGGCACGCACTGCGGTCGAAGGACGTGACCCGCATTGCGAAACTCGAGCCGCTCCTGCGTACGGGCTGATTCAGGCTCTGTCCGCCGCGGCTCGATCGCCTCGCTTCCCTTCCCCGCCGACAGAATCGGATAGCGTCGCGGTTCGGAATCCCAGCGCCTCAGGTCGTGCACGAACGGGATTGGAGCGGCTTCCATGAGAGACACGGAAGAGCCGTCGGGAAGTGCGCGTGGTGCGGCCACCGCCGTCCGTTCAGGCGACGGCTGGGCGGTCGCATGGATCGTCGTCATCGTGCTGGCGGCGGCGCTCCACGCCGCCGGACCGCTCGCGGACGGCGATCTCTTCTGGCACCTGAAACTCGGAGAGCTGACGCTCGAAGCGCGCCAGCTCCTACACGTGGAGCCGCTCACCTTCACGATCGCCCCCGACGCTTGGGTGCAACACGAGTGGGGGGGACAGCTCCTGCTGGCGCTAGCCGAACGCGCCGGTGGGCTCCCGGCGCTGCGCATGCTCCGTGCCGCGCTGGTGGCGCTTTTCCTGGGCCTTCTCGCGTTCGCCTTCCGGCGCGCGACCGGGAGCGCAACGGGAGCGGCCGCCTTCGTACTTCTCGCTTGGTTCGGCGCCGAGCCCAACTCCGGCCTTCGCCCGCATCTGTTCGGCTGGCTCTTCGCCGCGGCGGTCTTCGCGCTCTGGTGGCCAACTCGTCCAGCGCGTCGTTTCGCCTTCGAGCTCGCCGCTCTTCTGGCGGTCAGCGCCGTGTGGGCCAACGTTCACTCCTCGGCGCTCCTCTTGCCACTCGTCGCTGCAGCGGCTCTTCTCGACGCGGCTCTGTTCGGACGGCGCGACGAGCCTCTCCGCGCCTTCGCGCGACTATTGACCGCAGCCGCCGGCATCGCGCTGACCCCTGCCGGTTTCGACCTCGTTGGCTACGCGCTGCGGACGATCCCCGCCAACGCAGCAAGCGACGAGTGGCAGCAACTCCTCTCGCTGTCGAGCTGGGCTTTCCGACCGCTCCTCGTGCTGACGGCCCTGCTACTTGTACCGGCGCTCCTCTGGTTTACCGTCGCGGCCTGGAAGAACCGACTGCGAGACAGAGCCGACTTCCCGGGACCGGCAGTCGCCCTCGTCGTCCTCGCGCTGGCGCTCCAGCATCGCCGCATGGCGGCTTTCCTCTTCGTACCGCTGCTGGCACTGCTGCAAACCCTCGTGCGCAACGATCCGCTTCGTCGCGCAACTGCGCGGAGCCCGGTACGGCCGCCGCTCGCCCTCCTCGCGCGCGCCGTCATTCTTGCGACCACTCTCGTCGTCGCCAGCGAGCGGGGGCTCCACGCCTGGCGCGCGCCGCATCTGCGCGCTACCGACTTCCCGCTGGCGGCCGCCGAGCTCATGGCCGAGGCTGGACTCAACGGACGCGTGCTGACGCCGTTCGAGTGGGCGGGCTATCTGTCCTGGCGGCTGCACCCGGCGATCCGCACGTTCGCGGACGGGCGCTGGCTCGAGGTCGGCGCTCGCCAGATCGACGACGGCGCGCGGCTCCTCTTGCACCGCGGCGATCGGTCGCTCTACGCGCGCTACGAGATCGACTCTCTAGTGCAGCCCACCCGACAGTTTTTCGCGAGCCCGCCGCTGTCGCCGGAAGATTGGCGCCTGGCCTGGATCGATCCGGTCGCGATCGTGCTCCTCCGCAACGGACCTGCGCTCGCAGCTCATCGCACGCTCCTCTGCGCCTTCCGCGCTAGTCATCCCGAGCTCGCCCCGCGGGCGAGCTGGCCAGCGCTGCCGGGAGTGAACGAGCAAGCTCTGGTGCCGCTCCTCGACTGCACGGCGCCCGTCGACTGATCGCCGCGAAGCCCGGCGCCGCGCTCAGCTCTTCGCGTCGGCCGATGCGGGCTCCCTGTAGCTCGCCTTGTCCACCACCAGCTGAGACAGGTCGGCCAGCCGAGCGATCGCGCGGCCGAGGCCGGCGAGCAGCGCCAGGCGGTTGGTCCGCTTCTCGACGTCCGAGTCCATCACCAGGAC
>CAZPYU010000054.1:0-4273 GCA_964590905.1 uncultured Thermoanaerobaculia bacterium
GCGGCCGATCGAGTCGATCGACGACGAAATGCGAGGCTGGCTCCACGCCTACGAGCAGGTGCCCTCGGTGGTCCACGAACCGTCGATGCTGGAGGCGGTGAGAGGGGTCCAAGCGCGCGGTTGGGTCGACCGGCTGGAGGCCACCGTCGAGGCCCACATTCTGCCGGTGGCCAGGGTTCGCGAGGCGTGCGCGATTCCTGGCACTTCCTACCGCACCGCCTTCCTCTGCCGCGACAGGCCGGCGATGAAGGAGGCGCTGCGCGAAGCCGGAATCCCCTGCGCGCAGTCGTGCGGCGCCGACTCGGCACAGGAGCTGCGCATGTTCGCGGCCGAAGTCGGATTCCCCCTCATCTTGAAGCCGCGAAGCGCCGCCGGCGCCTCCGGCACCTCGCGGATCGACAACGACCGCGAGCTCGAGAGCGCCATCGTCGAGTGGCGGCTCGACCGCGGCGGCTCGGTCGCCGCCGAAGAGTTCATCGAGGGGCACGAGGGCTTCTACGACACCATCAGCATCCACGGCCGCGTCGTGCACGACTTCGTCTCGCACTACTATCCGGGCGTTCTCGAGGCGATGCGCTCGCGCTGGGTCTCACCCCAGATCATCACCACCAACCGCGTCGACGCGCCGAACTACGGCGAGGTCAAGCTCATGGGTCAGAAGGTGATCGACGCGCTCGGCATCACGACTTCAGCGACCCACATGGAGTGGTTCTTCGGCCCGCGCGGGCTAAAGTTCTCGGAGATCGGCTGCCGTCCCCCCGGCGTCGGCGTATGGGACCTCTACGCCGCGGCGAACGAGTTCGACATCTACCGCGAGTGGGCGATGGCGATCGTGCACGGCCGGCCGTCGCAGCAGCTCTCGCGCCGCTACTCCGCCGGCATGATCAACCTGCGACCGCAGCGCGACGGCCAGATCACCGGGTACGAGGGCCTCGACCAGGTCGAGCGCGCCTTCGGCGAATTCATCCTCGACACCCACCTGCCGCCGCCAGGCTCCTCCGCCCAGCCGGTCGAGGGCGGCTACATGGCCAACGCCTGGATGCGCCTGAAGCATCCCGACTACGACCAACTGCGCCGCATCCTCGACCAGATCGGCAAGACCGTAAAGGTGCTGGCCGGCTGAGCGGGAACATCTCCCAGTAGCTGAGACTGAAGAGCCTTCAGCCGGCGAGCGCCCTTGGCCGCTCCGAAACCCGATTACACGAATATAGTGTACACTCTATCCGTGTAACGAAGGAGCCTGAGCCATGAGGAACATCACGCTGAGCGCCGACGAGCACTTGATCGAGGCGGCCCGTGCCCGAGCGCGCGCCGAGCACACCACGCTCAACGAGCAGTTCCGCCGCTGGCTGGCCGATTACACGCTGCGCAGCGAACGCGCCGACGCCGCCATGGCGGTCATCGCGGAGCTGCGCGGCAAGCTCCGCACGGGTGGCCGCAAGTTCACGCGCGAGGAGATGAATGAGCGTTGATTTCCTCGACTCGAACGTCCTCGTCTATCTGTTCGACGAGACCGACGAGCGCAAGCGCACGGTGGCCTCGCGCCTGGTCCACGAAGGCCTTGCATCGGGCGATGCTTGTATCAGCTACCAGGTCGTGCAGGAGACGCTCCACGTGGTCACGTGCAAGCTCGTGCCTCGCGCCACCGCGGACGAGGCCGTCAGGTTGCTGAACGAAGTTCTGACCCCGCTTTGGCGCGGCGGGCCGAGTCAGGCGCTCTACCGTCGCGGCCTCGAATTGCAAAGCCGCTACCGCCTGGCGTTCTACGATGCCCTCATCTTGGCCGCCGCGCTCGAAGCCGGCTGTACCCGCCTCTGGAGCGAAGACTTTCAGCACGGCCAGCGGATCGAGCGGCTGACGATTCAGAATCCGTTCTGGCAGGGAGCCGCGGAGTAGCAGGCAAAGCTCTACCCCCGCCCCGGTAGCGGCAGCGGCTCGGCGACGAGCAGGCGGAGCGAGCGCGGCGCGACCGAGACCTCCGAGGTTTCGTAGGCCAGAAACGGCGCCGCGTCCTCGGTGAACTGCTCGGCGCCGTGGGCGCGACCGAGGTCGAGCCGGATCCGCCAGCGCCGGCCGATCGGCGGCATCGGAATCGGAAAGCGCACCGCCGTCTCGCCGACGTTGACTGCCACGATCGACCTCCCCTCCCCCTCGGCCGCCGAGCGCACGAGCAGGAAGCTCTCGCTGGGCGCCGCTTCTCCCGAAGAGAGAGCTACGAACGGCTCGACGAGCGCACCGCGGCCGTCGGCCACTCCGAGCGCGCTCTCGCGGCGCAGTGCGAGGAGGTGGCGGACGAAGCTCAGAAGCTCGCTCTCCTCACCGCGCTCGCCCTCCGACCAGTCGAGCCAGCTGACCTCGTTGTCCTGGCACCAGGCGTTGGAGTTGCCGCGCTGTGTCCGTCCGCGCTCGTCCCCGGCGGTGAGCTGCAAAGTTCCTGGCGCCACGGCGAGGAGCGCGAGGAGCAGCCGAACCTCGCGCTCTCGTCTTTCGCGCAGTGCTGGCTCTTCGGCCGGCCCCTCGGCACCGCCGTTCCACGCCACCTCGGCGCTCCAGCCGTCGCGGTTTCCCTCCCCGTTCTCCTCGTTCTGCTTCGCCGCGAAGCGGACGACGTCGGCGAGCGGGCGCCCGTCGTGGCAGGCGACGAAACGCACCGCGCGCGCCACAGCAAGCCCTCCGTGTCGTGGACCCATGCCAGCCAGCCGGCGCGCGACCGGGTGGGCGTCGCGCTCCATCCGACCCACGAATCGTCGCGCCGCGTCGCGGAACTCGCCATCCCATTCGAGCCACGGCGCCGGAAAGCCGCCTGCCGGCGAATAGCCGGTGGCGTCCCACGGCTCGGCAATGAGCAGTCGCTCGGCGAGCACCGGATCGGCGCCGATCTCGTCGATCAAAGGCGAACGCTCGAGCGGTTGGCCGCACTCGTCTCGGAAGAGGATCGCCGCCAGATCGAAACGAAAGCCGTCGAAGCGATAGACCTCCGCCCAGTGGCGGAGCGAGTCGACGATCAGTCGGCGACAGACGAGCTGGTTCACGGCGACGGTGTTGCCGCAGCCGGTGAAGTCGAGCGGCGAGCCGTTCTTTTCGTCGAACAGGTAGTAGTCGGTCGCGGCCAACCCGCGCCACGAGTGGATCGGATCCCCCTTACCGAGCCGCCCTTCGGCGGTGTGGTTGAAGACCACGTCGAGGACGACTTCGAGGCCGGCGCGATGGAGCTCACGCACCAGCCGTTGCAACTCGCCGGCAGCCGCGCCCGGCTCGGCGCTCGCCGCGTAGCCCGCCTTGGGCGCGAAGAAGGAGACCGGGTTGTAGCCCCAGAAGTTCCAGAGCCGCGCGTCGCTCTTCGGGTTGCGCCGCGGGTTCTCGGTCTCGTCGAACTCGAAGAGCGGCATCAGCTCGACGGTGGTGATTCCGAGCTCGATCAGGTACGGGATCTTCTCGACGAGGCCGAGGTAGCCTCCAGGATGCTCGACTCCCGACGACGGATGGCGGGTGAAGCCGCGCACGTGCAGCTCGTAGATCGTCCGGCGACCGGGATCGACGCGCGGCCGCTCCACCGCCTGCCAGTCGAACGCATGCGGAGCGACAAGACCGCGGTACCGCCGGCCGACTCCGGGCGCGATGGCGTCGTCACTCCGCCCCCAGACCTCGCCGCCGGAGAGCTGCTCGGCGTAAGGATCGATGAGGAGCGGACCGCCGTCGACCCGATAGCCGTACTCGAAGCGTTCGGGTAGACGCCGCACTTCGGCGTGCCAGATCTCGAACGGGATCGCCGCCGGGCTGCGCCGCTCGAGCCGGACCGAGCGGAACGGCTTCTCCGCGCCCGGTTCGAACAGCTCGAGGGTGACCGAACGCCGCGCCCGCGCGTGAACCGCGAACCGACCACCGCCGCGCTCGGGTCGAAAGCCGAGCGGTTCGACAGCGCCTCCCAGCGTGCTGATCACGGCCGCGCCAGCGTCGCGGCCCGAATCAGGAGATCGTGCCGTCGTCGTGCACCGTCCAGGTGTCGCCGGCCAAGAGCAGACCTTCGAGGCTTCCGATCCCCTTCCGTTCGGTCTCGCGTTCGATCTGCGCCCCGACAAGCACCTCGAACGGCGTCGCCTCGACGCGGCGCAAGACGCCGATCGGCGTCGGGAAGTTGGGCGGCCCCATCTGCGCGACCATGAAGGCGATCGCCGGGTTGAGGCGCGTTTCGTCCCAAACCAGGCAGTCGCTCGGTCCGAAGCCGTCGGCGAAACGCACAACTTCGAGCTCGACGCCGTGGAGCCGGATCCCC
>CAZPYU010000055.1:0-5338 GCA_964590905.1 uncultured Thermoanaerobaculia bacterium
GATCCATCGCCTTCGCCAGCCCGAAGTCGAGGACTTTGACTTTCCCTTCTATGGAAGCCTTCACATTTTGCGGTTTCAGATCGCGATGAATGATTCCCTTCTCGTGAGCCTCCTCCAAGGCCTGAGCGATCTGCAGAGAGACGGAAAGACTTTCAGCTAGGGGTAGAGGCCCGGCTTCGAGACGTTCTGCCAGCGTCGGGCCTTCGACGAGCTCCATGACGAGGGCGCGCGTCTCGCCGCTCGTCTCGAGGCCGTGGATCTGCGCGATGTTCGGATGGTTGAGTTGGGCGAGCAACTTCGCCTCGCGCTCGAACCTCGCCAGGCGATCGGGATCCGAGGTGAACCCCTCAGGCAGAACCTTGAGTGCGACTTCCCTTCCCAACTGAACGTCTTTCGCCCGGAAGACGACTCCCATCCCGCCCTCGCCCAACTTGGCGACGATCTCGTAGGGGCCGAGGCGAGCGCCAGGCACGAGAGTCATGCGGACCGCCTCATGCTCGAAATCTTGTCACTCCGGCGACAACGATTCGCCGGCTGAGCTCGGCGTGAGTCCTCCACACAATCCGATTGCCCGGACGTGAGCCGCTCTCAGTGCCAAACACCGCGAATGCCGACTTCGGCGAGGAGAGCGCGCGCTTCGGGGGCGCTGGCGAGGCCGCGGCAGGCCGGCCAGCCGCCCATCAGTAGGAGGCAGGGATCGCGATCCGCAATCGCTCGCGCCAGTCTGTCGATCGCAGCCGCAGGCTCGCCGAGCTCCCAATCGAGGAGCGCCACGATCAGCCCGTAGCTCCACTCCCGTTCCGAGCGCGCCACGAGCTCGTCGCGGATCCGCCTTGCGTCGTTGGCGAAGCCGGCGGCCGCGAGATGGAGACCCAGCTCACCCAGCGCGAGCGGATTCGCGTCCGAGAGCGCCACCGCCAGCGCCGCCGCCGCCACCGCCTCCTGTGGCCGGCCGAGCAGCCGCCGATGCAGCGCCTTGCTGCGATAGACCAGCCAGAGCTGCGGCAGGTCGCGCTCGAGCTCGTCGAGCTCGGCTGCCGCCGCTTCGAGATCGCCGGCCGTGAGCAGTTGGTAGAGGAAGAAGAGCCGGGCCTGGATACCGAGCGGATCGACGCGGCGCGCGCGCTCCGCGAGCGCCATGCCGCCGGGAAGATCGCCTTCGACCCACGAGAGATAGCTCGAGAGCCAGACCAGCCCGGGCACCGAGCCGGGCGCCAGCTCGAGGGCACGCTCGAAGCGCGTCCGCACGCCTGGCCAATCGAGCTCGTGGTAGGCCGCGGCGAGCCCGCGGGCGATCCAGGCTTCGGCGAGCAGCGGGTCGAGCGCCAGAGCGCGATCCGCGGCGCGGATCGCCTGCGGCATCGCTTGGCGCGGGTCGACGCTGCCGTAGAAGGAGAGCAGGCTGTTCGAGTCGGCGATGCCGGCGAGGACGCGCGGATTGTCGGGATCGACCTCCAGGGCCTGCTCGAAGCAGCGCAGCGCGTCCACCAGTCCCCTTCCCCGCCGCTCGAAATGCGCCCGCCCACGCAGGTAGAGATCGTAAGCCTCGAGCTTCCCGGTACCAGGTCTCACCAACCGCTCCGAGCCCGCAGAGCCCCCCACCGCGACCTGCAGGCGGTGCGCGATCGCCCGCGCGATCTCCTCCTGGATCGCGAACAGATCGTCGAGCTCGCGGTCGAAGGTCTCCGACCAGAGCGGGAAGCCGTCCGCCGCGGAGACCAGTCTCGCCGCCACCCGCACCCGCCGACCGGCGCGCCGTACCGAGCCTTCGAGCACGGTCTCCACGCGCAGCGCCCGCGCGATGGTCGCGAGGTCGACCCGCTTCCCCTCGAAGCTGAACGCGGAAGAGCGCGGCGCCACCCGCAGGGCCGGGATGCGCGCCAGCGCGATCAGGATCTCCTCGGCGACGCCCTGACCGAAGTAGTCCGAGTCGCTGTCGCCGCTCAGGTTGGAGAACGGCAGCACGGCGATGGAGGCGATTCCGGCCGAAGAGGCGGACAAGCCGAGCGACGAAGGAATCTGCGCCGTGCGCGACATCGTCGAGACAGTTTCGAGCGCGAAGACGAGATCGCGAGCCGACTGGAAGCGCCCACTCGGCCGCTTCTCGAGACAGTGCGCGAGCAGACGGTCGATCGCCGGCGAGAGGGCTCGCGCCAACTCCCCGCCCGCCAGCTCCTCGGGCTCGTCGTTCAAAATGGCGGTCATCGTCTCGACCGCAGTCGGCCGCGCGAAGGCGCGACGCCCGCTGAGCATCTCGAGAAGCACGCATCCGAACGAGAAGATGTCGGCGCGACCGTCCACCGGCTCGCCGCGCACCTGCTCCGGTGCCATGTAGCCGCCCGTGCCGAGGATGGTGCCGGCCCGGGTGCCGCCGACCTCGGTCTCCGCGTCGGCGACCGCGCCCATCGAGCCGGGAGCGAGCGGGGAGGACGCCTTCGCCAGACCGAAATCGAGGACCTTGACTTTCCCTTCTATGGAAGCTTTTACGTTCTGCGGTTTGAGATCGCGATGAACGATCCCTTTCCCATGAGCCTCTTCGAGTGCTTGAGCGATCTGCAATGAAACAGAAAGGCTTTCAGTTAAGGGTAACGGCCCCGATGCGAGTCTCTCTGCCAGGGTCGGTCCTTCGACGAGCTCCATGACGAGCGCGCGGGTGTCGCCGCTGGTTTCGAGGCCGTAGATCTGCGCGATATTGGGGCGGTTGAGCGAGGCCAGCACTTTGGCCTCGCGATCGAAGCGCGCCGCACGTTCGGGATCCGCGGTGAATCCCTCGGGCAGAACCTTGAGGGCAACGTCTCTTCCTAACTGAAGGTCCTTCGCTCTCCAGACCTCTCCCATCCCCCCCTCGCCGAGCTTGGCGGTGATCTCGTAGGGGCCGAGGCGGGTGCCGATGCGAAGCGAGTTACTCATCGCCAACCGTCTCCCTCGTCTCGCTTCGAGAAGTTGTCGCGAACCGCGCGATGGTAGCACCCGAGGACGGCGCCCCGAGAGGTTCGACAGGAGCTCGAAGCGCGGGACGCTGCTGTCGATCCTGCAACGGCCGTCACCAAGGTGGGCGGCGCGAAAGCTCGCGTCGGAACTCCTCGAAGCGCGCCGCGTGCCCCTCGCCTGCGCTCCAACGCCGGATCCGCTCGAGATCGACGTCGTTGCGCGAGGCGATCGCCACGGCCACATCGAGGCTCTGTCGATCGTTCCAGTGGAAGTACGCCGCCAGGCGATCGCGGCAGGAGTCGGTCGCCGAGAGCGCGAGCGCGCTCCCAGCCCGACCTTTCCACTCGACCGTAGTGACGTCGAGATCCGCCCCCACCGCCAGCGGGCCGCGCGGGAACTCGACCCAGAAGTCGGACCGAGGATGCAAATATCGATTCGCTTCGCGCCCGAACCCGATCGACGCCATGGCGCGGTCGAGCTCCGCGAGCGCGACGCGACCCTCGAGCACGAAGTCGAGGTCGTCCGACAGGTAACGGCCCGCGGCGTGGAGGCTAGCGCAGGCGCCGCCGGTCAGCACTGCCCGGATGCCGTGCTCGGCCAGTGCATGGCCGACGGCGAGCGCCACACCGCGCAGCGGCGTCCGCGCCGCGATCTTCACAACGGCTTGCCGGCCTGCCGCGGCCGCCGGCGCAGGCTCCGCGTGCGTTGACGAAGCTCGGGCTCCGCCTCGGCGAGGCGGGCGAGATAGGCCGCAAGCTCGTCGCGCGCGAAGTAGACCGGGTTCAGTCGCACCTCGCGCGTCCGGCCGACGAGCCGCCCGCCGACCAGCCGGTCGCGCTCGAGCCCGGCCAACGCCTTGCGCACGCCCGACACCGGCCCGTCGAGCAGCCGCGCGAGCTCCCGGGGATAGCTCGTTTCCAGCAGAACGAGAGCGACCAAGACGCGAGTGCGCGTCAGGCCACCGAAGGGGCTGGACGGGATGAGCTTCATAGGTGCTCATATGAGCACCTATAGCGCTCATAGTCAAGGTCGCTTTTCGCCTGCGCCTCGGACGGCGGCCGCGACGAGATCCGATCATCGCGTGCCTGGAGCCATGCGCCGTCCGGTCGGTTCAGGACCGACCGGCTCGTTCCAGCCAGTAGTCGCGGAAGGCGCGCAGGCGCGGCAGCGACTCGAGATCCTTGACCCGCCGCGCCGCCTCTTTGCTCGCGATGATGTCGTCTGGATGGCAGACGGGGAAGCCTTCGACATCGATTCGGCGCCGCCAGGCGTCCTCGAAGCACTCGATTCCGTCGGGAGCGAACACTAGGTCGAGGTCGAACGGGCCGTTCTTCAGTTGCACGAAATCCTTGCCGCTGCGAATCGAGTCCGCCTCGTCGTTGGCGAGCTCGAATCCGAGCTCGCGGAGAGCGGTGACGAGGGCGCGGCCGTTCGCCGGCGACTTCTCGACGAACAGATGGGCATCTTGCGTGGTGTCGGGAAAGCCGAGCAGGATGGCGCCCGACTTGCCGATGAACAGGTAGCGCACGCCGTGGCGCGCGAGAACCTCCCGAATCTCCTCGGCCTGTCGATACTCAAACGCGCCCATAACCGAGCCACGACGGAAGCGCGCGCTCGCACCACTCGCGGTATTGGGCCAGCGATTCGAAGCTGCGGAAGCGCGCGTCGTCGAGAACCGGCTTGTAGGTGCGGATGAACGCGTAACGCATCCGCTGCTCGAGGGGCCGCTTCCGAGCCGCATCGAACTCGGCATGCCACTCTTCGAGCTGCGACTTCGTGCTGGCGTCGACCGCTGCCTCTCGCATCCCTTCGATCATACGACCAGGTCGTGCGAGCGACGGTTCAACGCTGGCTTCCCACGCCGTCGAGCTCGGCCAGCCAGTCGGTGACCACCATGAGCGTCTGGCTCCCCTCGCCCGCCGGCTCGAGTACGACGATGCGACTGCCGTCGGCGGTGACGTCGAAGGGGAGCTCGTCGCCGCCGACGCCCCAGCTGGAACGCGGCTTCGGGAAGAGGACGACCGGAGCTCCGAACGCGAGCGCATCGCCGAGCGTCACCGTCACCGCCGCGATCGAGTAGCTGGGGGTCAGGCAGAGCAGCTCACGCCCGCCTCGAGTCCAGACCGGCAGCCGACCTCCTTCGGTCGTGACCTGGTACTTGACGTTCGCGTCGGGGAGCGACACGACGTAGATCTCCGCTCGCCCCGATTCGTTGGCGGAATAGGCGAGCCAGCGCCCATCGGGCGAGATCGCCGCATCGGTCTCGCTCGCCGGCGAGTGCAGGAGCTGGAGTGGAGGCTCCGCCGGACGATCCGGCCGAAACAGCCAGATGTCGAAGCCGGTCTCGGGCTCGGCGGTTCCGAAGGCGAGCGTGCCACCGACCCAGCTGTGCGCGGCCTTCAAGGCG
>CAZPYU010000056.1:0-8133 GCA_964590905.1 uncultured Thermoanaerobaculia bacterium
GATGAACTTCGCCCAGCCCTTCTCCGACGCTACCTTCGTCAGAGCCGCAGTCAACGTCGTCTTACCGTGATCGACGTGACCAATCGTACCCACGTTCACGTGCGGCTTCGTACGATCGAATTTCTCCTTGGCCATGGCGTCTCGAACCCTCCTCCAATTTCAACCTGTGCGGCTGGTACGGCCGACGGTGCTCGCTCGCCTATGCTCCGCGTGCTTGGAGCCCACGGCCGGTCTTGAACCGGCGACCTCTTCCTTACCAAGGAAGTGCTCTACCGCTGAGCTACGTGGGCGCGAAGCGACACGTGCCCGAAGGCCCGCACCGCGGTCCACGGTCCTGCGCCGCCCTACCCTCTGTCGCGATCTCTCCCGGTGTCTCTAAGTCCTTCTGGCTTCGCGTCTTCGAGCTTCCGTTCGTCGCCGGAAGCCAACGGACCGCGGATATTGGCACCGATCGTGAACAATGTCTAGGGGTTGCCCGAACGGGAGTCGATTCTCGCGATCGTCCCGCCCCGGTGGTCGCAGACGTAGAGCTCGCCGGCCTCGTCCTCGCCGAACGACGCGAAACTGCCGAACCACCACCTCCGGCCCGCGCGCCGTGTGAGCAACGAAGAAACGGCCGGAAACCGCGTAATCGGGCGGGAACGCTAGTCCCAGCAAGCCGCGCTCGCCGCCCGAGTTGTCGAGCTCGGGAGTGAGATCCAGGAACGGCTTCGCGACCAAGACGCCGCCACGCACGACGCGAATCGTGCCGCCCTGTTCGACTGCGAAGAGTTCTGCTTCGACTGAGGCGCACCGCGGAAGTCAACCTTCCGTATCCGTATTCGGCCTCCTCGCGAGCGGCGTCCGGGCTATGTCCGGGCGCCGCTCGCGTTGCGTTTGAGGCTCTGCGTGGCCAGGCGACGAGCCTCGGAAGGTTCGTCGTGGCAACGGCTCTCGTAGAAGAAAAAATGGAGCGGGAGACGGGATTCGAACCCGCGACGATCAGCTTGGAAGGCTGACACTCTACCCCTGAGTTACTCCCGCTCGGGGTACCGCGACAGATGGTGGAGGCGGGAGGATTCGAACCTCCGTAGGGCTTAGCCCGGCAGATTTACAGTCTGCTGCCATTGACCGCTCGGCCACACCTCCTAGACTGCTTTCAAAGAGAGCGCTTGGAGCCGGCACTCGGAATCGAACCGAGGACCTGCCGCTTACAAGGCGGCTGCTCTACCGCTGAGCTATGCCGGCCCATGAGCCGAGCCGACCCGCCCAGGCTCTGCAGACGCTGGACGCTCCAGCCCGGACCCAGCGATCTTAGCGGCTGGGCGACAGGGGTGACAAGGCGTTGCGGCTCTCGGGCGAGCGTTGCCTTACGGCTTCGTAGAGCACCGCGGCGGCCGCGGTGGCGAGGTTGAGTGACTCGATCTTGCCGCGCATCGGCAGACCGATCAGGCGGTCGCAGCGCTCGCGGGTGAGCCGCCGCAGCCCCTCCTCTTCGCCGCCCACACAGAGCACCACCTTGCCGGCTAGGTCGGCCTCCCAGGGCGGGTCGCCACCGGCCGCGAGTCCGTACACCCAGAACCCTTCTTGCTTCAGCCGTTCGAGCCGCTGCGCCGAGCTGCCGATACGCTCGATCGGAAGCCACGACGCGGCTCCCGCCGACGCCTTGACGGCGCTCTCCGACAGCGACGCCGAGCCGTGCTCGCGCAGCAAGAACTGCCCGACACCCGCGCCTTCGCAGACTCTCAACAGTGCTCCGAGATTGCGCGGGTCTTGAATGTCCTCGGCGAGTACCACGAAGTCGGCGTCGCCCGCGGCGTGGAGCTCTCCTTCGGGCTCCGTCGCGATCTCCGCGGCGAAGCCGTTGTGGACCGCCGGCGAGAAGCGCGTCAGTTGAGCCTCGTCCACGGCCTCGATCGGCACACCCTCCCGGCGACAAAGCGCTTCGATCTCCCGCCGCCGCTGGCCGCTGCGGCCGTTCTGCACGAGAACGCGGCGCACCGATCCCGCGCGACCGCGCAGCGCCTCACGAACGGGATGAAAGCCGACCAGTCGGTGCAAACTCACGCGTTACCTTCTTCGGCTAGGAGGACGACAGCGAGTGCCGCCATCCCCTCGCCGCGGCCGATCGCTCCCAGCCCTTCGTTCGTCGTCGCCTTGAGACCGACAGCATCGACCTCGATATCCAGGAGCGCCGCAACGCGCTGCCGGATCGCCGCAAGGTAGGGGGCGAGGCGTGGCGCTTCGGCCACCAACGTCAGGTCGCAGTTGACGACCCGAAAGCCCTGTTCGCGCACCCGCGAGCACACGATTTCGACCAATCGCGTGCTCGCGGCGTCTTTCCATTGCGGATCGGTGGGCGGAAAGTGGGTACCGAGGTCGCCCTGGCCGGCCGCCCCGAGAAGAGCGTCGCAGAGGGCGTGCAGCAAGACGTCGGCGTCGCTGTGCCCATCCAAGCCGCGCTCGAACGGGATCTCCTCGCCTCCGAGCACGAGTGGTCGGCCGGGAACGAGCCGATGCACGTCGTAGCCCTGGCCAATGCGCAGCTTCAGCGCCACTCGTCCGCCAGCAAGAATCGACCGACCCAGGCGAGATCTTCGGGAAAGGTCACCTTGGGATTTGGGTGCCGCGCCGAAACCGCCACGATCGGTCCCTCGCCGAGCTGCTCGACGAGCGCCGCCTCGTCGGAAGCCAACCGGCCGTCGCGGGCCGCCGCGGCGAGGGCCTGCTCCAGCAGGCGGCGGCGAAAGATCTGTGGCGTTTCGGCTCGAAAGAGACGTTCACGCGAGAGCGTCCGCACGACGTGTCCGCTCTCGTTGAGCTCCTTGGTCGTGTCGGTTGCGAGCCGACCCAATATGGCGCCCGCACCGAGCTCTGCGGCAGCCAGCGTGGCCGCGAAGTCGGCAGGGTCGAGCGCCGCGCGCGCGCCGTCGTGCACCGCCACCCACTCTTCAGCCGTGGCGACGCTCGCGGCGAGCGCCCGTGATACCGACTCCTGTCGCGTTGCGCCGCCGACCACGAAGCTCACCCGCGAGTCAGAGGCGAGCCGTGTCGCCGAGTCCGGAGACAGCTCTTCCGGCAGGGCCACCACGATGGTCGCGCAGTCGGCGGCAAGTAGGCGTTCGATCGTCCAGGCGAGTAGCGGCCGACCGCCGATTTCGAGGAACTGTTTGGGCGTCTCGCCGCCGAAGCGCTCGCTCCGGCCCGCCGCCGGAACCAGGGCGTGCACGCGCACCCCCGCCGGAACCGGGAGGTCGGCTCCGCGTAGGCGCTGGACGGACATCGCGTTCGGCTCCCGCGGCTCAGACGGTCAGAATGTCCTTCTCTTTGTGCTCGACCGCCTTGACGATCTCCTCGATGTGCCGGTCGTGCATCTTCTGCACCTCGTCGTGGCCGCGACGCTCTTCGTCCTGCCCGAGCTCGTGGTCTTTGGCTCGCTTCTTGAGAATGTCGTTGGCTTCGCGCCGCGCCTGACGGACTCCGTTCTTCGCCTGTTCCGCCAGCTCGTGAGCCTTCTTCACCAACTCCTTGCGCCGCTCCTCGGTGAGCGAAGGTATGGGAATGCGGATCAGCTTGCCGTCGTTGGCCGGGTTGAGGCCCAGGTCCGACTTGTGGAGCGCTCGCTCGATGGCCGAGATCTGCCCTGGATCGAACGGCTGCGCCAAGAGCATCGACGCGTCGGCGACCGTCAGAGTTGCGACATTCTTGAGCGGTACCAGCGAGCCGTAATACTCGACCTGGACACCGTCGAGCAGGCTGACCGAGGCTCGCCCGGTGCGGACACGCTTCAACTCGACGTGAAAGTGCTCCACGGCGTGGACCATCTTGCTCTCGGCTTCGGCGAACAGCTGCTTCATGGCGCCCCTCCCGAACGCGGATCTTCGACGCGGCGGCGCCGGCTGTCAACCGGGCGCGGCGCTGCCGACGTACGAGCCGATGTGCTCCCCGCGTACCACGCGCAGGATGTTGCCCCTTTCGGTCAGGTTGAAAATCACGATCGGCAGGTTGTTGTCGCGACAGAGGCTGATGGCAGCGGTATCCATGATCCTGAGATCGCGCTCGAGAACCTGCTGGTAGGTGACGCTACTCAAGAGCTGCGCGTTGGCGTCCTTGCGCGGGTCGGCGGTATAGACGCCGTCGACGCGAGTCGCCTTGAGGAGCACCTCGGCGTGGATCTCGTTGGCCCGCAACGCAGCGGCAGAGTCGGTGGTGAAGTACGGATTGCCGGTGCCGGCGGCGAAGATGACCAGACGCCCTTTCTCGAGATGGCGGATCGCGCGCCGGCGAATGAACGGCTCGGCCACGGCCCGGATCTCGATCGCCGTCTGCACCCGGGTGGGCACACCCTGTTTTTCGAGCGCGTCCTGCAAGGCAAGTGCGTTAATCACCGTCGCCAGCATGCCCATGTGGTCGCCGGTGACGCGGTCGAGACCCCGATGGCTGGCAGCCAGGCCGCGGATGATGTTGCCGCCGCCGACCACCACGGCGATCTCGACTCCAAGGCGGTGGACTTCCGCCATTTCGCCCGCCATCGCGGCTGCAACGGCCTCGTCGATCCCGAAGCTCTGCGCCCCCATCAGCGCTTCGCCCGAGAGCTTGAGCAGGACTCTGCGATAGCGCGCCGCGGCGCTCATCGACGGTTCAGGACTGCCCGGCCAGCGTCGCGGCGACCTCGGCCGCGAGATCGCCGCTACGCTTCTCGATCCCCTCGCCCAACTTGAAGCGGCTGAACCGCCGCACCTGGATATTCTCGCCGAACTGGGCGACCCGCTCCTGCACCAACTGACCGACCGTGAGATCGGGATTCTTGACGAACGGCTGCTCGAGCAGACAGATGTCGCTGTAGAACTTGTCGAGCTTCCCGGCGACGATCTTCTCGACCACGTTGCCGGGTTTGCCCGAGGCTGCGGCCTGGTCGCGGTAGATGGCACGCTCGCGCTCGGCGACTTCCGCGTCCACCTCTTCGCGACGGACGAAGCGCGGCTCCGCCGCGGCAACGTGCATGGCGATGTCCTTGACCAACTCCTGGAACTCGGCGGTGCGGGCGACGAAGTCGGTCTCGCAATTCACCTCGACCAGCACTCCGAGCTTGCCGCCGGCGTGAATGTAGGCGGACACCGCGCCGTCGGCCGCCACGCGGCTCGACCGCTTGGCCGCGGCGGCGAGCCCCCTCTTGCGCAGCACGTCGACCGCCTTCTCGAGATCGGCCCCCGCCTCGGTCAGCGCCGCCTTGCAATCCATCATCCCAGCGCCGGTTCGCTCGCGCAGCTCCTTCACCGACTGTGCCGAAACCTGCATCTCGATTCTCCTTGGGCTACTTGGTAGCGAACGTCGCGATCCTCGCCGCTGTTTCTCGCGAGTCGACCGCCTGGTGCTGAACGCCCGGCGCCCGCAGGTGCCGCGCGCACCGTGCGCCGGCTGTGACTAGGCGGGGGACGCCGCGCTCTCCTCGGCCGGGGCGCTGGTCGGGACCTCGTCGCTGACGGGCGCCGGCGCATCCTTGGCGTCGATCATCATCTGCTGCTGCAGCACCGTCGAGCCTGCGAGGTAGGAGTCGGCGATCTTGGCGGAGAAGAGCCGGATGGTCCTGATCGCGTCGTCGTTGCCCGGAATCACGTAGTCGACGAGCTCCGGATCGCAGTTCGTGTCGACGATGGCCACCACCGGAATGCCGAGCTTGTTGGCTTCGGCGATGGCGATCTCCTCGTGCTTGGGGTCGACGACGAAGATGGCGTCTGGAAGCGCCTCGAGCTCGCGCAGGCCCTCGAGGTTGCGATTAATCCGCAGCCGCTCACGATCGAGCCGCAGCTTCTCCTTTTTGGTGTGGAGCCCCTTCTCGTCGGCCAGCCGCACTTCGATCTCGAGCAGTTTGTCGACCGACTGACGAATGGTAACGAAATTGGTCAGCGTGCCACCCAGCCAGCGGTGGCTCACCCAATATTGGCCGCAGCGCCGCGCCTCCTGCTCGACCACCTCGCGCGCCTGGCGCTTGGTGCCGACGAAGAGCAGGCGTCGGCCCTCCCGTCCGAGCTTCTGGACGTACTCCGAGGCCTCGCGGAACATCCGCAGCGTCTTGGCGAGGTCGAGGATGTAGATGCCGTTCCGCTTGCCGAAGATGTACGGCTTCATCTTCGGGTTCCAGCGTCGCGTCTGATGCCCGAAGTGAACGCCCGCTTCGAGCAGCTCCTGCATCGAAATATCGACCACGAACCTCTCCTCGCTTCCCGTTGTTTCCGATATCGCTCAGCGCTTGCTGAACTGGAACCGCTTGCGCGCGCCCGGTTGACCGTACTTCTTGCGTTCTTTCTTGCGAGGATCCCGCGTCAAGAGGCCCGCAGCCTTGAGGCGCGCCCGCAATGCGCCATCGAATTCGAGCAGTGCCCGGCTGATGCCGTGGCGAACCGCACCGGCCTGGCCGGCACGGCCGCCGCCTTCGACGGTGGCCATGATGTCGAGCTTCTCTACGGTCTCGGTCAGCACCAACGGCTGCCGCACCACCATGCGCAGGATGTCGCTCGGAAAGTAGGCCTCGAGGTCGCGGTCGTTGACGCGCACGACGCCGCTCCCCGGCCGCATGAAGACACGGGCCGTCGCCGTCTTGCGGCGGCCGGTCGCGTAGATCTGTGGATCGCTCACTCGGAGCTCCTCGTTGCCGGCATGGTCATGCCAACCCAAACGGCGCCGGTTTCTGCGCCTGGTGCGGATGTCGATCGCCAGCGTAGACCTTGAGCTTCTTGCGCAGCTTGCGACCCAGTTTGGTCTTGGGCAGCATGCCGAAGACAGCGCTCTCGACCAGCCGCGTTGGATGCTTGCTGCGAACCTCGAAGGCGCGCGGCGACTTGAGCGAGCCCGGCTTCGTCGTGGTGTGCCGAAAGTAGGTCTTGTCGCGCTCCTTGGCGCCAGTCAAGACCACCTTCTCGGCGTTGACCACGACGACGAAGTCGCCGCAATCGACGTGCGGCGCCCAGATCGGCTTGCCCTTGCCGAGGATCAGCTTGGCGATGCGCGTCGAGAGCCGGCCGACCGGCATTCCCGTACCATCCACCAGCCACCAGCGGCGCTCGATCTCCGCCGCCTTGGGGCTCAAAGTACTCTTCATCTACAACTCCACTCGGTTTCTACTAGCGGCTGGGCAGGCGGTTCCCAGCGCTGCGCCGCAGAGAGCCTGCGATCATAGGAATTACGCTCCATTGCTGTCAACCCCTTGAATCGACGAGCCAGTTGCGCTGCGACAGCAAGGTACACTTTCGCCACGATGGCGATCGACGCAGAGCTACCGCTGGAGAAGGAGTCGGAACGGATCCGGGCGATGTTCGGCCGGGTCGCGCCGCGCTACGACCTGCTGAATCATCTCCTCTCAGCTTCGCTCGATCGGCTCTGGCGCCGACAGCTCGCGCGCTCGCTCCAACTACCGCCCGGTAGTTGCGTGCTCGACCTCTGCAGCGGCACCGGCGATCAGGCGTTGGCGCTGTCGCGCCGCGGTCTGCGCGTCACCGCCGCCGACTTCTGCCTGCCGATGCTGGCTCTCTCCCGAACGAAGTTCGCCGCCTGGAGATCTGACCGGCCGCGAGCGCTTCAGGCAGATGCTTTGAGCCTTCCGTTCGCGGACGGCAGCTTTGACGGCGCATCGGTTTCGTTCGGCCTGCGCAACGTCGCAGACCTCGATCGCGCGCTACGCGAGCTCGCCCGAGTGATCCGGCCCGGCGGGCCGCTCGGCGTTCTCGAGTTCACTGTCCCGATCCGCCAGCCGCTGCGCGCGCTCTATTTGCTCTACTTCAGGCACCTGCTGCCCACCATCGGGCGCCTCGTCTCGGGCGACCCAACCGCCTACGCCTATCTCCCGGCCTCGGTACTCGCCTTTCCGCAGCGCGACGAGCTCCTCCGGCGCGCCGCGGCCGTAGGCTTCGCGGCGGGAAGTTTCGAGTCGCTCTCGGGCGGCATCCTCGCGCTCTACTTGCTGAGGCGCTCGCCTTGACGAAGATCCTCGACGGCCTCGCCACCGCGGCCGCCATCCGCAGCGAGGTGGCGGCTCGCGTCACGGAGATCGTGCAGCGCGCCAGACGCCCTCCCGGACTCGCCGTCGTGCTGGTCGGCGACGATGCGGCGTCCAAGGTCTACGTCGCCGCGAAGACCCGGGCCTGCGCCGAAGCAGGA
>CAZPYU010000057.1:0-15268 GCA_964590905.1 uncultured Thermoanaerobaculia bacterium
AGGTGCTGGGATGAGGCGGGATGAGGTGCCAGCCAACTATCCTGCTGCTGATGCTGCTGATGAGGTGCTGCCTGTGATGAGGTGCTGTGATGAGGTGCCAGCCAACTATCCTGCTGCTGATGCTGCTGATGAGGTGCTGCCTGTGATGAGGTGCCAGCCAACTATCCTGCTGCTGATGAGGTGCCAGCCAACTATCCTGGCCGAGTGGGGTCGAAGATCAAGCCTACGTGCAAGATAGGCAGGTCCATTCCCGTCACTTGGTCCCGATGCCTCGCCGACTCCGCTTCGTGCCTCCTGGAGGCGCGCTGGTCGAGATCACCTGCCGGACGGTCCAAGGCCGCCTCCTTCTGCGCCCCTCTCCGCTCTTGCGTGAGCTCACTCTCGGCGTGCTCGCCCGCGCCGCGCGCCTCTACGCGGTCGATGTTCACGCATTCGCGTTTCTCTCGAATCACTATCACCTTCTTCTGACCGTTGCTGACGCGCAGAGGCTTGCTGCCTTCATGAACTATTTCAACTCCAATCTCGCCCGCGAGGCGGGTCGCCTGGTGCGCTGGCGGGAGAAGTTCTGGGGTCGCCGATACCAGGCGATCCTGGTCTCAGCCGAGGAGGAGGCTCAGGTCGGCAGGCTCACCTATCTCCTGGCGCACGGAGTCAAGGAAGGGCTCGTCGCTTCGCCTCTTGACTGGCCCGGAGCGCACTGCGCTAGGGCTCTCGTCGAGGGCTCGATCGTTGCCGGTCAGTGGCACGACCGCACGCGCGAGTACAAAGCGCGGCGCAAGAGCCTTCCGCTCGAACACACGGCCTTCGTCGAGCGCGAGCAACTCGCGCTCGCGCCGCTGCCTTGTTGGCGAGCGTTGGAACACGCGGCGTATCGCGATCGAATCAGTGAACTGATCGACGTGATCGAGAGCTCGGCGCGGCATCGCCAGGAAACCACCGGGAAGCCGCCGCTTGGTCGCGATGTCGTCTGCCGCCAGAATCCGCATCTCGAGCCGAATCGGATCAAGAAGGGTCCGGCACCCCTGGTACATGCCGCGACTCCGGCGGTGCGACGAGCCGTCCGAAGGGCCTACTCGAGCTTTCTCGACGCCTACCAGCGTGCGGTCAGCCGGTTCCGGGCGGGCGCCCTGGACGTCGAGTTCCCCGAGGGCGCGTTTCCACCTGCGCTCCAGTTTCGAGCCGCCTCTCGGGCCGGGTAAGACCAGCGGCTCGGCCAGAGCGCTCGGGCTGAAGAGTCGACATCCCCTCCAAGGGAGAGCAGGAGATGTTCAGAGGTCCGCTGTGCAAGGAGCGCAGCGGTCGCCGCGCCCGCTCCGCAGCCAACAGAAGGCTCACGGACGCCCGAGAGCCCACGATGTCGTCGCGCCAGGGCGTCGCAGGTACGGTCAGACACTATGCCCTTGAGAATCGGGTGGCACCTCTCCGCCGCTGGGAATTGGGTGGCACCTCTCCCCCTCCGCCGCTGGGAATTGGGGAATTGGGTGGCACCTCTCCCCACACCTCTCCCACCTCTCCGTTCCTCTCCTCTCCGGCACCTCTCCGGCCTCTCTCCGCACCTCTCCGCACCTCTCTGCGATGAAGCTGCTGCGCGAAGGTCGCGTCAGGCGCGGGTCGTTTCGTCGGAGCCGTCGGTCGGGTACGCCTCGAAGCCCGAGGGGCCGGCTTCGTCCGCGGCCGGAGGGAGCGGAGGAGGCGGCGGCATGTTGGCGCCCGGTGAGCGGCGCCGCCACTCGCCGGAGAGGGCGACGAGAGTCATGGCGCCGAGCCCGATCGTCCAGGCGACGTATTTGAGAAAGAAGCCGATCACTACCGTGACGAAACCGATCCCGGCGAGCCAGCCACCGGGGATCGAGAGCGCGCGCCCACCGAGCGACACCGCCTGGATCAGAACGACGCCGACGACAAGGGCCAAGGTCGCGCTCGAGGCCGACCAGGAGAATCGCCGCTCAGCCCAGCTCCCGAGAGACCGTGCGACGGCCACGAAGCCGACGAACCAGGCGAGGAGAAGCGCCAAGATCGCGAACGGCACCAGGAAGAGGAGCGGAATGCCGACAATCGAGATGGCGAGCACGACGATCGTCAGCAGAAAGATCGGACCTACAAGGAGCTGCGCCAGGAGGCCTGCGAACGCCGCCTTCCAAGGTTCGGCGGCGACTCTCCGCGAAGCTGTGTCGACCGCCGGCCGCGCGATCAGGAACGCCAGCACCGCCAGGATCGCCAGGATCCCCGTCCGGATCAACGCGGTGACCAACCGCCCGAAGTCACTGAACGCACCCCAAGGGAAGCCGAAGTTCCAGCCGTCGGACCACGGTCCGCCGCCGAGGCCGACCCCGACGTGCTCTCCGTGAACTTCGCCACTACCTTCGGTCTCGACCGAGCCGCCCACCGAGACCGCGTCGCCGTCGACCGTGGCGCCGTCCTCGACGCGCACGCTGCCGCCCACCGCCACCGCGCTGCCGGCGACCGAACCGGCGACCCGCACACTGCCGCCGATCGCCACCGCGTCACCCGTGTCCTCGCCTTCGATGTCGACCGAGCAGCCGATGCAGACGACGCTGCTGGCGGTCTCCCCCTTCTCGAGGCGAATCGACTTGCCGATCGAAACCCGCTCGTCGCCGTGCGAGCGAACTTTGATCCGCCCACCCGGTACACCTGTCGGCAGCTCCGGCATCTCCGGCAGCTCCGGCATCTCCGGCAGCTCCGGCAGCTCCGGCATCTCCGGCAGCTCGATCTCGATGTCGCCGTGGCGCTGCGACCGGCGCCGCTTGGAGATCTCGAGCCCCAGCGTCTCACGGCGCTCTTCGTTCGAGAGCTTCGAGAGCTTGGCGATCAGCTCGCCGTCGCGGCCGAGAAACCCCTCCAGCTCGTCGATGTCGAACTCCTTGCCGTTGACGACCACGTCGCCGTCGTCGCCGATCTCGACGACGCGCACTGCGGAGCCCTCCTGTTTCGGACGCAGCCGCAAGTCGTCCCCGACTGCCCTCACCTCGAAGCGCTCGAGGAGCTCGCGCCCGAGCTCGTTCGTCGTCGCCGCCTCCGACTCTTCCTGGGAAAGCGCCGGAACGGCCCCCGCGATGGCGAGGAAACAACCGACTGCGACGAGCGCGCGCCGGAAGCGATGGACCTGACTAGAGAACCGCATGATTCGAGCTCCTCTTCGACAACGAAAGTTGGGTCAGCGCCCGCAGGGCGATCGCCGCCACCGCGACCTGCGCGATCAGCAGGGTCAAGATGCGAGGTTCGAGCGCGGCGCGAGCCAGAACCGCTCCCAGCTCGCCCAGCCGCTCCCAGAAGGCGACGCCGGAAGCGAAGCGCACGCTCAGCCCGGCAATCTGGCCGATCGCCGAGCCAAGCAGCTCAGCAGGGCCGAGGAGCCCGGACAGGGCCGCCACCGCCGGCGCTACCCAGCCGGCCCCGAGAGCCGCTACCAAGAGCGAAGCCGCCAGTGCGATTCGAACCGAAACTCTGGAAAAGATCGACTTACGTCCGACCCGCGCGAGCACGCGAAGGGCGAAACCGGCCGGCGGTTCGAGCACGGGAAGAGCCGCGAAAAGGGTTCGCAACGCCGCCTCGGCTTCGCCATCGGCTCCGGAGCGTTCGGCGTCCAGGTAGCGCTTCCAGAATTCGTGGCTACGGGTAGGTTGCATCATCCTCTCCTGGACCGCCCTACGCGACAGCGGGCGGCGGGTTTCGTCACTTGGCGAGCTCCGTCGGATCCCAGCCCGCGGCTCGCATCGCGTCGGCAAGCTCTTTTCGAGCTCTAAAAAGATGAACTTTGACAGTCCCAAGAGGCGTACCTGTCACCTCGGCGATCTCCTCGTACGACAGCCCCTCCGCGAAGCGGAGGAGCAGGATCTCGCGGTAGCGCGGGCGCAAGCCAGAGAGTGCCCGCTCGAGCTCGCGGCCGGCGGCGCGCGCCGTCGCGCGGGAAAGCGGATTCTCGGCCTTCGGGTCGGCCGGCAGCTCGCGCTCGCTCTCGCCGTCGGCGAGCGGTTCGTCGAGCGAGAATGTCTCTTCGCCACGGCGGCGCAGCGCGTCGAGCGCACAGTTGTGGGCGATCTTGAAGAGCCAACTGGAAAATTTGCGGGCGGGATCGAAGCGGGCCAGCGCTCGCCAAGCCTTGACGAACGTCTCCTGAGCCAGCTCTTCGGCGATCTCGCCGCGGCGCACAATGCGGACGACGAGCGCGAACACCGGCCGCCCGAAGCGCTCTACGAGCTCGCGAAACGCCTCCTCCGAGCCGCGGCTTGCCGCGACCGCTAGCTCCTCGTCGCTCCGTCTACTGGCGCCGTTCGACACCTCTTGGTTCCGAGCTCTCCGGCCGCTACACTACTGTACCGATTCTAGGCTCCGAGGCGAGCTCCGACGACACACAGCCGTTCGCGAGCCGGGGACTCGCCGCCCGGAGGCTCGCATCCATGATGAGTCCTGCTTCGCCGATGAGTCCCGCTTCGTCGCCCCGACCGCGCTCTGGCACCGCGCGCTTCGCTCAGCTCACCCTAGTGGTCGCGGCGGCCGTACTGCTTCTCCTCCTCGGGCGCCGGCTCGGAGCGTACGTCCCGGAATTCGCGCGCTGGATCGAGAGCCTCGGCTTCTGGGGCCCGGTCGCCTTCGTGACCGGCTACGTGGCCGCCACGATCGCTTTCGTGCCCGGCTCACTTCTCACCTTGGCGGCCGGCGCGCTCTTCGGCCTCGGCAAAGGGACGCTGCTCGTCTTCACCGGAGCGACGCTCGGTGCCGCCGCCGCCTTCCTGGTGGCTCGCTATCTCGCCCGCGGCGCGGTCGCCAAGCGAGTTGAAGGAAGCCCGCGGTTTGCCGCCGTGGATCGCGCCGTCGGCCGCGAAGGACTGAAGATGGTTTTTCTGCTGCGCCTTTCACCTGTATTTCCGTTCAACCTGCTCAACTATGCCCTCGGTCTGACTCGAGTCCGGTTTCTCGACTATCTCGTCGCCTCGGTCGGTATGCTGCCGGGGACCTTTCTTTACGTCTACATCGGAAAAGGGATCGGCAGCTTGGCAGCGCTCGCCGTGGGAGTGAAAGTAGATTCTGGCAGCGGCGGCTGGATCGTTCTGGCCGTGGGCCTTCTCGCCACGATCCTGGTCACGACGCTCGTCACCCGCGCGGCGCGGCGCGCGCTCACGGAGGTCACGGATGGCTGAAGCGATTCTCGTCACGCCGCTCGACATTCACAATCAGAAGCTGGTCGACAACGTCCATCCGGCGGCGTGGATCAATCCGACCCCGGCATCGGTTTACCACCTGGTGGTGCTCGGAGCGGGGACCGCCGGGCTGGTCTCGGCCGCGGCGACCGCCGGGCTGGGCGGGAAGGTGGCGCTGGTGGAGAAGCACCTCCTTGGCGGCGACTGCCTCAACTACGGTTGCGTACCGTCGAAGGCGGTCCTGCGCGCCGCGCGCGCCTGGAAGGAGGCGGCGCGGCTAAAGGAGTTTGGCCTGGAAGCCGAGATCGGGCGCCGTGACTTCGGCGCCGTCATGGTCCGCATGCGTGAGCTGCGCGCGAAGATCTCGGCGAACGACAGCGTCGCCCGCTTTCGCGACCTCGGCGTCGACGTCTTCCTCGGCAAGGGGCGATTCGTCGCAGCCGATGCCGTCGAAGTCGACGGTTCCCAGCTCCGATTCCATCGTGCCGTCGTCGCCACCGGAGCACGCCCCTCCGTTCCGCCGGTGAAGGGGCTCGTCGAAATCGGCTACCTGACGAACGAGACCGTCTTCTCGTTGACCTCCCTGCCGCAGCGACTGGCGGTGATCGGCGGTGGCCCGATCGGCTGCGAGCTGGCGCAGGCCTTCGCCCGCTTCGGCAGCCAGGTGACAGTGCTGCTGCGCGAGCACCACTTGCTGCCGCGCGAGGAGCTCGCCGCGGCAAGCGTAGTCCAGGAGGCGCTCGAGGCCGACGGCGTGCGGGTGGTGGGCAAGGCGCGTCTCCTCGAGATCACCCGCATGGCGCGGAGCAAGGGGGTCCACTTCGAAGTCGACGGCCAGCGCCATCAGCTCCCGGTCGACGAGATCCTTCTTGCCGCCGGTCGCGTTCCGAACGTCGAGGATCTCGGGCTCGAGGCGGCCGGTATCGCGCTCGACGCGCGCGGCGTCCAGGTCGACGACCGGCTGCGTACCACCAATCCGCGCGTCTACGCCTGCGGCGACGTCTGCTCGCGCTATCAGTTTACCCACGCCGCCGATGCCACCGCGCGCCTGGTGGTGCAGAACGCCTTCTTCCGCGGCAGCGGCAAGGCGAGCGAGCTGACGATTCCGTGGTGCACCTACACCAGTCCGGAGCTGGCGCACGTCGGGCTCTCGGAGGAGCAGCTCGAGGAGCAGCGGATCGCCTACGAGACGATTACCGTCGAGCTCGAGGAGAACGACCGGGCGCTCCTCGACGGCGAGCCGCGCGGCCTGCTGCGCCTCCACCACGCCAAAGGCAAGGAGAAGATCCTGGGCGCCACCCTGGTTTCCGAGCACGCCGGCGAGTCGATCGGCGAGCTGGTGTTGGCGCTGCGCCAGGGGATCGGCCTCTCCCAGCTCTCGGCGACGATCCACCCCTACCCGACGCAGGCCGAGGCGATCCGCAAGGCGGGCGACCTCTGGCGACGCAAGCGGCTGACCCCGTTCGTCAAGCGCCTCTTCGCCTTCTGGTTCCGCCGGCTCGAGAAGCGGGCGTTGGCCGCTGTGCGCAAGACCGCGGCCAAGGGCAGCTAACGAGCGCGTCGGCCACCGCTCCCTACCGAGATCTGTAGCTCGCGGCTCTCAGAAGATCTCGGCGACGCAGCAGCGCAGCGAGCCGCCGGCCTTTTCGATCTCGTCGAGCGGCACCGAGTGGATGGAGAAGCCCCACCCTTCGATCGCGGCGCGGCTCTCGCGTCGCAGCGCCGCTTCGGCCCGGGCGCTCATCCAGAGCTGCGACTCCGCGAGGGCGATCGAGTTGCCCACGAAGGCGCGCTTCTCCTCGTCCGAGAGCCAGACGACGCGCTCGCCGTAGACCGAGGCGATCGCCCGCGGCACCTCGGGATCGGCAAAGGAGTCGGCGTACAGCACGACAGCGCGCCCGGCCAGCACCGTCATCACCACGTTGGTGTGGTACTCCTCCGGCCGCAGCTCGAAAGCGAAGGTGAGCTGGAGGCCGAACGCTTCGTGCATCGCCTCGGCGCCGCGGCGGTCGCAGCGTCCGGAGAGGCCGCAGAAGCCGATGCCGCGCGCGTGGTCGATGACCAGCGGCCCGGTCAGCTCGGCCACCAGATCGTCGCGCTGCGAGAGGTCGATCGTCGTCAGGCCGCGCTCGGTGGCGAAGTAGCGACGGATGTCTTCGCGCTCGGTCTCGCGTCGCCGCACCGGATGACGCATCCGCCCGACGATGAGCCGCTCGCGCGTGGTGGCGAAGACGTTGTTCGGGAAGACGGCGTCGGGCGCTTCGGCGTCGCCGCGAAAGAGACGCACCGGCAGCGCCGCGGCGAGCGCGCGGACCAGCTCGGCGTGCTCGGCTAGAGCCTGCTCCTCCGAGGCGCGCGCTCCGTGCGCCATGTAGCGGTTGTCGCTCTCCGATTCTTCGGCGAGGCGGAAGCCCGCCGGCGAGACGAGCAGCAGCTCGCGCGCGGTGGCGTGCCCGTCGGAGATCGGCGGCAGCGCTGCGAGCGCGGCGCGAAAGGCGGCAGGCGTGTCGACGAGCACGGCGCGAGCCTATGCGATCCGATCTGACCGGCTTGGCTCGCCTTGCCGAGAACGTCGGTTCAGCCCGGTCCGCCCGCGCCGCGCGCCTTGCGCTCGCCCGAGAACGCGGCTTTCAGCCAGTCGCGATTCATCAGCGCGATGAAGTCGAGCGCGATCCCCTTCGGACAGACAGCTTCGCACTCGCCGTAGTTGGTGCAGCTGCCGAACGCCTCCTCGTCGAGGCGGGCGACCATCCGCAGCACGCGACGCGAGCGCTCCGGCTGACCCTGCGGCAGGAACGCCAGGTGGGCTACCTTGGCGCTCGTGAAGAGCTGCGCCGCTGCGTTCGGGCACTGCGCGACGCAGGCGCCGCAGCCGATGCACTGCGCGGCGTCCATGGCGACGTCGCTGTCGTTCTTCGGCACCGGTAACGCGTTGCCGTCGGGCGCGGTGCCGGTATTCACCGCGACGAAGCCGCCCGCCTGGATCACGCGATCGAAGGCGCTGCGATCGACGACCAGATCGCGCAGAATCGGAAACGCTCGGGCTCGAAACGGCTCGAGGGTCAACTCGTCGCCGTCCCGATAGTGGCGCATGTGGAGCTGGCAGACCGTCGTCATCGGCTGCGGCCCGTGCGCCACGCCGTCGATCATGAAGCCACAGATGCCGCAGATGCCCTCGCGACAGTCGTGGTCGAAGGCGATCGGCTCTTCGCCCGCGGCGGTGAGGCGCTCGTTCAGAACGTCCAACATCTCGAGGAACGACATGTCCGGGCTGACGTCCGGTATCTCGTAGCGCACCAGCCGGCCCGGTAGCTCGGCCCGCGGCTGCCGCCAGACGTTGAGCACCAGGCGCACTACTTGTAGCTCCGCTGCGCGAGATGGACGGAGGCGAACTCGAGCGGCTCGCGGTGAAGCGACGGGGCGCTCCGCGCTCCTGTCCACTCCCAGGCGGCAACGTAGCGGAAGCGCTCGTCGTCGCGTCTCGCCTCCCCCTCGGGCGTCTGGTGCTCCTCGCGGAAATGGCCACCACACGACTCCTCGCGGTGCAGCGCGTCGCGACACATCAGCTCGCCCAGCTCGAGAAAGTCGGCCACTCGGCCCGCTCGCTCGAGCGCCTGGTTCAGCTCGTCGCCGTCGCCCAGCACGTTGACGTTCGACCAGAACTCCTCGCGCAGCTCCGGGACCCGCTCGAGCGTGCGGGTCAGGCCGGCCGCGTCGCGCGCCATGCCGCAACCGTCCCACAGCAGCTTGCCGAGCTCACGGTGGAACGAATCGACAGTGCGCCGGCCGCGAACGGCGAGCAGGCGGTCGACGGTGGCGCGCACGCCAGCTTCGGTATCGCGGAAGGCTGCTGTCTCGGCATCGAGCGCGGTGCGGCCGCTCGCCGTCACGGAGGCGAGGTAGTCGCCAATCGTGTACGGGAGGACGAAGTAGCCGTCGGCCAAGCCCTGCATCAGCGCCGAAGCGCCGAGCCGGTTGGCGCCGTGATCGGAGAAGTTCGCCTCGCCGAGGACGAAGAGCCCGGGCACGCTCGACATCAGATGGTAGTCGACCCAGAGCCCGCCCATGGTGTAGTGGACCGCCGGAAAAATCCGCATCGGCACCGAGTACGGATCTTCGCCGGTGATCCGCTGGTACATCTCGAAGAGGTTGCCGTAGCGCTCCGCGATAGCTGCGCGGCCGAGCCGGCCGATCGCACCGGCGAAGTCGAGGTAGACGCCGAGACTGCCCGGTCCGACGCCGCGCCCTTCGTCGCAAACCGCCTTGGCGGCCCGCGACGCGATGTCGCGCGGCACCAGATTGCCGAACGCCGGATAGCGGCGTTCGAGGTAGTAGTCGCGTTCGGATTCCGGAATCTCCGCGGCGCTGCGCGCGTCGCCTTTCAGCAGCGGTACCCAGATGCGCCCGTCGTTGCGCAGCGACTCGGACATCAAGGTCAGCTTCGACTGGTAGTCGCCCGAGACCGGGATGCAGGTCGGGTGGATCTGGGTGTAGCACGGATTGCCGAACAGTGCGCCGCGCTTGTGAGCACGCCAAATGGCGGTGGCATTCGAGCCCTTGGCGTTAGTCGAAAGAAAGAAAACATTGCCGTAGCCGCCAGTCGCCAACACGACGGCGTGCGCTGCGTGGCGCCGGATCTCGCCGCTGACCAGATCGCGGACGACAATCCCGACCGCGCGCCCCTCCTCCACCACCAGGTCGAGCATCTCGGTGCGGGCGTGCATGCGTACCTTGCCGAGCTCGACCTGTCGCGACAGTGCCTGGTAGGCGCCGAGCAGAAGCTGCTGGCCGGTCTGACCGCGGGCGTAGAAAGTGCGCGAGACCTGCGCGCCGCCGAACGAGCGGTTGGCCAGCATGCCGCCGTACTCGCGCGCGAACGGCACCCCTTGCGCGACGCACTGGTCGATGATGGCTGCCGAAACCTCCGCGAGTCGATAGACGTTCGCCTCGCGGGCGCGAAAGTCGCCCCCTTTGACCGTGTCGTAGAACAGCCTATAGACCGAATCGCCGTCGTTCTGGTAGTTCTTGGCGGCGTTGATCCCCCCCTGTGCGGCGATCGAGTGGGCGCGGCGCGGGGAGTCCTGAAAGCAGAAGCAGTCGACGTTGTAGCCGAGCTCGGCGAGCGACGCGGCGGCCGACGCCCCCGCCAGCCCGGAGCCGACCACCGCCACCGTCAGTTTCCGTTTGTTGGCGGGGTTGATCAGCTTCATCTCGAACTTGGCGCGCTCCCACTTCTTCTCGATCGGCCCCTCGGGGACCCGTGCGGGGACCGGAAAGCGAGCGAAGGCGCTCATCGAACCAGCCCCGTCAACACGGCGACCGGAAAGGAGAGGTTGCCCGCCGTGACGATCAATGCCGCGGCGGTCGCGAAGCGACGCCGCCACGGATTCCAGCGCGGAGAGCTCCAGCCGAGCGACTGAAAGAGACTCCAGAGGCCGTGGAAGAGATGGAGCCCGAGCGCGAGGTTCGCCCCGACGTAGAGGCCGGCGACGACGGGGCGCTCCAGGCTCGCCACCAGGTTGTCGTACACGCGGCCGGGGTGGAACTGCGGATTCGCCCAGCCGAAGGTCAGATCGGCGAGGTGGTAGAGGACGAAGAGGAGGAGCACGACTCCGCCCCAGCGCATGGTGCGTGCCGCGTACGTCGATTGCAGCGCTTCGCTCTGCGCGTAGCCGATCGGCCGCGCGGCGCGATTCTGGCGGGTCAGCGAGATCGCCGCCCAGAGGTGGAGGCCGACCGCGACGAGGAGCGTGATACGGGCGATCCAGATCACCTGAGAGTAGCCAAAGAGCGGTGCACCGAGCTCGCGCAGCCCTTCCGCGTAGACGTCGATCACTCGCTCGCCAGCGTGCGGACCGCTGACGTAGCTCCCCTGGTAGAGCTTGAGGTTTCCCGCCAGATGTCCGAGGACGAAGCCGAAAAGCACGAGGCCGGTCGCGGCCATGATCGCCTTCTTACCGACCGCGACCCGCAGGAGAGAGGTGCGAGTGGCCATCGCCGCTCTCTAAGAGGTCCGACGGCGGCGGCGCCGGCGGCGGGAGCCGCGGGCGACGGTCGCGCCATCGCCCTGCTCGGCCAAGGCGCCAGCTTCGCCGGCGCCACGCGCCGGCAGCACCGGACGGCGCCGCATCGCTGCTTGCCACTGGGCCAACACCTCGAAGCCCTCGCCGGTGGCCTCGGCGAGCAGCTCGAAGAGCCAGAGCGCTTCCGGGAAGAAGCTCTTCGCCGCCACCCGCAGCCGCTCGGCCCCCGAAGCCGGCGGCTCGCAAAGCCGCAGGAAGCCGAGCAGCGCGTCGAGTGTCCCGCGCGAGCGCTCCTTGGAGATCGCGAAGCGGCGAAGGAAAGGCTCGCAGACCTCCTGCACCATGCGAACGAGCTCCTCGCGCTTCAAACCGCGCTGCGCCACCGCTTCGACGTCGTAGCGGCGCAGCAGGACGGAGGGCAGAAGGAGCGCCGCCAGCAGGCCGCCGTCGGAGATTTCGCGGCCCGATTCGATCTTGCGGTCGAGCACCGGCAGGATGCGACCGAACTCGCCCAGCCCGCGGGCGCTCGCCTGCACCATCGCGTACGCTTCGGGGAGGAGCGGCTCGAGCAGGCCGAGGTCGAGCATCCATTGCAGCGCGGCGCCCGAGTGCCCGCAGCGCAAGAGCGCGACCAACTCCTCCGAGAGTCGCGCCGGCGATGCCTTGTCGATCTCACGCCGCTCGGCGTGGATCGCCGCCTGCGTCGCGGAATCGATGCCGAAGCCGAGCCGCCCCGCCATTTCGCAAGCCCGCATCATGCGCACCGGATCTTCGCGGAAGCGCAGCGCGGGATCTCCAATCGTTCGGATCGTGCGCCGCTCGAGATCCTCGACACCGCCCAGGTAGTCGATCACCGAGAAGTCAGAGATGTCGTAGTAGAGCGCGTTGACAGTGAAGTCGCGTCGGAGCGCATCCTGCTCGGGGGTGCCGAACGAATTATCGCTAGTGATCAAGACCTCTTCGCCCGGGTCGTTGCGCTGCGCGCTCGGATCGGGTTCGCGGCGGAAGGTCGATACCTCGACGACGTGGCCGGCGAACAGGATGTGCACCAACCGAAAGCGCCGCCCGATGATGCGCGCGTTGCGGAAGAGGCGGCGGATCTCGTTCGGGCGAGCGTCGGTCGCGATGTCGAAGTCCTTCGGCGCGCCGCCTAGCATCAGGTCGCGCACGCTGCCACCGACGAGTCGCGCCACGAAGCCGGCCGAGGAGAGCCGCTGAAGAACCTTGAGCGCGTCGGGGTGGATCGCCTTGCGCGAGATCGGGTGCTCGGAGCGCTTCAGGATCCGCGGAGCGGTGGGAACGGTGGCAGACAAGCGCCAAGATTCTAGCCCGGAATTCCGACCGTTGCATCCGCGACAGCGTGAGGAGGGGGAGGGTGCCGTCGATCTCCATCGGTCGACCCGCGGCCCTCAGTCGACGTTCTCGACCTGCTCGATGCGGCGATCGTCGAGGCGGATCGCGGTGAGCGCTCCACCCCAGGCGCAACCGGTGTCGAGCGCGATCAAGTCGTCGCGCACTACGAGGCCGAGCGCGGCCCAGTGGCCGCAGACGATCTCGATGCGCGCCGACCGCCGCCACGGCAGATCGAACCAGGGGAAGCTGCCTCGCGGCCGCTGGCGCGGCGGCCCGGTGAAGTCGTAGCGCGGACTCCCCGTCAGCGAAACTGTGCGCAAAAGGGTGAACACCCGCAGGTCGTCGAGAACTTCGCGGTCGACGGCGCGCGGCAGAGCCCGGCGCTCTTTGCGCGGCCGATACTTTTTCAAGTACGAGAGCCTTTGCCGACCGGAGAGCGCTCGCTCGGCGCGACGCGCCCGCCGCTCGGCGCCGCGTGCCGTCCACTCCGCCAAGAGACCGGCGTGGATCAACAGCCGCTCCCCTTCGCGCACCAGGAGCGGCCGCGCGGCGAGCCAACCGAGGAGGGCGTCGGCGTCGCGCGCCGCGAGCAGCCGGTCGAGCGCGTCGTGCTTCCTCGCCTCGGTCACACCTGCGGCACGGGCCAGCAAATGAAGATCGTGATTGCCGAGAACGACGGTGGCGCGATCGCCGAGGTCGGCGACGAAGCGCAGCACCTCGAGCGAGCGCGGCCCGCGGTTCACGAGATCGCCGACGAACCAGAGCCGGTCGCCCGGCGCGATCGCCCGCCGCCGCAGCAGGAGCCGCAGCGAGCGGTAGCAGCCGTGCACGTCGCCAATCGCCCAGGTCGCCATCGCTGCGATCCTTCCACAGCGGAATCGCGAACTCGATTCGACGCTGTTCCGAGGCCTTCCCCAGAGTCGAGCCTGCTCCCCCGCCGGCGCACGGGTTAGCATGATGCATGTTCGCCGAGGGTTCCGGCTCCCTCTTCGCCGCTACCGCCGTGGCCCGCGTCGTCGCCCCGCACGAAGAGAGCCTCGCGCCGACTGCGCGCGTGCGCCGCGCGGTCGGCTCCTGGGGGGTGCGGCTCCTCCCGGTCGTCCTGATGCTGCTGCAGATCGTCGTCGTCCACGAGCACCTGGTTCGAGAGGAGAGGGTGCGGCCCATCGCGGTGCCCGACACCGAGAGCTACATCAAGCTCTCCCGAGCGACCACCCTCGACGGGGCTCTGACGCACTACCGGACGATGGGCTACCCGCTGCTGCTGCGCGCCTTTGGCTGGCACGATGTCGTCCGCTGGGAGTTGTGGATCTTCCTTTGCGGCGTCCTGGCCCTCTTCGGCGGCGTCTGGGCGTACAGCAGCAGAGCCTGGCTCGCTCTTGCCGCTGCCAGTCCGTTGCTGTACGGCGAGACCTTCGAACTCCTGGGTCGGATCCAGCCCGATTTCGTCGCCTGCGGCTATGTGTTGCTGGCTGTCGGCTCGCTCCTGCTCCTCGTGATCCGACCGCGCAACGCGTTGCTCTGGGCGGCCCTCGTCCTCACCGTCGTCCTCGCCTATCAGACGCGTCCAGCGACGATCTTCATGATCGGCTGGCTACCGATCATCGGGGCAACCGCGAAGGCACTTCACGAGCGCGCCCTCGTCGCCGCGACGATCCGCTGGAGCGTCGCCATCGCTGCGGCGACGATCTTGCCCTACCTCGCCTTCGCTAGCCTGCGCTGGGTGCGGGTGGGACACTTCGGGCTGGTCTCATTCGGTGGCTACAACCTGAGCGGCCTCGCGGCTTGCCTCCTCGACCGCGAGCTCGTCGGCGAGCTCGAGCCGTCGCACCGGGAGATCGGACGCTACGTCCTGCGTCGGCGGGAGCATCGCCATTGGAAACCTTATCGACTCGGTGAGGGCAGTATCGAGTGGTTCGAGCAGTACACCCAGAACATCTGGCCGTTCACGATGCAGGCGGCCATCGTTCAGGTGCAACGCGAGAAGAGGGCAGCCGCCGCGCGCGGCGAACAGTTGGAGCGCCATCTCCGGGTGGCGATCAACGACAAACTGCAGGGCTTCTCGAAGGCCGTCATCCGGCGCCGTCCGCGGCAGTATCTCGAGTGGGTCTGGAACGCGAACCTCTACGGCTGGAGGCAGCTGGCCGCTTCGCCCTGGGTGGTCTGGCCAGGGGGGCTCCTGGCGCTGTCGGTGGCAGGCACGGCGGCTCTACGCCGGAGCGGCGCGGGGGCGGCGGCCCACTTTCGGGCCTGGCCGGAAGTCGTGGCGCTGCTGCTCCTCGGCTGCACCTTTTTCCTCAGCTATCTCCTCTTGATCTCTCTGATCTCATTTCCCTTCCAGCGCTACTACTTCGGCACCGTCCTGCTGCTGCCCAGCGCTCTGTGCGTGACGCTGGCGGCCGTTGGAGGCGAGTTGGCATACCTCCTGAGAAGTCGCCTTCCAGCGCGAACGCACGAAGGCTGACGGGCCCGGCGCCCAATCCGACCCTCAACGCCTGTTGCATCTCGGGCACCTTCACGCTCCTCGGCGTCGCGCGTCGGAGCATCTCTTCGGCACCCGAAGGGGCCAGTGCGAGAGCTATTTCCCAGGCGCCGGCGTCGGTGGCGGAGCGGCCGGAGGGAGCGGGTCCGGAACCTTGTTCACGACCGGCGGCAGCTGCTGGAGAAACGCCCAGAGCGCTTTCAGATCCTCCTCCGGCAGCGTCGAAAGCGGCGGCCAGGGCATCGGCGGCA
>CAZPYU010000058.1:0-8004 GCA_964590905.1 uncultured Thermoanaerobaculia bacterium
CATGATCGACAGCGTGACCTCGGCGAGATAGTCCATGCCGAGGTAGTCGATCGGGCCGCCTTCGAGGAGATGGATCGGCGCGTCGACCGAATCCCCCCAAAAGCCCTGCCCGTTGGCGACGCGGACGACCTTCATGCGCGCCGCGAGGCTATCACCCGCTATGGCGCCAGCGCCGCTCGCGCCTCCTCGAAGCTGCCCGGAAAGTACGCGACGTTGTGAAACGCCTCGTGCGCGATCGCCTGGGCGACGAAGCGCGCGTCGCCGGCAGTGCGGCCGACGACGACGATCCGCGTGTTGTGGTCCTGCATCGGCAACCGTCCATCGTCCTTGGCCTTGCGAATCTCGCCGACGTCCTTGCCTTCGAGCACGCCGCTGCGCGGCACGTTGCGTGCACCTGGAAGCGTCCCGGCCTGGAATGCGTCGGCTTCGCGCGCATCGATCAGAACTGAGGTGCGATCGAGGGAGAGAACGTGACGCAGGCCGTCGGCCTCGATCTCGGTGACGCCACCAAAAGCTCGCCACACCGGTATGCCGAGCTGGTAACGACGGACGTCCGTGTGCCCGGCAGCCAGGAGCTCGGCGGTGAGTCGCGCGCTCTTCGCGCAGAAGGGGCCGTTGCAATAGAGCACGATGGCCCGCTTCAAGTCGCCCCCCACGACCCGGCTCACCTCGGCAACATCGGAGACGTACATCGACATCGGTACCCCGGGCCGGGCGGCGACGTTGAGAGCGCCGGGAACGTGGCTGATCGAATACTCGAGATGCGGGCGAGTATCGAGCACGATGGCCTGCTCCTCGGCGAGGATCCGCTGGAACTCTTCGGTGGAAATTTCGAGATCGGGTTGGGCGGGCCGAGCGAGCTGCGGGCGCAACCAGCTCGCTGCCGCCACTCCCAACGCGAGCCCCGCCACCAGCCAAGGCGCGAACCGCCCTAGCTGCCGCCCACGGCGCGCCGCCGGGACCGGCTCGCTGGCGGCGACGCCCGAGGCCACGGGTTGAGCCTCCGTCGGCCCGCTCCACAGCTCGACCGCGTCGGTCCTGGAGAGCTCCTCGCCGAACTTGGCCGCCGTGCGATGACGGTCGGCCGGAAGTCTCGAGAGCGACTTGGCGACGACCCGCTCCAGCGTCACCGGCACGCTGTCGCGCAGCTTCCTCAATTGACGTGGAGTTTCGGTGAGGATCCGCGCCACGACGGCCTGCGCGGTGGGACCGCTGAACGGCGGCTCGCCCGCCAGCATCTCGAACAAAACACAGCCCAGGGAGTAGATGTCGCTGCGCGCGTCGAGCTGCCGGTCCCCCATCGCCTGCTCCGGGCTCATGTAGTACGGCGTGCCGACGGAGAGGCCGGTCCCGGTGAGCCGCTCTCCGCCCGCCTCGCTCACCGCGAGCGCGATGCCGAAATCCGCGACCAGCGCTTCGCCTTCGTGGAGGAGGATGTTCTCCGGCTTGATGTCGCGATGGACGATGTCGCGTCGGTGGGCGTAGTCGAGTGCCGCCGCGACCTGTCGCGCCAGATCGATCGCCTCGTCGATCGGGAGCTGTCGGTCGCGCCCGAGCCGAGCGCGGAGCGACTCGCCCTCGATGTGCGGCATCACGTAGAAGAGCAGCCCCTCGACCTGGCCCGAGTCGTAGAGCGGCAAGATGTGCGGGTGGCTGAGCTTGGCGGCCGTCTCGATTTCGCGAAGGAAGCGCTCGGCGCCCAGCATCGCGGTCAGATCCTGGCTCAGCACCTTGATCGCGACGCGGCGGCGGTGCTTGAGATCTTGTGCCAGATAGACCGTCGCCATGCCCCCGCGTCCCAGCTCGCGCTCGACGAGGTAGCGCTCGGCCAAGGCTGCTTGGAGACGAACGAGCGGGTCGATCACGCGGCTGGCTCCGAATCCGGGAATCTCATCGACTCAGGTCTGCAGCACGCCGGTCTTGAACTCCGCGATCTCGGGATTCGAGGCGCACGCCTCGAGGCAGCGGGCGACGACCTGGCGAGTATCGCGAGGATCGACGATGCCGTCGACCCAGAGGCGCGCCGCAGCGTAGCGCGGATCCATCGCGTCGGCGTAGCGCTTCTGGATGTCGGCGAGACGCTCGCGCTTCTCCTCCTCGGACACCTCGCTGCCGCGATTCTTGAGCTGGATCGCGAGCAGCGTTTTCGATGCCTGCTCGCCGCCCATGACAGCGATCTGCGCCGAAGGCCAGGCGAACAGGAAGCGTGCGCCGTAGGCCTTGCCGCACATCGCGTAGTTGCCGGCGCCGTAGCTGTTGCCCACGAACAAGGTGATCTTCGGTACCACCGAGTTGGCTACGACGTTCACCAGCTTGGCGCCGTCCTTGATGATGCCGCCGCGCTCGGCGCGCGAGCCGACCATGAAGCCGGTCACGTCCTGCAGGAAGAGGAGGGGGATCCGCTTCTGATTCATGATCTCCACGAAGCGCGCCCCTTTGTCGGCTGAGTCGCTGTAGAGGACGCCGCCGATCTGCAGCTCCTTGTCCTTGGGTTCGAGGCCGGTCTTGCGCTCGACGATCGAGCGTTGGTTGGCGACCACGCCGACAGCGTGTCCCCCGATCCAGCCGGTGCCGCAGACCAGCGTCCTGCCGTAGGTTGCCTTGAACTCGTCGAGCTCCGAGCCGTCGAGCAGGCGCGCCAAGAGCTCGTGCACGTCGTACGGCCGCGAGCGTTCGATCGGCACGATGCCGAGGAGCTCCTCGGGATCGCGAAGCGGCGGCCGCGCCTCACGGCGCGCGAACGGCGCGCGCGCGCTCGCAGCCAGCTTCTCGAACTGCGCGCGGATCGTCGCGTAGCAGCTCGCCTCGTCGGCGTGCCGGTGATCGACGACTCCGGAGATGTCGGTCTGCACGACGGCGCCACCCAACGCCTCGTTCTCGATCCGCTCGCCGATCGCGGCCTGTACGAGGTGCGCTCCCGCCAGAAAGATCGAGCCGATCCCTTCGACGATGTGCGTCTCGTCCGACATGATCGGCAGGTAGGCGCCGCCGGCGACGCACGAGCCGACGATCGCTGCCGACTGAAAAATCCCGGCCGCTGAGAGGCGCGCATTGTTGTAGAAAATCCGGCCGTAGTGCTCGCGGTCGGGGAAGATCTCGTCTTGCATCGGAAGGAAGACGCCCGCCGAGTCGACGAGATAGACGATCGGCAGCCGGTTGTCGAGGGCGATCTCCTGCGCACGCAGAAGCTTCTTGATGCCGAGCGGAAACTTGGCGCCCGCCTTGACCGTGGCGTCGTCGGCGACCACCACGACGTCGCGGCCGTGGATCGCGCCCAGGCCCGAGACCACTCCGGCTCCCGGAGCGCCGCCCCACTCGGCGTACATCCCGTGCGCCGCCCAGAGGCCGAGCTCGAGAAAGTCGGCGCCGGGATCGCAGAGCGCCGCCACTCGTTCGCGTGCAGTGAGCTTCCCCTGCGTGCGCTGGCGCTCGAGCGCTTTGCTGCCGCCGCCGTCGCGAAGCGTGGCCTCCTCGCTCCGCAAGCGCTCGAGCTCGGCCAGCCAGTGCGCGCGGCGGCGCTCGTAGATCTCCTCTTTCGTCAGCTCCGATTCGATGACCGCCACTCGCCCTCCTCCACGTCGCTGTGCGATCCTACCGAAGCGCCGCGAGAGGCTCCGTGCGCTACGATCGGCGACGTGAAGATCCGCCTCCTAGCGTTTGCCACCGCTGCGCAGGCGCTCGGCAGCTCCGTGGCTGAGATCGAGCTGCCGGAGGGTACGACGGTCGCCGAGCTCCCCGACCACCTCGCCGCCTCCTTCCCGCCCCTGCGGTCGCTCTGGCCGCGGCTGGCCGTCGCCGTCGACGGCGAGATCGCCCGCGGCGATCGGCCGCTGTTCGACGGCGCCGAGGTCGCTCTGTTGCCGCCGGTCTCGGGCGGCTGAGCGCCGTTGCATCTCAGCGATCGCCCGCTCGATGCGAGCGCTCTCGTAGCCGAGATCGCGGGCCGAGGCCGCGGGGCGACGGTCGTCTTCGTCGGCAGCGTGCGCGATCGCCATGCCGGGCACGAAGTCGTCGCCATCGACTACTCGGCCTACGCGCCGCTCGCCGAGAAGACGCTCGAACGGATCGAGCGCGAGGTCGCCGCCGACCACGAAGGTCTCGCGCTGCGCATCGGCCACCGCACCGGGCGGCTCGAAGTCGGAGAGGCTTCGATCGTCATCGCCGCCGCCGCGCCGCAACGCGACGCCGCCTTCGCCGCCGCCCGGCGCGCGCTCGAGCGCGTCAAGCGCGAAGCGCCGATCTGGAAGCACGAGCGCTACGCCGACGGCACCTCGGCGTGGCGGGAAGAGGAGCCGCTCCGCGGCTCCGATGGGATCGATTGAGCCGCTCCGCGGTTCCGACCAGATGGATTGAGCCGCTCCGCGGCGCGTGATCAGTCGAGCGGAGCCGCGCTCCTAGCCAGCTCCGTCGGCAGGCCGTGGCGGGTGAGCACCCGCCTCCGCTCGAGCGCCACCCACTCCGCGAAGCCGAGAGCGAGCTCGTCCAACGGCAGCGGGAGCTGGGCGTCGAGCCGCTCGAGCGACAGCTCCTCACCCCGCGACAACTCGGCGAGAAAGGCGCGAAAACCGCTCGCCCGCGCCGGGTCGGCGAGGAGAAACCGGATCCAGCCGAAGGCGGCGGCGTAGCGCCCCGCGCCCCGTTCGCCGCCGGCGAACTCGACCGGATCGACCTCCTGCAGCTCAGAGAGCTGCGGCACTCGCCCGGCGGCGACCTCCTGCCCGAGCAGATCGATCGCCGCGATGCCACCGAAAATCTCGAAGCGGTTGCCGCGACGATGCACGGCACCGGCCACCGCATCGAAGTCGAGCCGGTCCCCGTCGACAAGCTCGGCCTGCCCGAAGTCTTCGGCCAACCCCTCCGCCAACCAGCCCGGCAATGCCGGTCCGATCGACCGCCGAGCGAGGAGATGGGCGAGCTCGTGCTGGAAGGCGCTGTCCAAGACCGCCGGGTCGAGGTTCTCCGCGTAGAGCGCCACCAGCCCGCGCGCCACGAAACCGGCGGGATCGAGCGCACTCAAGCGCGGCTCCTCTTCGGCAAAGTAGCGGAACGCGGCTTCGGTGCGAAAGAGAGCGATCGTCTCCGCCGCGCGGCCGATCGGTTCGACGCCGTAGCGATCGACCCAGGCCCACTCTGCGAGCGCGACAATGCGGCTCCAGCGGTCGAGGATCGTGTCGTCCACGACATCGGTCAGCAGGCGATAGTCGCCGAGCAGCTCCTCCCGGGCGTCGCTGCCCAGCAGCTCGAGCGCGCGTGCCACTCGCGCCGAATCGGCCGGCTCCCCCGGCAGGGGCAGCACCGGCTCGAGGCCGCTCGCTATGAGCAGCGCGGGAGGCCGCTCGCCGGGCGAGACCCGCGCGCGCGTCGACTCGGAGAGACCGTCGTTCGCGGCGTCGCGCCGATCAAGCTCCGGCAGATATCGATTGACGATCTTCAGTATCCCGGAGGGCGGCAGCTCGACGCTGACCGGGGGACGCGCGCGCTCGCGGAGCAGGAAGACCGCCGACCCGACGACTGGCCACCTCTCGGCGCGACGCACGAGCTCGGCATTCGGAAAGCGCCGAATCCCGACCCAGGCGGCGACGAACGCGACAGCGACGAAGCCGAACAGCTCGAGCCTACGGTCTCTCATCTCACTCGGGCATGGCGCTCAGGCGGAGACCGCTTCGTCGCGCGCCGGCTCGCCGCCGGCGAGCGCACCTCCCAAGGCAAGGAGGTTCGCCGCCGGAAAGAAGAGGAGCAGACTTTGCAAGACGAAGGCAGGCGTGTCGCCGCGCACGACCTCGGCGAGAAGCGGCTGGACGAGCCCGTTGTAGCCGACGCTGGCGGCCAAGAGAGCGACGAGGAGCCCACGCTCGCGCGCCCGGATCGCCGGCAGCAGCAGAAAGAGGACGATCTCGGTGTGATCCCAGATCTGCGGCACGACGAGCAGCATGCCCGCGTAAGTGAAGGCGAGCGCGGCGTCCGGGGAGCGCCGCAAGTGGTAGACGCCCAGGGCGAGGAGCGGCAGCGCGACCCAGAAGAGGGCGCGGATCGGCAGCGTCGCCACCGGACTCCGCGCCGCGATCCACTCCCGCGGCTCGCTCTCGAAGCGGGCCAACGTCGCCTGGAGCGACACCTTGTTGTAGAACGGGGTGACGCCGGCGTCTCCCCTGCCGCGGAGGAAGGCACCGAAGCGGCGATAGCTCTCGACTCCGGTCCACGGCAGCGCTAGCGCGGCGAGAAGCACGCTGAGGATCGTCGCGGCGAGCACGATCCTCCGCCGGCCGACGATCAGGAGCGCCAACGCCCCGAGCCCGACGAACGCCTTGAGATGGATCGCCAGCGCCCAGAAGAGAGCCGCGGGCCCGGCGCGAGCGCGCTCGCCGAAATACCAGGCCGCGGAGAGCAGGAAGAAGAGGAGAAATGACCAGTTCTGATAGCCGAGCTGGACCCAGGACGGATGCGCGATCGCGAACGCCGCCGACACGGCGATCTCCCAGCGCCACGAGGGGAGCCGAAGCAGGACGAAGGCGAGCCCGCCAGCGAGCGCCAGCACTCCGAGGATTCGATTCCGTTCCATCGCAGCTTCGAACGGCAGTTGCCCGAAGAGCGCCGACGGCACGAGGTAGAGCGGCGAATAGAGGAACGGCCCGACGCCGAATCCTGGTCCATGCAGCTCGCGGTGCCGGGCGCGCAGCGCCGCGAAGTCGAACGCCGTTTCGGGACTCCCTTCGGCAACCAGCCGACCGGCGGTGTAGTAGCTGCAGAAGTCGGAATGCGGCAGGCGCGGCGCGCGTAGCCAGAGCGCCAGCGCTGCCAGGGCGCTGAGGAGAGCGGCGCGGAGCGGACGCGAGGCGAGCAGGCGGAGCAGCATCGCGCTCTTCAGTAGCGCGGGATCGTCGGGTCGACCTCGCGGCTCCAGCCGCGGATGCCGCCGGACAGGTTGTAGACGCGGTTGAGCCCGCGCTCGCGCAAGAAATCGACGGCCGAGGCCGAACGCGCGCCAGTGAGACAGTACGCGACCAGGGTGCGATCGGCGGGCAGCTCGCTCCAGCGTTCACGTAGCTCTTGCAGCGGAATCCAGAACTGATCGTCGAGCACCGCGATCTCGCGTTCGCGCGCCAAGCGCACGTCGAGCAGAGCGATCGGTTCGCCAGCGGCAAGGCGCCGCGCGAGATCCACGGGGCCGATCTCGAGGCTGTCGTCGGGCATCGCACAGCTCTCCTCGTAGCGCACCAGTCCCGAGAGCGTCGGACGCTCCGAACAGCGCGGGCAGTCAGGGTCGCGCTCGAGCCGCACTTCGCGGAAGGTAGTGGTCAGGGCATCCAGAATCAGCAACCGGCCGACCATCGGCTGGCCGATCCCGGCGATCCACTGGATCGCCTGCGCCGCTTGCAGCGAGCCGACGATCCCCGGCAGCACACCGAGCACGCCGGCTTCGGCGCAGCTCGGCACCGTGCCCGGCTCCGGCGGCTCGGGGAAGAGACAGCGGTAACACGGTCCGCCGGGGGCAGCGAAGATCGAGAGCTGCCCTTCGAAGCGGAAGATCGCTCCCCAGACGTCGGGTCGCCCGGTGAGCACGCAGGCGTCGTTCACGAGGTAGCGGGTGGGGAAGTTGTCCGAGCCGTCGACCACCAGGTCGTAGGCGGAGACCAGCGCGAGCGCGTTGTCGACGTCGAGCCGAAGCGGATGCGGTTCGACCTGGACGTGCGGATTGATCTCCGCCAGGCGGGCCATCGCTACGTCGAGTTTCGGCCGGCCAATGTCGGCCTGGCCGAAGAGGATCTGGCGCTGCAGATTCGACTCGTCGACGGCGTCGAACTCGACAATGCCCAACGTCCCGACGCCGGCCGCGGCGAGATAGAGCGCCGCCGGCGAGCCGAGCCCGCCGGCCCCGACCAGCAGGACGCGCGCCGCTTTCAATCGCTCCTGCCCGGCGCGGCCGATCTCCGGGATCACCAGATGGCGACCGTAGCGGCGCAGCTCGGCGAGCGAGAGGGTCAAGCGCGCGAGTCCCAGAGCACG
>CAZPYU010000059.1:0-2849 GCA_964590905.1 uncultured Thermoanaerobaculia bacterium
AACACCCATGCGGCCTTAACCAAACTTGGAAACGCTGGCCTCATTGATGGGGGCGTTGCCCATGACCTCAAAGTGGCCTGCCTGCTTTATCATCGCGTCACCCAGGTTTTGCGCCTTTGCGTGAGCGGGACCTTTGATCCCGCCAAGTCTCCGGCCGGTCTTAACCAAATGGTGGCCAGCGCCGCCATTGTGCCGGATATTAAGTCAGCAGAATCCCTCCTGATTGATGCGCAAACCCGGGTTGCAGGCCTGTTTGACGGGATAATCGGCCCCGTCGGCTAGAACCCAATCAGGCTTGTTTAAAGCGAATCTCCTTTGTTTTCCTTCTCCCCGGCGGGGAGAAGGAGGGCCCCAAGCAAAGCTTGGGAGGATGAGGGGGAACAGGCGCATAAGGATTGAGACTTGATCCCCCTCACCCTCCCATTGCCAAAGCAATGGGCCCCGCCCTCGCCCCCAAGGGGCGAGGGAAAGTCAGGATTGTCGGTGCATTCAAAACTGGTCATGTTCTGGAAGCGACGGAATCACAGTTTGCTGGCGTCTAAGGTTTGGGAAGCATGACTTCCTGAAACCAAATGGAGGCAATAATGTCTAAGAAAACACTATGCGTGGTATTCGTGACGACTGGTTTGGTGGCCGTGGGTGGCCTTGCCCTTGCCAGTGAACCCTATTTGCCCAAGGTCCAAAAAACCTTTGACCGCCTTGATGTCAACAAGGACGGCAAGATCAGCCTTGCGGAATTTACTCCCGTTGCCGAGAAGAAGTTTTTGAGCATTGACATGAACAAGGATGAGGCCGTGAGTTCTGCTGAAATTGACGCCTCGCTCCAGGCCGCCTTGGAACGCCGCCGCAACCGCATTCTGGCAAATCTGGATACCGACAAAAATGGCACCATAAGCCGCGCGGAACTCGACAAATATGTGGAGGCGATGGTTGTGGGCGCCGACACCGATAGCGATGGTGGCGTATCTTTTGCCGAAGCACGTATTTTCAAAATCGCAAAATGGCGTAAAGCATTGCAACTGACAACGGCCAATTGATGGTTGGCCTGAAACGAACGGAGTAAGTGAAATACCGGGGTCCAGTTCAGCGGGGTTGCAGACGGCGAGCGATGCCAATTTGCTCCTGGCATCGGCTCGCCGTGATACGGCTGCCTTTGCTGAACTTGTCTCGCGCTATTACAGGCCGGTTTACCGCATGGTCTGGCGCATGATGAACGGCAACGCAGAAACCGAAGACGTGGCCCAGGAGGCTTTCGTCAAGCTCTGGCAGAACCCGGCGCAAATCCGCGAAGCAAAGGCACTCAAGGGCTGGCTCATGCGTGTGGCTTCAAACCTTGCAATCGACCGCCTGCGCCGCCAGCCCCACGTTGACATCGATGCCATTGCGGAAGTGGTGGACCCGCGCCAGGTTACCAGCGCCGAGCTTGATAAGAAGGCTGCAACGGGCCGTGTTGACCAGGCAATTGCGCGCCTTCCCGAGCGGCAGAAACTGGCCCTGACACTGGTTTACTTCGAAGGCATGAGCAATATTTCGGCGGCCTCGGTAATGGAAATATCCGTTGACGCCATTGAATCTCTCCTGACGCGGGGCAGGCGGACACTGCGGGAAAGCCTCGCCGAGGATTGGCGCGGGTTATTGGATGAGTTGAGTTCGAAAGCCGGATGAAGGTGTGACATGGAAAAATTTAGCGAGAACCAGATGGGTGCAGCACTTGATAGGCTGCTGGAGCGCTCTACCGATCCCGCCATTCCCGAAGGCGCCGTGGCGCGCCTCATGGCGGCCGTTCAGACGGCGGAACTGCAATCAAATGTTGTTAAACTTCAGCCACGCCCAAGACTTCAACGCTGGGCCGTGGGCCTGCCATTGGCGGCATCCCTGGCGCTTGGAATTTACCTCGGCTCGGGGGATACGTTCGACGCCTATTTCCCAGACAGCATCGTGGGCGAGACCGCGGCGGACCTGTCCGATTCCGCTCCCTCCACCGGTCTCGATGATGCCGAAAGCTACGCAGAAGGTGATTTGACATGAGTGACGACGGCACAACTTCAAAATCCCGTTATATGCCTGCCCAGGGTTCGCGCTGGTGGACGGCTTTGTTGATTGCCTCGCTGGCCTTAAATCTTTTCATTGGCGGAGCAGTTGCAACGAGGGTTCTCCGGCATGATAAGCCTGAGCGCTTTGTTGGTGCGGGCTACACCCAACTCATTCCCCGCCAGTTCTTCGCCGAATTGCCTCGCGAAAGGCGGAGAGTCCTTCTTGATATCCTGAAGCAGTACCGGAAGGATTTTCGCAGCGACCGGGATGCATCCGAATCCGTTGCTGTCAAGCTCGCGGACGCTCTGGTGAGCGAGCCCTATGATGTTGAGAAGATCAAGCTCGTGGTCAGTGAATTTGCCGGCCAGACGGGAAAGCTGGCGTCGCGGGGCGGAGACGCGGCTCTTGATATCATTGGCCTGCTTTCGCCTGACGAACGCAAAATACTGGCGGAAGCTATCCGCGAGCGCGCCAGTAGGGACAAGGGCAAGAAGAAGTAAGTCTAGAGAAGGAAGAGTTCCTATACATCGGTCTAGAACTTCAAATTGGTAAGGCAAACAAAACATTTCTCCATGGCAGGGCTTGTCCCTGCTGGCCCCTCTCAATTTGTCATCCCGGCGAAAGCCGGGAAACCCATAAAACTTCTGTCACCCCGACGAAAGTCGGGGACCCAGACTTTCAGCATGTTCGCTGGTTGCAAGTCTGGGTCCCGGCGTCCGGCTCCGCGAAACTGAAGTTTCGCGGGGATGACGAAAGAAAGAACGAATTCAGCGCGTTGATCATTGCAAAGATGGCAGCAAAGATATGTGAATCCG
>CAZPYU010000060.1:0-15311 GCA_964590905.1 uncultured Thermoanaerobaculia bacterium
AACGGAGATGGTGATGCCGGGGGACAACGTGAATCTGGAGATCGTGCTCATCCATCCGATCGCGATGGAGAAGGGCGTGCGCTTCGCGATCCGCGAAGGCGGGCGCACGATCGGCGCTGGCACTGTCACCGAAGTGATCGCGTAGGAGAAGCTTGACGAATAGGGCAGTAGCTCGAACTGGTAGAGCGCCGGTCTCCAAAACCGGATGTTGGGGGTTCGAATCCCTCCTGCCCTGCCAAGAATTTTCGGGAAGCTCATGAACTGGTGGACTAAAGTCCGGGACTTCTTCGCGTCGATACCGCGTTTCTTGCGCGAAGTCCGGAGTGAGATGGTCAAGGTTTCGTTTCCGTCGCGCGACGAAGTCGTCGGCACGACGGTTGTCGTCCTGGTGGCGAGCTTCGTCTTCGCCATCTATCTCTGGCTCGCCGATCTGGTGATCGTGCAGCTGTTCAAGGTGATCGGTTCATGAGCTACGCGACCGAGGGCTCGGTGACGGAAAAGGGGAGCGGAAAGCGAAGTTGGTACATCGTCCACACCTACTCCGGATTCGAGGAGCGGGTGAAGGAGACGCTTCGCCAGCGTGCCGACGCGCTCGGTATGGGAAGCGCCATCGGCGAGATTCGAATTCCGATGGAGACCGTAGTCGAGAGCAAGGGCGGCAAGAAGCGGGAGACGCAGCGGAAGTTCTTCCCCGGGTACATCCTGCTCGAGATGGAGATGTCCGACGAGGCGTGGCACGTGGTCAAGAGCACGCCCAAGGTCACCGGCTTCGTCGGCTCGGGCCGCAATCCAACGCCGCTCTCTCAGGAAGAGGTCGACAAGATTCTCGAACAGGTAGTCTCGGCGAAGGAGAAGCCGAAGCCGAAATACGTCTTCGAGAAGGGGGAACCGGTCAAGATCGTCGAGGGTCCATTCAACAACTTCACCGGCACGGTCGAGGAGATCAATCTCGATCGCAACACGTTGAAGGTGATGGTGACGATCTTCGGTCGCCACACGCCAGTCGAGCTGGATTTTCTCGGCGTTCAGAAACTCTAGGCGCGAAAGGAAGAGCGAGACATGGCGAAGAAGGTCGTCGCGCAGATCAAACTTCAGATTTCGGCCGGGCAGGCTACGCCTGCGCCTCCGGTGGGAACTGCGCTCGGGCCCGCCGGCGTCAACTTGATGGATTTCTGCAAGAACTTCAACGCGCGGACGGAGTCGCAGCGCGGCCTCATCATCCCGATCGTCGTCACCGTTTACTCCGACCGCAGCTACACCTTCATCACCAAGACGCCGCCCGCCTCGATTCTGCTGATCAAGGCGGCTGGAATCGAGAAGGGTTCAGGCGTTCCCAACCGCAACAAAGTCGGAAGCGTCACCAAACAACAGGTCGAGGAGATCGCCAAGTTGAAGCTTCCCGACTTGAACGCCGCGAGCCTACAGGCGGCGATGCGCACCGTCGAAGGCACCGCGCGTTCGATGGGCATCGAGGTACACGACTGAAAGCGCTTCCTCGGAAGCAAGAGCTCGAAGAACTCTGGGAGGCCGCCGCGGTGGCCGCATGGACCAGAAGGAGCGGAGCATGAAAAGGCACGGAAAGAGGTTTCTCAAGGCGGCCGAGCGAGTCGAGGCGCGGAGCTATCCCTTGAGCGACGCGGTGACGCTCGCGGCCGAGACCGCCGGCGCAAAGTTCGACGAGACGGTCGAGATCGCGTTGCGCCTCGGAGTCGATCCAAAGCACGCGGATCAGATGGTGCGCGGCACCGTCGTGTTGCCGAACGGCCTCGGTCGCACCACGCGAGTCCTGGTCTTCGCTCAAGGCGAGAAGATCCGCGAGGCCGAGGACGCTGGCGCCGATTACGTCGGAGGCGATGACCTGGCCAAGAAGATCGAAGGCGGCTGGTTGGATTTCGAGGCGGTGGTCGCTACGCCGGACATGATGCGCGTGGTCGGGCGGCTCGGCAAGGTACTCGGGCCACGCGGCCTGATGCCCAACCCGAAAACCGGAACGGTGACGCCTGACGTGACCCGTGCGGTGCAGGAGATCAAGGCCGGCAAGGTCGAGTTTCGCGTCGACAAGACGGGGATCATCCACGCGCCTTTCGGCAAGCGCTCGTTCGGTGCCGCGAAACTGATCGAGAACGTACAGGCGTTGGTTCAGGCGGTGGTCAAAGCGAAGCCCGCGGCCGCCAAGGGCAAGTATTTGCGGACGGTCACCGTCTCTTCGACGATGGGACCAGGAATCCGCGTGGACGAAGGCCTGCTGATCGCTCCGGAGGCGTAAGGAGAACGTCATGGCGGTCAGTCGAAAGAAGAAAGAGTCGCTGCGCGAAGGCTACGAGCAGGCGCTCGCCACGGCGCCGCACGCTTTTGTGGTCGGATTTCGCGGCATCAAAGTAGGACAGGTTACCGAGCTGCGACGTCGAATCGGCGCCTCAGGTGGCCACTATGTGGTGATCAAGAACAGGGTCGCCCGGCAAGTGGCCAAGGGGCGGCCGCTGGAGCAGGTCGAGCAGCACTTCGTCGGCCCGACGGCGGTGGCCTGGAGCACGGCCGATCCGGTAGCGATAGCTAAAGTGCTGATCAACTTCGTCAAGGAGGCGCCGGTTCTCGAGTTCAAGGGCGCCATCGTCGAGGGTCGAGTCGTGGCGGCGAGCCAGATCGGCGAGATCGCCGCCCTGCCGAACCGCGACGAGCTGATCGCGAAGCTCCTCTTTCTCGTCAGATCGCCCGTCACGCGCTTCGTTCAGGTTCTCGCAGCAGTGGGGCCGCGGCGCCTGGCGATCGTTCTCGACCAAGTGGCGCAGAAGAAGGCCTAACGAGTTCATTCAAGCCGAGCTCCGGGAGTCGGAGCCAGGGAGGAAGAGATGGCAATTGCAGTCGAACAGTTCATCCAGCAGATCGACCAGATGTCGGTCCTCGACCTGAACAGTCTGGTCAAGGCACTCGAAGAGCACTACGGCGTCTCGGCTGCCGCGGCGACGGTGGCGGTGGCGGCGCCCGGGGCAGGCGGAGCGGCCGCCGCGGTCGTCGAGGAGCAGACCGAGTTCGAGGTCGTGCTCACCGAAACCGGCCCCAACAAGATCAACGTCATCAAAGCTGTCCGCGAAGTCACCAGTCTAGGACTCAAAGAGGCGAAGGATCTGGTGGAGGGAGCGCCCCAAAAAATCAAAGAGGGCGTTTCCAAGGCCGAGGCCGAGACGATCAAGAAGAAGTTCGAGGACGCTGGCGCCAAGGTGCAGATCAAGTAGGGGTCGCGCTTCCGAGCGACCCGATGCCGAGACCCAGCTCGAACGCGAGAGCGCGTTCCGCGAGCCGGCTCCCATCGCTCTCTCTCCGCCGCGGACGTACCGCAACGGCTAGAGCGTGGTGTCTCTAAGCGAATGACTGGATGCAGGTTGACCCAGGTGGACTGAATCGAGCGTCATGAACCAGAACACTCGGACCGATCACGAAAGCCGTCGCGATTTCTCGAGAATCAAGAGCACTCTCGCGATTCCGAACTTGATCGAGGTACAGAAACGGTCGTACGACCGTTTCCTGCAAATGAATCTCCTGCCCGACGAGCGCGCCAATCAAGGGCTGCAGTCGGTTTTCACCGGCATCTTCCCGTTCTCCGATTTTCGAGAGACGTGTTCGCTGGACTTCGTCCGCTACTCGATTGGCGATTGGCAGTGCCGGTGCGGCGAGCTCAAGGGACTCGAGTTCCTGCGCATGACCTGCACCAACTGCGGCGCCAAGATCATGACCGATCACCCACATGAAGAGACGGTGACCTGTCACGAGTGCGGCTCGGTGCAGAAGAACCGGGTCACGAAGTGCGACACCTGTGGGAATCCGGTCGACCTGCGCGTCGACTATTCGATTCAGGACTGCCAGGAGCGGGGCATGACGTACGCCGTTCCGCTCAAAGTGATCTTCCGACTCTTCGTCTACGACAAGGATCCCGAGACCGGGGCCCGGATGATGCGCGACGCGAAGGAGGAAGAGGTCTACTTTGGCGAGCTGCCGCTGATGACCGATCACGGCACTTTCGTGATCAACGGCACCGAGCGCGTGATCGTCTCGCAGCTTCATCGCAGCCCTGGGGTCTTCTTCACCAAGGAAGGGCAGCGGACGTTTCTCGCCAAGATCATTCCCTACCGCGGCTCGTGGGTCGAGTTCGAGTACGACCAGAAGGAGATTCTCTCGGTCCGCATCGACCGCAAGCGCAAGTTCCACGGCACGGTCTTCCTGCGCGCATTGGGGCTCGAGAGCGACGAGTCGATCCTGCGCAAGTTTTACTCCGCGGTGCCTCTGCGCCTGGCGAGCTCGACCTCGCCGATTCTCACCTTGCGCCCGGAAGTGGTGGCACGCGAGCGCCTGCGCGACCGGCAGCAGCGCGGTCGACGCGAGAGCTTCGGAATCTTTGCTGGCATTTCGCTCGATCGCGACGCCGTGGGCCGACTCGAGTCGGGGGAGGCGCTCGAGGTAGAGACTCGTTGGTCGGAGCTCGAGGCCGCGCGCTTCGTGTGCGACGTGGTCGATCTCGAAACGGGCGAGGTGCTCCTGGAGGCCAACGATCCCGTTCCTGCCGATCTCGCCGCCCGACTGCTGGGCAAGCGGCACACCGAGATGGAGCTCTTCTTCCCGGAGTGGGACCTCTGTGGCATGGTGCTCGCCAACACGTTGGCCAAGGACGGCACCCGCAACGCGAAGGAGGCGCTGCTCGAGATCTACCGCCGCATGCGCCCAGGCGATCCGCCGACGCTGGACTCGGCGCGGTCGCTCTTCTACGGCATGTTCTTCGACGCCAAGCGTTACGACTTTTCTCGCGTCGGCCGTTTCAAGTTCAACATCAAGCTGGACACCGAGGTTCCAGTAGAGCAGAAGACGCTGTCGGCGGAAGACTTCATCCGCGTCATCGAGTACTTGCTGCGTCTGCATCGCGACGTCGGCCGCGTGGACGACATCGACAACTTGGGCAACCGGCGCGTCCGCGCCGTGGGCGAGCTGCTCGAGAATCAGTTCCGGATCGGCCTTGTACGCATGGAGAGGGCCATCAAGGAAAAGATGTCTGTCCATCAGGACATCGACTCGGCGATGCCACACGACTTGATTAATTCCAAGCCGGTCATCGCGGCGATCAAGGAGTTCTTCGGCTCGTCGCAGCTGTCGCAGTTCATGGACCAGACCAATCCGCTCTCGGAGGTGACGCACAAGCGGCGCCTCTCGGCTCTCGGGCCGGGCGGGCTGTCGCGCGAGCGTGCCAGCTTCGAGGTGCGCGACGTGCACGCTTCGCACTACGGACGTATCTGTCCGATCGAGACTCCGGAAGGGCCCAACATTGGCCTCATTTCGTCGCTAGCCGGCTACGCGCGCATCAATGAGTACGGCTTCATCGAGAGCCCCTACAAACGGGTCGAGAGCGGCCGGGTGCTCCATCATCTCCGGATCGTGCGCGTGGGCGACGGCCCATTCAAGCTCGGAGAGATCGTCGTCGCGAGCGATCTCGGCAAGACCAATGATCGTCTGCGAGCTGCCAAGAAGCGGCAGGTCGAAGCCGAGCCGCACGCCTTCTACCTGACCGCTTGGGAGGAGGAGAAGTACATCATCGCGCAGGCGAACGCCAAGTTCGGCGAAGACGGCGTATTCGAGGAGGAGCGTGTGATCGCCCGTGCCGGAGGCGATTTCGTCAACGTCGAACGTGACCGCGTGGACTACATGGACATCAGCCCCAAGCAGCTGGTTTCGGTGGCTGCGGCCCTGATTCCATTTCTCGAGCACGACGACGCTAACCGGGCGCTGATGGGCTCCAACATGCAGCGCCAGGCGGTTCCCCTGCTGCGCTCCGAAGCACCGATCGTGGGAACCGGGCTGGAGGCGACGGTAGCCCGCGACTCCGGAGCGGTCGTCCTCGCCAAGCGTGGTGGAGTGATCGATGTCGTCGACGGCGAGCGCATCATCGTACGGGTCGAGGGAGAGGACATCGAGACGCGGGAGCAGAAGGAATTCGGCGCCGATATCTACCAGCTGATCAAGTTCCGGCGCTCGAATCAGAACACCTGCATCACCCAGCGCCCCGTCGTGCGCCAGGGGCAGCGCGTGCGCAAGGGCGACGTGCTCGCCGACGGCCCTTCGACCGAGATGGGCGAGCTCGCGCTCGGCAGAAACGTGCTGGTGGCCTTCATGCCGTGGCGCGGATACAACTTCGAAGATGCGATTCTCATTTCGGAGAAGCTGGTTCGCGAGGACTACTTCACCTCGATCCACATCGAGGAATTCGAGATCGAGGCGCGAGACACCAAGCTGGGGCCGGAGGAGATCACCCGCGACATCCCGAACGTCTCGGAGTCGGCGCTAAAGGACCTCGACGAGGCGGGCATCGTGCGCATCGGGGCCTGGGTAAAGGCCGGCGACATCCTGGTCGGAAAGGTCACGCCCAAGGGCGAGACGCAGTTGACTCCGGAAGAAAAGCTCTTGCGGGCGATCTTCGGCGAGAAAGCCGGTGACGTGCGCGACGCGTCGCTCAAGGTTCCCCCCGGGATCGAGGGAACGATCGTCGACGTCAAGATCTTCTCCCGCAAGGGTACCGACAAGGACAATCGGCAGCAGGAGATCGAGGGGCTGGAGATCGAACGCCTCGAGAAGAACACCAAAGACGAGATCCGGATCTTTACCGAGGAGCGCAATAAGAAGATCAGTGACTTGCTGGTCGGGCTCCAGGCCGCGAGCGCGGTCAGGGGCCGTGATGGCGAGATGCTGGTCGAGAAGGGTGGGGCGATTTCTCGCGAGGCGCTCGAGACGCTGTCGAGACACGAGATCTTGCGCCTGCCGGTCGTGAACAAACGTGCCCTGGGTGTCGTAGAGGAGATCTATCGCAGGACGGACTCCCACATCGACATCTTGCACAAGGTCAACAAGGAGAGAGTCGAGCTCTTGCAGAAGGGCGACGAGCTGCCGCCGGGCGTGATCCGGTTGGTCAAGGTGTTCGTGGCGATGAAGCGCAAACTCCAGATCGGCGACAAGATGGCCGGCCGACACGGAAACAAGGGCGTAATCTCGCGCGTGTTGCCGCCGGAGGACATGCCGTACCTTCCCGACGGAACGCCGGTCGAGATCGTGCTCAATCCTCTGGGTGTTCCGTCGCGGATGAACGTCGGCCAAATCCTCGAGACGCACTTGGGGTGGATCGGCAAAGTGCTGGGAGTCAGGTTCTCGACTCCGGTTTTCGACGGCGCGACCGAGGCGGACATGGCCAAGCTCCAGGTCGAGGCGAGCGTCGCCAGCTCTGGAAAGATGCAGCTCTTCGACGGCATGACCGGCGAAGCCTTCGAACAGATGATCTCCATCGGTTACATCTACATGCTGAAGCTGTCGCACCTGGTCGACGACAAGATCCACGCGCGTTCGATCGGACCGTATTCGCTGATCACCCAGCAGCCTCTGGGCGGCAAGGCGCAGTTCGGCGGTCAGCGCTTCGGCGAAATGGAGGTCTGGGCGCTAGAGGCGTACGGTGCGGCGTACACGCTGCAGGAGCTTCTTACTGTGAAGTCCGACGACGTCGAGGGGCGGAGCAAGGTCTACGAGTCGATCGTCAAGGGCGAAGTACCGGACGAACCGGGCTTGCCCGAATCGTTCAACGTTCTGGTGCGCGAGCTCCAGAGCCTCTGTCTCGATGTCGAGCTTCTCAAGGTCTAAGTGGAGCATCAGTTTTCACGGAACTCGGGAGGAACGGGCGTGCAATCGCTGCGCATGTTCGACAAGCCGAAGGCACCAAAGGAGTTCAACGCGATCAAGATCGCGCTCGCCTCGCCGGAGAAGATCCGCGCCTGGAGTCGCGGCGAGGTCACGAAGGCGGAGACGATCAACTACCGGACCTTCAAGCCGGAACGCGACGGGCTTTTCTGCGCCAAGATCTTCGGTCCGATCACGGACTGGGAGTGTCTCTGCGGCAAGTACAAGCGGATGAAGCACCGCGGAGTGGTCTGCGACAAGTGTGGCGTCGAGGTGACGCGGTCGCGGGTCAGGCGGGAGCGCATGGGCCACATCGAGCTGGCCAGCCCGGTTTCGCATGTCTGGTTCTTCAAGGGTCTTCCGTCGCGAATCGGGCACTTGCTGGACATCACGTTGCGCGATCTGGAGAGGGTTCTGTACTTCGAGAGCCACCTGGTGATCGATCCGGGCGAAACCGATCTCAAGGAGAAGGAGCTGCTCTCCGAGGATCGATTCCGCGAGGTCCGCGATCGCCACGGCGAAGGAACCTTCATCGCCAAGATGGGCGCCGAGGCGATCAAGGATCTGTTGCAGCGGATCGATGTCGACGAGCTCTCGGAGGAGCTTCGCGTCGTAATGCGCACCGAGACGAGCCAGATCCGCCGGCTGAAGGCAGCGAAGCGACTCAAGGTGGTCGACGCCTTCCGCCGCAGCGCGAGTCGGCCGGAGTGGATGATTCTGGACGTCATTCCGGTGATTCCACCCGAGCTGCGTCCGCTGGTGCCACTCGACGGCGGCCGCTTCGCGACCTCGGACTTGAACGATCTTTATCGGCGAGTCATCAACCGCAACAACCGACTCAAGAAGCTGCTCGAGTTGCGTGCTCCCGAGGTCATCGTCCGCAACGAAAAGCGGATGCTTCAGGAGGCGGTTGACGCGCTCTTCGACAACGGACGCCGTGGGCGGGTGCTCAAGGGCACCAACAACCGGCCGCTCAAGTCACTGTCCGATACCCTCAAGGGCAAGCAGGGCCGCTTTCGCCAGAACCTGCTCGGCAAGCGCGTGGACTATTCGGGCCGTTCCGTCATCGTCGTGGGCCCCGAGCTCAAGCTCCACGAGTGTGGTCTGCCGAAGAAGATGGCGCTCGAGCTCTTCAAGCCGTTCATCTACAACCGTCTGGAGGCCAAGGGTCTGGTGGCGACGATCAAGGCCGCCAAGGAGATGGTCGAACGCGAGGAGGAAGTGGTTTGGGATTGCCTCGAGGAGGTCATCCGCGACCATGTCGTGCTCCTGAACCGCGCACCAACCCTCCACCGGCTGGGCATCCAGGGCTTCCAGCCCAAACTGATCGAGGGCAAGGCGATTCAGATCCATCCTCTCGTCTGCGCGGCCTTCAACGCCGATTTCGACGGCGACCAGATGGCGGTGCATGTACCGCTGTCGCCCAAAGCGCAGATAGAGAGCCAGGTGCTGATGCTGGCGGCGAACAACATCCTCTCGCCAGCGCACGGCCGGCCGCTCGCCGTACCCAGCCAGGATCTCGTCCTCGGGGGGTACTACTTGACCTTGGCCAAGAAGGGAGCCAAGGGCGAGGGCAAGGTCTTTCCGGACTTCGAGTCGGTGCTCCTGGCTCACCACGAAGGCGTCGTCGAGACCCACACGCCGATTCGCGTTCGCATCAACGGGGAGTGCATCCACCTCGATCGGCAATACGACAATCAGGACATTCTGCACGCCGAGGTCGAGAAGCTGACCAACGCGCTGATCGAGACGACCGTCGGCCGGGTGATCCTGAACCTCGCGCTGCCGAAACAGCTTCCCTTCGTCAACGGGCTGCTCAAGAAGCGCGGCCTTCAGGACCTGGTTGCTTTCTGTTTCGTGAAACACGGCAAGGAGCTGACCGTCGAGATGCTCGACGACCTCAAGGAGATCACCTTCGCTTACGCAACCCGGGCAGGGATCTCGATCGGCGTCGAGGACATGGTCGTGCCGCGCGCGAAGGAAGTGCTGCTCGGACAGGCGCGCCGCGAAGTCGTGGAGATCGAGAATCAACGTGCGGCTGGCGTGATCACAGCGGGCGAGCGTCACAACAAGATCATTGACATCTGGCACCGGACGACCGAGCGAGTCTCCGAGGAGATGTTCAAGGAGATGAGGAGCGTCGAGCTGGAGCGCAACGAGTTCAACCCCATCAACATGATGGCCGATTCCGGAGCGCGAGGTTCGCGCGAGCAGGTGCGACAGTTGGCGGGCATGCGCGGCCTGATGTCCAAGCCCTCGGGAGAGGTCATCGAGACTCCGATCGAGGCCAATTTCCGCGAGGGGCTCTCGGTCCTCCAGTACTTCATCTCGACGCACGGCGCGCGCAAGGGGCTGGCTGACACGGCGTTGAAGACCGCCGACTCGGGTTATCTCACTCGCCGCTTGGTCGATGTCGCGCAAGACGTGATCATCAACGAGGTGGACTGCGGAACGATCGACGGCATCGTTGTCTCGGCGATCATGGAGGGCGGCGAGATCCTCGAGACCCTGCGAGATCGAGTCGTCGGCCGCGTGAGCCAGGACGAGATCTACGACCCCATGACCGGCGAGCAATTGGTGGGAATCGGCGAGGAGATCGGCGAGGAGCTGGCGAGCGCGATCCAGAGTGCCGGCATCGAACGCGTGAAGATCCGCTCGGTGCTGACCTGTGAGACGCGCCGCGGAGCCTGCGCCAAGTGCTACGGTCGCAACCTCGCTAGCGGCAGGCAGGTCGAGATCGGCGAGGCCGTGGGCGTCATCGCTGCGCAGTCGATCGGCGAGCCGGGCACACAGCTCACTATGCGGACGTTTCACTACGGCGGCACCGCGTCGCGAGTCTCCGAGCAGTCGAAGCACGAGGCCAAGAATCCTGGTCTGGTCCGCTTCCTCAACGTCTCGACGGTCGAGGTGAAGAGGGGCGATTTAATCGTCGTCAATCGCAATGGCAAGCTGCTGATCGTCGACCCCAAGGGCCGCGAGAAAGAGCGCTACGCCCTGGCGTACGGCTCGCGACTTCACGTCCACGATGGGCAAGAAGTAATTCCGGGTACGCCTTTGGTGGAGTGGGATCCGTTCACCTCCTCGATTCTGTCGGAGCAGGGCGGCGCGGTCGAGTTCCGCGACATCGTCGAGGGCGAGAACGTACGCGAGGAGACCGACAGGGTCACCGGGCTTTCGCAGCGGATCATCGTCGAGGCTTCGGCAACGGAGAAGCGAATCCCAGCGGTGGTGGTCAAGGGCGAGAGCGGCGAGCGGAAATACATCTTGCCGTCGGGATCGCACCTAATGGTGGTCGAAGGTCAGCGGGTCGAGCCCGGCGACGTACTGGTCAAGATTCCGCGCGCCGAGGCGGCCAAGACCAAGGACATTACCGGCGGTTTGCCGCGCGTCGTCGAGCTTTTCGAGGCGCGAAGTCCCAAAGAGCCTGCGATCATCACCGAGATCGACGGCGTGGTGCGCTTGGGCGAGATCCACAAGGGGATGAGAAAAGTTGTGGTCGAAGGGGAGAGCGGAGAGAGCGGAGAGAGCCGCGAGTACCTAGTGCCGCGGTCCGTTCACGTTAACGTCCAGGACGGCGAGCGGGTTCACGCCGGTGATCCCTTGATCGACGGTCCGATCAACCCGCACGACATCCTGAAGGTGATGGGCGAGAAAGAGCTCCAGCGCTACATGGTGGACAAGATCCAAGAGGTCTACCGCTCGCAGTCAGTGGCGATCAACGACAAGCACATCGAGGTCATCGTGCGCCAGATGATGCGTTCGGTGAAGATCGAAGAGGTCGGCGACACCGAGTTCCTGATCGACGAGCAGGTTGATCGCTGGCGCTTCCAAGAGGAGAACGAGAGGGTGCTGGCGGCGGGAGGGCGTCCCGCGATCGGTCGGCCGCTATTGCTCGGTATCACCAAGGCGTCACTCTCTACCGACAGCTTCATCTCGGCGGCCAGCTTCCAGGAGACGACGAGGGTCCTCACGGAGGCGGCAATTTCGGGCAAGATCGATTATCTCCGCGGCCTCAAGGAGAACGTCATCGTAGGGCGGCTCATCCCGGCAGGCACGGGCATGGCCCGCTACCACGACTTCCACATGGTGGAGGACATTCCAGAGCCCGAACCGGCCGGGGAAGAGGAGCTCTTCTTCGACTTCGGGGACGACGAGATCCGCACGCTGCCGCAGGAGGTGCTCGAGGGGGAGTAGGCCGGGATGGAGGTCTGGAGGGCCGCGCAGCTTGACGGACCGGCGGCCTGCAGGCTATTCTCCGCGTCCCCCTGCTGTAGTCCCCCTAGGACCAGTTGGGTAGTCGAAGTCGCAGGCCGGTCGCGGGAATAGATCCGCGCCCGGGTTTGGCTCGCCGTATTGGTGAGCTGGGTGAACTAGAACGGGTCTCGAGAGCTCACGGATGCCGACGATTCATCAGCTGGTCAAGTTTGCGCGGGAGAAGCAGGGCAGCAAGACCAAGAGCCCCGCTCTCCAGCAGGCGCCGCAGCGTCGTGGAGTCTGTGTGCGCGTCTACACCCAGACGCCCAAGAAGCCGAATTCCGCGTTGCGCAAGGTGGCGCGCGTTCGGTTGACGAACGGCATCGAGGTCACGACCTACATTCCGGGAGTGGGGCACAACCTCCAGGAGCACTCGATCGTGCTGATTCGCGGCGGGCGCGTCAAGGACTTGCCGGGAGTTCGATATCACGTCGTGCGCGGCACTCTCGATTCGGTGGGCGTTCAGAACCGGCGTCAGGGGCGGTCGAAGTACGGCGCCAAGCGACCGAAGTCGTGAAGCGGGAGTAATCGAAGATGCCGCGACGCAGGGAAGTTCCGAAGCGCGAGGTCCTTCCGGACCCGCTGTACAGCTCGCAGCTGGTGACCAAGTTCGTGAACGTGGTCATGCGCCAGGGCAAGAAGACCGTTGCCGAGCGGATTCTGTACGACGCTCTAGCGACGGTTCGCGAGCGCACCAGCGACGATCCGATCAAAGTCTTCAAGCGCGCCCTCGAGAACGTCAAGCCAGCGGTCGAGGTCAAGTCGCGCCGCGTCGGCGGCTCGACGTACCAGGTTCCGGTGGAGGTCAACCCGAGCCGGCGACTGGCGCTGTCGATCCGCTGGATCATTCAGTATTCGCTGGCGCGGGGCGAGAAGACGATGCGCGCTAAGCTGGCTGCAGAGCTCATGGACGCCGCCGAGAACCGGGGTGGCGCCATCAAGAAGAAGGAAGATACCCACCGCATGGCGGAGGCGAACAAGGCCTTCTCGCACTATCGGTGGTAAGAGAGAGTTGAATCGGACGGCGCGGCGGCGCCTCTCGTCGCCATGTATGCCGTCCTCAGACTGACGTGAGCACGAGCGTACCCTCGGGGGCGCACTGTTATGGCGAGACAAGTCCCGCTGTCGATGACGCGCAACATCGGAATCATGGCGCACATCGATGCCGGAAAGACGACCACCACCGAGCGGATCCTCTTCTACACGGGGGTCAACTACAAGATCGGTGAGGTGCACGACGGCACCGCGACGATGGACTGGATGCCCCAGGAGCAGGAGCGAGGCATCACCATCACGGCGGCTGCCACTACGTGCGCCTGGAACAAGCACCGCATCAACATCATAGATACTCCCGGCCACGTCGATTTCACGGTCGAGGTGGAGCGCTCGTTGCGGGTGCTCGACGGCGCCGTGGCGGTATTCGACGCGGTTGCCGGCGTCGAGCCGCAGTCCGAGACGGTCTGGCGCCAGGCGGATCGCTACAAGGTTCCGCGCTTGGCGTTCGTCAACAAGATGGATCGCGTCGGTGCCGATTTCGATCGCTGCGTCGCGATGATGCGCTCGCGCCTGGCGGCGAACCCGGCGGTGGTGCAGCTACCCTGGGGGCAGGAGGATACTTTCAAGGGTGTTCTCGACCTGATCTCGATGAAGGGCGTCCTGTATACGGACGAGGCTAAGGGCTCCGAGTACGAGCTCGTCGACATTCCCGCCGAGCTGCGCGACACCGCGCTCGAGGCGCGCGAGCGGATGGTCGAGGCGATCGCCGAGACCGACGACGAGCTGCTCGAGAAGTATCTCGCTGGCGAGGCGATCTCCGAGGCCGAGCTCAAGGCGGCGCTGCGTCGTGCCACGATCGCGCATCGCTTGCAGCCGGTGCTGTGCGGTAGCGCCTTCAAGAACAAGGGCGTTCAGCCGCTGCTCGATGCGGTGATCGACTATTTGCCGTCGCCGGTCGACATCCCGCCGGTCCAGGGCCTGGAGCCCGGAAGCGAGAAGCTCCTCGAGCGACCCGCCTCCGACGACGCGCCTTTCGCCGGCCTGGTGTTCAAGATCATGAGCGACCCATTCGTGGGGCAGCTCGCCTTCTTCAGGGTCTACTCCGGTCGACTGGAGTCCGGGACCGCTGTGCTCAACACGACCAGAGACAGCCGCGAACGCATCGGTCGGCTCTTGCGGATGCACGCCAACAAGCGCGAGGAGATCACCGAGGTGGTGGCCGGCGATATTGCGGCCGCTGTGGGACTGCGTAGCGTGACGACCGGCGACACCATCTGTGATCAGAACCACGCGATCGTCCTCGAAGCGATGGACTTTCCCGAGCCGGTGATCTCGGTTTCGATCGAACCCAAGACGAAGGTCGATCAAGAGAAGCTGGGGATGGCGCTGGCGAAGCTGATGCAAGAGGATCCGACTTTCAAGGTGCATACCGATCCCGACACGGCGCAGACGCTGATTTCGGGCATGGGCGAGCTGCATCTGGAGATCATCGTCGACCGTTTGCTGCGCGAGTACGGCGTGCAAGCCAACGTCGGCAAGCCGCAGGTCGCTTACAAAGAGACCATCACCCTCGAGGCCGAGGGCGAAGGCCGGTACATCCGGCAGACCGGCGGTCGTGGACAGTACGGTCACGCCAAGATTCGGGTGCGGCCGACGTCCGAGGCTGAATTCGTGTTCACCAACGAGATCATCGGCGGCGCCATTCCGCGCGAGTTCATCAAGCCGATCGAGCAGGGGATTCGCGAGGCAATGGAGACCGGGCCGCTCGCTGGATTCCCGATCTCTGGTATCGAAGTCGAGCTCTACGATGGCAGCTTCCACGACGTAGACTCCTCGGAGATCGCGTTCAAGATCGCCGGCTCGATGGCATTTCAGGACGGCACCAAGAAGGCAAGGCCAGTCCTGCTGGAGCCGATCATGGCGGTCGAAGTCGTGACGCCCGAAGAGTACATGGGCGAAGTGATCGGCGATCTCACGGCGCGACGTGGTCGTGTGCAGCACATGGAGCCGCGCGGCAACGTGCAAGTGATCAGCTGCAAGGTGCCGCTCGCCGAGATGTTCGGGTATGCGACCGACGTGCGCTCGCTTTCGCAGGGTCGAGCGAGCTATACGATGCAGTTCGCGGCCTACGAGCAGGCGCCCAAGAACGTCAGCGAAGAGATCGTCGCCAAAGCGGCAGGTTGATCCCGACGGTGGCTTGAAACGGAATTCGGATCGGAAAGGACGCCATGGCCAAGGAGAAATTCGATCGTACGAAGCCGCACGTGAACGTGGGTACGATTGGTCACGTCGATCACGGTAAGACGACGTTGACTGCGGCTCTGACGAAGGTAGCGTCGGAGAAGGGCTGGGCGAAGTTCATC
>CAZPYU010000061.1:0-9992 GCA_964590905.1 uncultured Thermoanaerobaculia bacterium
CGGTCTCGATGCTCCGGTGCTGCTCTTTCGTGACGCCCGGCAGCGCGGCTGGGTGGTTGCCGAGATCTACGTCGACGGCAGCCTGCGGAGACCGGCGCGCATCGATGCCGTCGCATCGGAGCGACCGCTCGTCGAGCTCACAGCTTCGACGATCCTCTGGCGGTTCGGCGATCGAAGGGTCGTCGCCGCATGGCCCTGAGGGGCTATCTGACGCTGGCGCTCCTATTGATCGGAGTCGGCTGGCGAACAGAAGCGCTGGCGCAGAAGATCGTCGCCTTCGGCGACAGCATCACCGACGGCGATGGCGACAACGACGGCAAGGGCGGCTATCCGGGCCGTCTCGAATCGCTCCTTCTTCTGGCCGGAATGAATGTTCAGGTTGTGAACGAAGGCGTCGGCGGCGAGAATGTCCTCGAAGGGCTGTCGCGCTTGTCGACGATCAAGGGTTCGGCCGCGGATACCTTGATCTTGATGGAGGGCACGAACGACGTGCCGAGCAACACCTCGCTCGAGTCGATTGCCGACACTTTAGGAGCGATGGTCGCGAAGGGCTTCCAACGCGGCTTCGGGAGAGTCTTGCTCTCCACCATCATTCCGCGCGGTCCGGGCACCAACGCAAAGAACGGTCGCGTCGAAACGCAGCAGCTCGCCTGGGAGATTCGCGAGGAGGCATATCGGCGCCAGGTCGGTCAGCCCGAGGCCTTCGAGGTGCTCTTCGATACACCTCAGCTGCACGAGCTCTACTATTCTGATCCGCTGCACCCCAACGGCAAGGGCTACGACATCCTCGCAGGCATCTTTGCCGACTACATTCTCGGTGATGACACGGTCCCGCCCGCCCCCAGCTTCGTGGTTCCAGCCAACCAATCAGAGAGCGTCTCGCCCAGCTCGCGACTCGAAGTTGTCTTCTACGACGCCCAATCGGGAGTCGATTCGGTCCTCACCGATCTCACCCTGAACGGCGTGCCGCTCGGTGCTCAGTCCACCGGCGTGGCGGGCAAGCAGATCCTCACGTATCAGCCGGGTGGACTGGGCGGCTCGCTGCAACTTGGCGTCATCAGTCGGGACCTAGAGGGCAACGAGAAGGTGAAGCCAGTTTCCGACTTCACTGTCAAAGGCGCCTCGCTGCTCGCTGGCGACCTCGACTTCAGCTGCCGGGTCGACGGCGTCGATCTCGTCGTCTTCGCGCGCGCCTTCGGCGCTTCGACCGGAGGGGAGCGCTACGTCCTCGGCGCCGACATCGACCGCAACGGCACGATCGACGGCACCGATCTCGCCCGACTGGCCGCCAACTTCGGGCTCTCCATCGAGTAAGTGTTGGCTAGGGCGGCGTCTGCTCGACGGCGACAGCGGCGAGCCGGACCTCCCGATTCGCTGCCCAGTCGACGACGGTCGCCAACGCCGCGGTGACCTGGGCGAGCGCGGCGGGATCGATCTTGTCGAGAGTGTCGTTCTCGGTGTGGTGGAGGTCGAAGTAGAGCGTGCGATCCTGATCGAGATCGACTAGCGGCAGACCGTGCGGCGCGATGGGGCTCAGGTCGGCGCCGCCCCCAGCCGGTTCGGACGACAGCGGAATGGCGAGCGGCGCGAATGCGCTTTCGAGCTCGGCTTCGGCCGCGGCATCGCTCGGCGCGAACCGCGTCGCCAGCGAGAGCACCCTGCCGGCCCCCGAATCGAGCTCGATCGCCAGCGTGTGCTGCGGCAGCTCGGCGGCGTGCGCAACGGCGTAAGCGCGTGCGCCCGAAAGGCCGAACTCCTCGTTGGCGGTGAGCACCACCCGGATCGTGCGTCGCGGTGGGCCGCCGACCGCCGCTACGAGTCGGGCCGCCTCAATCGCGAGCGCGACTCCGGTGGCGTTGTCCTGGGCGCCGGTGCCGACATCCCACGAATCGCGGTGGGCGATCAGTAGCACGATCTCCTCGGGTCGCTCCCGTCCGCGGATCTCGCCGATCGTGTTGGCCGACTCGCTCTCACCGGCGAGCTGCGCCGAGAGTCCCAGCCGGAAAACGACCGGCCGACCCGCCGCGAGCTGGCGCTCCAGGAGGTCGGCATCCGGTACGGCGAGCGCCGCTGCCGGAATCCTCGGTACCCCCTCCTCGTAGCGCATGCCGCCCGTGTGCGGCAGCCGGTTGCTGTCGGTTCCGACCGAGCGAACTAGAACCGCGAGAGCTCCGCGCTGGGCAGCCGCTACCGCTCCACGCCCTCGGATCGGCACCGTCTCGATGTAGCCAGCGCCGTCGGAAGTGCGCCGCATCCGCTTGCCGAAGTAGACGATCTTGCCGCGCACGCTCCCTTCGGGAAGCGCCACCAGCGCGGCGATGTCCTCCACCCCGACGACCTCGGCCGCGATACCTTCGGCCGCTGTCCCGATCGAGCCGCCGAGCGCCAAGATGGCGACGCTCTGCGGCCACGGCGTCACGATCTCACCCGTCGCGGAACCGCGAACCCAGCGCGGTACCGCGACCGACTCGGAGTGCACGGGCGCGAAGCCGAGCGCGCCGAGCTTCGATTCCGCCCAGGCGATCGCAAGCCGGTCTCCTGGCGTCCCCGAGAAGCGCGGGCCGACCTCGGTCGTCAGCGACTCGACGAGTCGGTAGGCGCCGTCACCGGCGAGCGCCTGGCGCTGCAGCTCGGCTACTCTGCCGGCCCCATCCGCACTGCCGGCCGCGGCCTCCAAGACAGTTGGTGGCACGGCGACGACCAGCGCCAGCCCGAGCATCAAGACAGCCCTACCGAACCTCGTTGTCATCGCTCCTTGCTCCTCCCAACAGTGGCGGAAGATCGTAGCAGGGCCGCCGCCCGGCCGCGGCCGTACAATGAGGGCGATGGACTCGTCAATCGCCTCAGCGCCTCCGCTCGACCGACTCGGCCGAGCGCTCCACGATCTGCGGATCTCGGTCACCGACCGCTGCAACTTCCGCTGTCCGTACTGCATGCCTCGAGCTCGGTTTGGCCCCGACTGGAAATTCCTGGCGCGCGCCGAGCTCCTGAGCTTCGAGGAGATCGCCCGCCTGGCGAGGATCTTCCACGCTCTCGGCGCACGGAAGATCCGCTTGACCGGCGGAGAGCCGCTCTTGCGGCGCGATCTGGCGGAGCTGGTGGCACGGCTGGCCGTCCTGCCGGCGATCGATCTCGCGCTCACTACCAACGGTTCGCTGCTCGCCGAGCAGGCCCCTGAGCTACGCGCCGCGGGCCTCTCCCGGCTGACCGTCAGCCTCGACTCCTTGGACGACGCCGTCTTCCGGGCCATGAACGACGCAGACTTTTCGGTGGTCCGAGTGCTAACAGGGCTCGCCGCCGCCGAAGCGGCCGGTTTCGAGCGCATCAAGATCAATTCGGTGGTCGTGCGCGGCGTCAACGAGGAGTCGATCGTGCCGCTCGTGGAGCGTTTTCGGGGCACCGGTCACGTCGTTCGCTTCATCGAATACATGGACGTCGGCACCACCAATCGTTGGCGCCTCGATCAGGTCGTTCCCGCGCGCGAAGTGTTGGCGCGGATCGCGGCCGTCCACCCGCTCGAACCGCTCGCGCCGACCTACCGGGGCGAAGTCGCTCGTCGCTGGCGCCTCGTGGACGGGAGCGGCGAGATCGGGGTGATCGCCTCGGTCAGCGAGCCGTTCTGCGGCGCCTGTACGCGCGCTCGGCTCTCCTCCGACGGTCGCCTCTTCACCTGCCTCTTCGCCGCGCACGGCACCGATCTGCGCACTCCGCTGCGCGCCGCGGAGAGCGACGAGCAGCTCACGGCGCGGATCCGGGCGATCTGGCAGACTCGAACCGATAGGTACTCCGAGCTGCGCGCCGCGGTCGAGGAGACTCCGCCGCGCGCCGAGATGTCATATCTGGGGGGTTGACGCCGATTCGTACCGAGACGCCGATACCGGCCGCTCCTACTGAAGGCCCGAAAGACCACGGCGAGATCGTGCTGTCGCTGCGCGCTACGGTCCTGGACATCGGCATCTCGGGGCTGGCGATCGAAACCGATACCCGGCTGGTTCCACAACATGCGATCGGCATGCGGATCGGCTCCACCCGGGGCAACCTCGACCTGACCGGCAGGGTAGCTTGGTGCTTCTTTCACGGAACGGCGACCGCTTCGGGTGGCGAGCAGATGCCCATCTATCGCGCCGGCATCGAGTTCGGAAACGTGTTGACGCCCAGCGCCAGCGAGCTCCTGCGCTTCCTCGAAGCCAACGCGGTGGTGACCATCGAGACGAGGCTCTTCGGGCGCTTCCGGCTCGAGGAGTCGGGCCCGGTGGCAGTGCACTCGACAGCGCCCTTCCGTTTCGTCGAGCTGCAGGGCCAGTCGCTCGTGGTGGAGGCTCGCCTCGGGCTCGAACCCTCCGCCGGCTCTCAGGCGGCGCTCCGGATCGAGGGCGATACCGGCTCCTGGCTGGCGACCATCACCGACCTCGGCCGCAGCGCCGACGGCGAGGCTTGGCGGATGACCCTGGCGTTCGACGAGCCGCCGGCGGTACTCCTCGCCCGCGCCCGCGAGCTCCTCGGAGCCTGAGTGTCAGCGTTTGAAGAGGGCGTCGAACGAAGCCCGTCCGGCCTCGCCTTCGCTCGGACGGGTCCGCTCCTGCTCGAACTCCTGGCGCGCTCGCGGCTCGAACTGATCGCACCGATTCGCTCGATCCTTCGGTGAGACGCGTGCCGGCAGCTCGCGGCGGCACTCGAAGCGCGCCGAGGGGTCGAACGCCGCGCAGTTGGAACAGGTATGGAGATCGGCCGCGCAGCTCGCGCACTTCGCCTCGATGGCTACGGCGTCCGCGATCGCCGCGACGCCGCCACAACGCGCGCAGCGGAAAGTTGCGGCGCTGGGCGTTCCTAGCCCCCGCCCGCGCGGCGCCTCGCTGCGCTCGCGCGGCGCTTCGGGCGCGCGCGTCGAGGACGGCCCACGCAGGGCGTCGCGCTCGGCGCGTGGCGAGTCGCGATACCCTTGATGACCGTACTTGCGCCCCGCCACCCATCGAGTGTACCAGCGCCGACTTGGGCTCCTGCAGCTCTGCGCCATCGCCTTCGCCTGCGGATGCGACGGAACGATCCCCGCCGCTCCGACGACCGAGCTCTCACCACGGCAGGCGCTGCCGAGCGCGATCTACCTCGAGTCGCGCAGCTACGACCTGATCGGACTCGATGGCGACCCGCCGCGCGTCCTGGCCACCGAGTACGGGCCCGATGGGCCAAGAGCGGTCGCGATCTCCCTCGCCGGCCAGGTGTCAGCCCTCCTCGCTCGAGATGGCGCCGAGAGCCGAGCTCTGGCGGCACACCCTGCGGCCTCTCGGTCCTTCGTCGAACGGGTCGACGCGCTCACCGGTGAACACCGGTGGATCGCCATCGATCGCGGCGGTCGATCGATCGAGTGGAGCGGCGGAATCGGCACGCCCGAACGCCTACTCGGCTGGTCGCTCGGCGGCCGCCATCTCCTCACCGCCCGCCGCTCGGCCGACGGCGGAGCCGATCAGCTGCTCGAAACCGCGACCTCGACGCTGGCGCAGCGCCAGCTCGACGCCGTTCCGGCGCCGCTCTGGATCGCCGCGGTTTCGGAGGATGCCCAGCTCCTCGCCCTGAAGCGCTCGGTGAACCCGGAGGCCGATGAGGTTGTAGTACGCGATCGCGTACGTGGCGAGGACCGGCTGCTGCTTCCCGACGGCCCCGACGGCCGCTTCGAGCCGCTGGCCTTTGCAGCTCGCGGCCGGGCGCTGCTGGTGTTGACCGACGACCGCAGCGATCTCCCTCGACTCGAGCGGATCGACCTCGTCACCAGGGTCAGGAGGCCGCTCTCGTCGCTCTTTCCCGAATGCGCCGCGACCGGGGTCGGGACGATGAGCGCAGGAGCGCTCGATGTCGAGCTGCTCTGCCGCGGTCGGCGAGAGGTTCGCCGGGTCAGTTGGGCAGGCGCGTCCCTGCCGCTGCCGCCGACGCCGAGCGCGACGCGGTGGCTGCGCGGTATCTCCCTGCCGCGCGGCGGCCTCGCTGTCTGGGCTACGGCTGGGGAGGGCTGGGCGAGCGATCTCTGGGTCGAGAGGTCGGGCGCCGACCTGCGTCCGCTGACTTACGGGCTGGCGCCCAGAATCCGCCCGACGGAGCTGCCCGAGAGCGAGTCGATCGCGATCCCCGGCAACCCGCCCCTCCCGGCCGAGCTCTGGCAGCGATCGATCGCGAGTCGGGCCGGCCTGATCTGGCTCGACGACGCCGAGGCTTCGCCCCGCTGGGGCGAGCACGATCCACTCTTCAGCGCCCTCTCCGCCCGCGGCATCGCGGTGCTGCGCTATCGCGCACGAGGCTCCGAACGCTTCGGACGCCAACTTCGGCGAGCCGCCGACGACGATCCGGCCGGCGCTGCGCTCGAGGATGCGGTGCGCGCCCACGCCACGCTACGCCAGCGCCTGCCCGGCAGGCCGATCCTCTTCGTCGGCGAGGGCGCTCGGAGCGGCGCTGTCGCGCTCGCGGTCGCGACTCTCCTGGCCGAGGGGCCCACCGCGGTCGCCGCGCTCTTTCCAGATCCCGACCCTTTCGCGCCACGGGTCGCCGGGCCTGAAGCGTGGCGGTTTCCGGTCTCTCTCCTGCGCCGCCCGACGCTCGTTCTGCTCGATCTCGCCTCCACGGGGAGCGCCGAGCTGACCCTCCGCATCGCGGCGGCGCGGGCCGGAGGAAGCGACGTGGAGGGCATCGCCGTTCGCCGCTCCTCCTTTACGGGCCGGCCGCTTGCCGACGGCGCCGCTCGCCTGGTCGCCTTCGCCGACCTGCACTCGGTCTTGCCTGCCGCGGCGCCGTCGAAACCACGGTAGCGCGTGCTACGATCCTTGAAGCCGTGGAGAAGCTCGGCAAGTACGAAATTGTCGACAAGATCGGCGTCGGCGGATTTGGGGTCGTTTACAAGGGCTACGACCCGCACATCAAGCGCCACGTCGCCATCAAGACCTGTTCCGCGGAGGATCGCGAGACTCGCGATCGCTTTTCGCGCGAAGCCGAGATCGCCGGCAACCTCCAGCATCGCCACATCGTCACCGTATTCGAGTTCGGCTTTCACGGCGACGTCCCGTACCTCGTTCAGGAGTTCCTCTCCGGCGAGGACCTCGACCACAAGATCCGCCGCGGCGACGCGATCCCGCTCGCCGACAAGCTGCGCTGGCTGACCGAAGTGGCGCGCGGCCTCGAGGTCGCGCATGGACGCGGCGTCGTCCACCGCGATATTAAGCCGGCGAACATCCGGATCCAGGACGACGGACACGCCAAGATCCTCGACTTCGGAATCGCCAAGCTCGCACAACAGCAGAGCACCCTGACCCAAGCTGGGGTGACCCTGGGCACCGCCTCGTATCTCGCGCCCGAGCAGATCCGTGGCGACGCTATCGACGTGCGGACCGACATCTTCTCCTTCGGAGTTCTCTCCTACGAGCTGCTCACCTACGAGCGACCGTTCCGAGCCCAGGAAATTTCGGCGACCTTCTACAAGATCCTGAACGAACGACCGGCGCCGATCGTGTCGCGCGCTCCCGAATGTCCGCCCGAGCTGGAGCGCGTCGTGCTCTGCTGCCTCGAGAAAGACCCCGCCAAGCGGTGGTCCCCGACCTCGGAGCTGGTCCTTGCGCTGGAGCGGCTCGATCCACGGTCGAGCTCGGCGTATGCCGCCCGCGGCGAGAGCCGCGACTCGGCTCCCAACCTCGCGCGCGAAGAGAAGACCGCGCCGATCCCGGTGGCCGCTCCGGCCCCCATGCCGGTCTCCCCGACCCAGCGTACGACCGCGCTCTCCGAGTTTGTCCTCGAGACGCCGAAGAGCGGACCGCGGACCGAGACTCGCGCCTTCTCGCCAGCGCGAATGCGACCTCGCGGACGACGCTGGCCGCGCTACCTCGGTGCGGCCGCCTCCCTCCTGATCGTCGCGGCCGCCGCCCTCGTCCTGGCCGGGCCCAGAATCCCGGGCTTCGATCGCGTTCTGGAGTCGTTCGTTTCGCCGTCGATCGCGGCGGGCAAGTCCGGCACGCCGACGACGGGGCTGGCGGCACTCTCGAAGAAGTCCGAGAAGAGAGTGGCCACCAGGCCGAAGGACCCGGCAAGCTCCCCCGCCGAGATCCCGCCCCCCGTCAACCCACCCACGGTCGAGAGCCCCGGGGTGGCGCCGGTCGAGACCGTACAGGTGCCCGCGCCAGCGCCCGAACCGACCGTCGTTGAGCCGCCCAAAGCGGGAGTCGTTCGCGTCGGACCGGCCTGGGATCCCACTATGACTGTCAGCGTCGCGGGTAAGCGATACCGACTCGATCGCGAGCTGGCGATCGAGCTCCCACCTGGAGCGCTCAGGCTCGATTTCAAGCTTCAGACCTCGGCGTTCGTCTTCGAGCGCCCCGTCAAGCTGCAGCTCGCCGCGAGCGCCACCGAGCGCGTCGCAATCCCAATTGCGCGACCTGGCCGGATGACCATCCAGCCGCATCTCAATGCCCGCCCCGGCACGATCCGCCTGGACGGCAAGGTGGAGGGCCTCGCGCCGCTCCGCGGCCGCTACCTGCAGCCGGGAGATCACCTCGTGGAGCTCTTCCCGGCCTCGGGTGCCACCACCGCGCCCGCGATTTCGCAGACAGTGCCCATCAGAAGCGACGTCGAGACGATCGTGACGTTCGACGTCGACAGCAAGATACCGCTCGCGGTCCGCGAGAGGCCGCTGGCGGCTCCGTAAGTTCGATCTGCTAGATTCTCGGCCGCTCGGAATCGATCCGGCCGATGATCTTCCTCGAGAGAGCCGCATTCGCCCTGCTCGTCGCCCTCGCGACGACGCCGATCTGCTCGGCGCAGATCGAGGTCGAGGAGCTTCCCGCTCCCCTCTCCCCGGAGAGCCCGCCTGCAGCGCAGCCGAATTCGGACGTGCCGACGCCGGCGGTTCCCGACGAGCTCGCCGCGCTCGAAGCCGAGGCGCAGTCGACATACTCCGACGGCGATCTCGCCAAAGCGCTGGCGCTTTACCTCGACCTGGGAAACCGGCATCAGGCGCCGGCCGAACGGGCTCGGGTTCTCGTTCTCGCCGCCTGGCTCTCCTGGCAGTTGCAGGATTTCCCCGGCGCCCTCGCCCACTTCGAGGCTGCTCTCTTCGAGCAGCCCGATGCGCCCTTCGCACCTGAGAACTACTCGCCCGAGTTCGCCGCGCTCCAACAGGACGCCCTGGCCAGCGCTCTCTCCCATCGCCGCCGCACCGCATCGGAAAAGATCAATCGCGCCGCCGCGGAGCTTCGCGCCGGCAAGACGGGAGCGGCGCGTATCTTGCTCGGTGAGGCGCTCCAGCTGGCGCCCGACGATCCCGACGCGGTCTACAACCTGGCGCTGGCCGACATGCGCGAGAAGCGAGACGATGCCGCGCTCGCCGGCTTTCAGCGGGTGCTGGCGCTCGAGCGTGGAAATCCCGAGGGGATCACCGCTGAGCTCAAGGGCCTGGCGCTCAACAACGCAGCGGTCATCTACTACGGCCGCGGCGAGCATGCCGACGCAGAGAGCCTCCTCGAAGAGGCGGTGGGGCTGACCCCAGAGGACTCACACGCCTGGTTCAATCTCGGACTGACCCGACAGAAGCTCGGCCGCCAAGAGGCCGGCTACGAGGCGCTCCGCCGCGCCCGCTCGCTGGCTCCCAACAACATCCCGATCTCGCGGGCGCTCGCTCTCGCCGAGATCGAGCGTGGTAGCTGGGTGTCGGCCGTGGCCCTGCTCGTGGCGGCGACCGATGTCAAGCCGACCGACGCCGATCTCAGACTGCACCTCGGCCGCGCCCAACGCGGCGTGGGCAACGTCGCCGGCGCCCTGGAATCGTTTCGGCAAGCACTGGCCGCCGATTCCGACGGAGCGGCCGGCATCGGCGCCACCGCAGCGCTGCTTCTCGCCGAAACGTTGCTCGGCCAGGGCGACTTCGACGGCTCCGGCGAGGCGGCGGCGCGCGTCGTCGCGATCCAGCCCAACGACGCCGGCGGCTGGATGCTCTTCGGCCTGTCGAAATTCGACCGCGGCGATCC
>CAZPYU010000062.1:0-5435 GCA_964590905.1 uncultured Thermoanaerobaculia bacterium
AGGAGCTCGATGCCACAACCGTCGTCGCCACTTGCGACCCCAAGCGGCTCTTCCTCGACCTGATCGCCCCGGGTTCGCTGCCGATAGCCATCGAGGAGGAGTTCCGTCGCATCCGCTGCCGCGGCACGGCGGCGAAGATCCGCCTCGCGCTCTCGGGGCCGCTCCAATGGGCGGGGCGCGACGGTGAGTCGTTCGCGGCGATCCGTATCGGCGGCGGCCACGTCGACGAGCTCGAGCGCGCCTTCGACGCGGTGAAGTACAGGCGCTTCTCGGCGCAGCCCCATCTCGAGATCCGCGTGCCGTCGATCGCCAATCCGAAGCTGGCACCCGCCGGCCACCACGTCGTCTCGATCCTCACCAGCTTCGTGCCGTACGACCTGGACGGCGGATGGACAGCCGAGCGCCGCGAGGAGCTGTTCGCGTCCGTGCTCTCGATTCTCGAGCGGCACGCGCCCGGCGTGCGGTCACGAATCGTGGCGCGGCAGATTCTGACGCCGGTCGAGCTCGAAGCGCGTTTTGCGATCACCGGCGGACAGCTCCACCACGGCGAGCTGGCCCTCGATCAGCTCTTCGTTCTGCGCCCAGCCCCCTCGGCAGCGCGCTACGCCACCGCGGTCGCCGGGCTCTTCCTCGGCGGCAGCGGCAGCCACGCCGGCGGCGGCGTCACTTGCACCCCCGGCCTCCTCGCCGCCGAGGCCGTGCTCGCCAACCGCTCGTAGCGGCTCCCCTCACCCGAGGGGCAGAGTGGGCAGGAATTGCGGCGGACGCCGCACCTGCGTCGCCTGCTCGAAGGCGTGCGCGTAGCGGATCAGCCGCGCGTCGCTCCACGCCGGGCCCAGGAGCGAGAGCCCCCACGGCAGGCCGTGGACGAAACCGGCCGGCACCGCGAGGTGCGGATAGCCAGCCACGGCGCAGGGGGAGGTCGCCGAGCCGCCGTAAGCGTCGCCGTTCACCCAGTCGGTCAGGTAGGCGACGCTCATCGACGGGCAGACGAGGGCGTCGAGCCGGTGCGCCGCGATGACGGCGTCGATCCCTTCGGCGCGCGTCAGCCGGAGATTTTTCTCGAGCGCCGAAAGGTAGGCCTCGTCGCTGAGCGGCCCCTTCGCCTCCGCCTTCTCGAAGATCTCCTGGCCGAACCAGGGCATCTCGCGGCTCGCATGCGCGCTATTGAACTCGATCAGCGCCGCGAGGCTGCGCGGTTGACCCCGCTCCGGAAGGTCGCCCAGGTAGAGGTTCAAGTCGTGCTTGAACTCGTAGAGCAGCACCTCGAACTCGGAGTCGTCGTACTCCCCCTTGTGCGGGATCTCGATCGGATCGACGAGCTCCGCGCCGAGGCCCCGCAGGGTGTCGAGCACCGTCGCCATCTGGCGATCGATTTCGGGGTGCCAGCCGAAAAAGCTGCGCGCCACGCCGAGCCGCGCGCCTCGCAGGCCGCCCGCAGCGAGGAGCGGCTCGACGCGCCCGTCCCACTTGCCGGCGCTCGCCGCGGTCGCCGCATCGCGCAGATCGACACCGGCCATGGCGGCCAAGAGGTAGGCCGCGTCGGCGACAGTGCGCGCCATCGGACCCGGGGTGTCCTGGCTGTGGGCGATCGGGATCACGCCCGAGCGCGACACCATTCCGAGCGTCGGCTTGATCCCGACCAGCCCGTTGAACGCCGCCGGGCAGATGATCGAACCATCGGTCTCGGTGCCGACCGCCGCAGCGCAGAGGTTCGCCGAGGCCGCCGCCCCCGAGCCCGACGAGGAGCCGCACGGATTGCGGTCGAGCGCGTATGGATTCCTCACCTGCCCGCCGCGCCCGCTCCAGCCCGAGGTCGATTTCGTGGAGCGGAAGTTCGCCCACTCCGAGAGATTGGTCTTGCCCAGGATGAGCGCTCCGGCGTCGCGCAGCCGTCCGACTAGAAAGGCGTCACGCTCCGCGACCGACTCGGCGAGCGCCATCGATCCGGCGCTCGTCTTCATCCGATCGCCGGTCTCGATGTTGTCCTTGAGCACGATCGGAACGCCGTGGAGCGGGCCGCGCAGCCGCCCCGCCTTCCGTTCGCGGTCGAGCTCCGCGGCCTGGGCCAACAGGTCCGGGTTGGTCTCGGCGATCGCGTTCGGCCCGCCGGCGCGGCGATCGATCGCGTCGATCCGATCGACGTAGAGAACAGCTAGTCGCTCGGAGGTCCAACGACGAGAGGAGAGACCCGCCTGCAACTCGGCGATCGTCGCCTCCTCGAGCTCGAAGGCAGGCGAAACTGCCTCGGCGCCCTCCGTTGCCGCGGCAATACTTTCAGCTCCGCCAAGACCGGCCACCGTGGCGAAGCGACTCGCCGCGAGCGCAGCGGCTCCTCCCAAAACGGCACGCCGATCGATCCCGAAGCTACAGTTCGCGTCGTCGCGCACTCTCTCTCCCTGCCATTGTTTGCCGTGCGGTCTCATGCTGATACCTCCGTGAGCGTTGCCCCGAGCAGCCGCCAGAAGCGTTCGACCGACGGGATGAGGACCCGCTCCTCGGGCGAGTGAGGATGTTCGATCTGTGGACCCAACGAGAGCATGTCCGCGCCGCCGAGCCGAGCGCCGAGCACCCCGCACTCGAGGCCGGCATGGATCGCCTTCACTTCGGCGACACGACCCAGCTCGCGCGCATGGACGCGCTTGACGAGGGCGAGCAGCGGCGAGTCGAGGTCCGGCTTCCAACCCGGATAGCCCTCGTTGACAGTGACCTCGGCGCCTACCAGCGCGGCAAACGCCCGCGTTCGCTCCTGCAGCGCCGCGAGAGCCGAGTCGACCGAGCTCCGGTTGCTGATCGCGATCTCGAGCGTCAGCCCTGCGGTTCGAATTCGCGCCAGGTTGGTCGAGCTCTCCACCAGGCCCGCGATGTCGTCGCTCATCCGCATCGCGCCGTGGGGCAGCGCCACCAGGAGCGCAAGGATCCGTTGCGTTGTCTCGTCCGACATGACTTCGCCCGCGACCTCGGTCGCGACGATCTCGACCGCGAGGCCGGGATCTACAGTCGCGAGCTCGCTCTTCTGGCGCTCGACTCGCTCGCGGACCGCCGCTTCGAGAGCCGCCCGATCGCCGCTCGCCACCCGCACGACCGCCGCCGCCTCGCGCGGGATCGCGTTGGTCAGATTGCCGCCCGAGAGCGACGCCAGCTCGAACTGGAAGTCGCGCCAGAGCGGCTGCAACGTGCGCGCCAGCACGGAGATCGCGTTGCCGCGTTGCAGGTGGATGTCGACTCCCGAGTGGCCGCCGCGGAGCCCCGAGATCTTGATCGCTAGCGCCGTCCGTCCGTCGGCCCCGAACATCGCGTCGAGCGGAACCGCCAGCTCGCAGCCCGCCCCCCCGGAGCAACCGACGTAGAGCGAACCCTCCTCCTCGGTGTCGAGGTTGAGGACCGTTCGCCCCGTGACCAGCGCCGGATCGAGCGCCGCCGCGCCGAGCAGCCCGATCTCCTCCTCGACGGTGAACAGGAGCTCGAGCGGCCCGTGCGCGATGGTTCCGTTTTCCGCCACGGCGAGCATCGCCGCAACGCCGATGCCGTTGTCGGCGCCGAGCGTCGTGCCGGTGGCGTAAAGCCAGTCGCCCTCTCGCCGCGGCACGATCGGGTCGTTCTCGAAATCGAATGCCTGATCGGCGTTCTTCTCGCCAACCATGTCGAGATGGCTCTGCAGAATGACCGTCGGCGCGCTCTCGCGGCCCGCAGAGGCGGGCACGCCCACGACCAGGTTGCCGGCGGCGTCGACGCGATGCGCCAAGCCGCGCGCGCGCGCCAGCTCGACGATCCGATCGCGCAGCGCCCCCTCGTGCTTCGAGGGGCGCGGCGTGGCAAGGATCTGATCGAACTGCCGCCAAAGCGATCGCGGCTCGAGATCGGAGACGAAGGTGGTCATTGCGCAATTCTACGGAAGTTGCGGGGCTCCCGCGCCGACCACCACCGCATCTGAGCCCGCCTCGCCGCCTGTGAACCGGGCAACCGCTCTGGCGTGAATTCGAACCTTCGCTCGCGGCCCGTTCGGCCGCAGACTCGTCACCAACAGCGAAGCAGTCTCAGGGGACAGGCTAAGGCTGTCCCCTCAACCCCCGGGGGGAGGAAGCCGAGATGCAGGTACGAGCGCGCGAACGTGGCCGGTGGATGCGCTTGGCCGCGGCCCTGGCCTGTCTCTCAGCGCCGGCCATCGCCGCGCGGCCGCATCCAATTCTGTTTGTCACTCAAGTGCCGATCCCTGCCGACTTCACCACCATCGGTTCGGTCTTCGGCAACCATCAGACCGGAATGCAGGAGACCGGCCGCGGCGGCGACCTCTACATCCTCTACCCAGACGGCTCGTTGAAGAACCTGACGGCAGCGGCCGGCTTCGGCGTGGCGGGCGGCTTTCAGGGCGCGGCTTCGATCGCGGTGCGTGAGCCCGCGGTCCACTGGAACGGCAACAAGGCGATCTTCAGCATGGTGATCGGGGCGCCGACCCAGCAGTACATCTGGGGCACCTGGTACTGGCAGCTCTACGAGGTCACCGGGCTCGGCAAGGGCGACACACCGGTCATCACCAAAGTTTCCAAGCAGCCGGCCAACGCCAACAACGTCTCCCCGGTCTATCTCTCCGACGACCGCATCCTCTTCTCGTCGGATCGGCCGTTCAACGGTGCCGCGCATCTCTATCCGCAGCGCGACGAGTACGAATCGGCGCCCACGGTCAGCGGCCTCTGGGTGCTCGATCCGGAGAGCGGAGCGCTCGAGATCCTCGACCACGCACCGTCGGGCGACTTCAAGCCGATCGTCGACAGCTACGGTCGGGTGATCTTCACCCGCTGGGACCACCTCCAGCGTGACCAGCAGGCCGACGCCGACTGCCAGAGCGAGGCGGCGGGGAACGGCACCGTCTACGGCACCTTCGACTACTCGAACGAGAGCGCCGGCGCCGCGAAGCTCGCCAACAAGACCGAGACCTTTCCCGAGCCGCGCCTCCAGAGCGGTAGCTGCCAGGCGGCCATCTACCCGCAAAACAGTCACCGCATGAATCAGTTCTTTCCCTGGATGATGAACCAGGACGGCACCGAGCAGGAGACGTTGAACCACATCGGCCGCCACGACCTGGCCGGCTACTTCGAGTCGTCGTTCCTCGACGACGACAGCCTCGAATTCTTCAGCTGCGGCCAGAACTCCTGTGGTCGCTTCAATCCGATCGTCACCGACCTCTTCCTCCAGATCCGCGAAAGCGTGACCGAACCTGGCACCTTTTTCGGCGTCTCGGCGCCGGAGTTCTCGACCCACGCCTCGGGTCGGGTGATCTCGATGCCGGGCGAGCCGACCCGACTCGCCGACGAGATCGCGGTCACGCTCCACACCCACGAATCGACGGGCAGCTACACGTCGACGCCCGGCGCCTGCCATTCTGGGCTCTATCGATCGCCGTTGCCGCTCTCGAACGGAGAGCTGATTGTCGTCCA
>CAZPYU010000063.1:0-2815 GCA_964590905.1 uncultured Thermoanaerobaculia bacterium
GCCGCCGAGGCGCGCGCTCTCCAGCGCCCGGAAATGCGCCAACTCGGTCTCGGGGTGGGGCAAGAGACGCGGACCCGGCGGCACCACCGGGCGATTCGCTTCGGCCAGCGGCGACGCCTCGAGATCGAGTCGCCGCTCCCAAGACGCGAGCCCGCGGTAGAACCCCCAGCCGATCAGGAACGCAACGACTGTCACCACGGCCAGCCAGAAGCCAAGCTGCCGGATGCTGTGGACGTCGATCTCGCGATCGATTCCAGTCGGCCCGCTCGGCCCGCTGATGCGATGCTCATTCATGGCCCAGCGCCTCGGCGATGCGCGGATCGTTCATCGGCAGAAGCGGGTGGCGCGCTAGCTCGCGGAGGAAGAAGTAGATCCAGATGCCTCCGACTCCCACCGGAGCGGCGAGATCGAGCCAGGAGATGGCGAAGCCGACGTGCTCGCCGCCGTGAGCGAGACTCGGCCGCGACAGCCAGACGAGATCGACCCAGCGCATGCCGAGCACGAACGCGGCGATCGCTGCCAGCGCCCCCGCCCGGCGCTTGACGGCGCGGTGGAGCAGGATCAAGAACGGGAAGAAGAAGTGAAAGACGAGGAGCCCCGCTGCGACGTAGCCCCAGATACCGTGGAAGCGCTCCGAGAACCAGACCACCTCCTCGGGCAGGTTGCCCTGATAGGCGATGATGAACTGCGAGATGCAGAGGTAGGTGAAGAACATCACGAACGCGAAGAGCAGCGTCCCGAAATCGTGGAAGCGCTTGGTGGTGTAGACCGCCGCCATCGGCTCCCGCTGCACAAGCCAGTGGGCGACCAAGATCAGGAAGGTGAGCGCGGCGATCGTGCTGCCGGCCAGGAAGATGGCGCCGAAAAGGCTGGAAAACCAGTGTGGGTCGAGCGACATCAACCAGTCGAAACCCACGAAGCTGGTCGCGATGACGAAGAAGAGCAGCCCGATCGAGCTCCATTGCTGCATCTTGTACGCCTTGCCGGCGTCGCCTTCGGAGTCTTGAGCGGCCGAAAGCCTCGAGAGCAGGAAGGCGAACGAGGAGAAAACGACGATCACCAGCGCGAAGCGCAGGACGAAGGCAGTGCTGTTCAAGTAGCCCGCCTTGTGCTGCAGGAGGTGGTCGGCTGCGACCTTGGCGTGATCGGTCCAGAGGTAGAGCCGGTCGAGACCCAAGAGCAATGGCAGGGCGAGCAGCGCGACGATTGGGATCGTCCGCGCCGCCGCTTCCATCGGGCGGCGCAGGACGAGGCCCCATCGGCCGCCCGAGAGGTGGTGGAGCAGAAGGAGGCCGAGGCAGCCGGTGGCGACCGTGTACCAGAGGAGCCAGGCGACGAGATAGGCCGGATAGAAGCGCTCGGCATCGACGAAGGCGCCGGCCGCCGTGGCGACGGCTCCGGCGATGCCGACTCCCAGCGCCTTACTGCCCAAGCCGCGCAGCGCGTCGGGCGGACGGTAGGCATCGGGCCGCAGAACCTGTGAGCTCGGGTTCATGTCGCGTCCGCTCGTCGTCTCAGTGCGCCACCGCGGCCGCTGCCGCCGGGTGGGTGGGGGCGTCGAGCCGCGCGCGCTCGTCGCCAGCGAGCTGCGCCGCCTCGAAATGTTGGGAGAGTTGGAGCGTCCGCACGTAGGCGGCGATCGCCCAGCGGTCCTCGACCGGCACCTGCGCGGCGTAGCTCGGCATGACGCCGAAGCCGTTGCTCATCACGTCGAACAGATAGCCCACCGGCACCTGGCGCAGCCGATCGACGTGATACGAGGTGGGCGCCTTGTAGCCGCGCCGCACCACCATCCCGTCGCCCTCCCCGCTCTTGCCGTGGCAGGGCGAGCAGAAGATGTCGAAGCGCTCGCGGCCACGCACCAGGAGCTTGCGATTGACCGGCAGCGGCAGCTCGGTCAGCAGCGCGTCGTCGGCGCCGCGTCCGGTGTAGAGCGCCTTGTCGGCGCGCAGGTTGCCGCGCGCGACGGCGTTGGCAGGGGGAGTGCGCGAGCCGGCGCCGTCGACGAAGAAGGCGTTCTCGCCGAGCGCTTGGATGCGCGGCTGGTCGTGCATGTCCTGGCGGCAGGCGGCCGCCGCGAAGAGGACGCAGAGCCGGCCGAGCCTGGCCAGGGCGCCTAGCGAGCTCTCCACGTCACGCCTCGACATCGTGGATCTCCACCGCTGCCGTCCGCCCGAGAAGCTCGCGCGTCGTCCAACGGTCGAATTTCGGATCGCTCGCCTCGACGGCGAGAAAGAAGCCGTGCCGTGACGCCTTGTTGCGGAAGCTCTCGACGTTGAACACCGGATGGTACGGCTGCGGCAGCCCATTCAACGCCAGCATGCCGAGGCCGGCCGAGAACGACGCCAGCAGCACGGTGCACTCGAAGATCACCGGAATGAACGCCGGCCAGCTGTAGAACGGCTTGCCGCCGACGTTGACCGGATAGGCGATGACCGACGTCCAGGTCGTCAGCGCCCAGCCGCCTAGAAAGCCGGCGATGCCGCCGCTCAAGCAGATGAGTGGCACCTTCGAGGCGTGGTGGTCGCAGATAATCTCGGAGAGCGCCTCGATCGGAAACGGCGTGTAGGCGTCGATGGCGCGGTAGCCGGCGGCGTGCACCGCCGTCGCCGCGTCGAGCAGCTCCTGCGCCGTCCGGTACTCGGCGAGCAGGCCGTGGTAGGTCGAGTCAGGAGCTTCGTGCATCTCAGTGCGCCGGCTCTCTGAGCTTGGCGTCGGGCGTCAAGGTCTTCACCTCGAACATCGCGATCACCGGGAAGACGCGAACGAAGAGGAACATCAGCGCCAGGAAGAGGCCGATCGAACCGAAGAAGGT
>CAZPYU010000064.1:0-26196 GCA_964590905.1 uncultured Thermoanaerobaculia bacterium
CCACGGTGAGCGGCGGACCGTACAGCTCGGTCGGCACCGCGACGACGACTTCGTTCTCGAATACCGGGCTCACGGCGAGCACCACCTACTTCTACGTCGTCACTGCCTCGAACGGCACTTGCAGCTCGGGCAACTCGGCGCAGGCGTCGGCCACCACGCAGGCCGGCGCTAGCAACGTGCTCTCGAACGGCGTGCCGGTCACCGGCATCGCCGGCGCCACCGGCAGCCAGCAGTTCTGGACGATGAGTGTGCCCGCAGGAGCGACCAACCTGCAGTTCACCACCTCCGGCGGCACCGGCGACGCTGACCTCTACGTCAAGTTCGGCTCGGCGCCTACCACCACGACCTCCGACTGCAAGTCGGAGGGCGCGACGACGGCCGAGACCTGCACCTTTGCCGCACCGTCGACGGGCACCTACCACGTGCTCCTCTACGGCTTCTCCACTTACTCGGGGGTCACGCTCACCGGGAGCTACACGGCCGGCGGCGGCGGTGGCGCGGAGCTACTTACGAATCCGGGCTTCGAATCGGGAACGACGCCGTGGGTGATCTCGGGCAACGCGGCCCGCTCGACAGGGAGCTTCCCCAAGAGTGGCCTCGCCTACGCCTACCTCGCCAACGTCAATAACGCCAGCGGCACGATCTACCAGCAGATCGCCATCCCGTCGACTGCGACCGGGACCATGACTTTCTGGCTCAACACCACCTCGGCCGAGACGACGACAGTCACCCAGTTCGACAAGCTGTTCATCGAGGTGCGCAACACGTCGGGCACCTTACTGACCACGCTCGGCACCTTCAGCAACCTCAACAAGACCACGGCGGGCAGCTACTCGCAGAAAACGTTCAGCGTGGCGGCCCACAAGGGTACGACGGTGCGCATCCAGTTCCGCGCCACGAGCGACTCATCGCTCATCACTACGTTCCGCATCGACGACGTGTCGGTGAAGTAACGCCTCTCGAGCTTTTCGCCTTCATCTCGGGGCCGGGCAGTCGCCCGGCCCCGTTTTCTTGCCCGTAGCGAGATTCGGGTTAGGATCGACCCGTGTTCGTGACCGGTTGCCGCAGAAACCTCGCGCTCTTCGCGACGCTCATCGTCTCGACCACTGCCTTCGAGGCCCTCGGTAAGCATTCGCACCCGCTCTGGGAGCGTGACCTCGCGCCCCATGACGCAGTTGCGTTGGCCGACTCCGGGCGATGCGATCAAGAGTCGCGACACTTCGAAGCCACAGCGGTTTCGCACCACGAGGCGTGCGCCGTTTGCCAGGCTGCGACCTCTCGTACGGGCCTCTTCGCAGCGCCGCTTCGACTCTCCAGCTCCGACCCCACCGAGCCCGACCTGCTGGCTCGCGCCGAGAGTCTGCCGCGCTCCCTGGCACGTTCGAGCGTTCGCGGGCGCGCTCCGCCGCTCGTCGTCCATCTCTCGGCCTGACGCCGTCGCGGCCTAGTCGGCCGCGCCTCTAGCGGCGCTCGTCGGACCTCTCCGGCGCACGACGACAGCCGGCCCTCAGATCGCGGGCCCCCAAGAATCTGATCGGAATTCGCTGCAAGGAGATCGGCATGACTCTCCTTCGTCTCGGAAAAGCACCTCACCGTTGGCGCCAGGTCGGCGCGCTAGCGATCGTCCTTGGCGCCTTTGCTGTACCGATCGTGGCTCAAACGCCTTCCGCCCTGCAGGACGCAGCAGCGGCTCTACGCACCGAAATCGAGAAGCTTCGCGCCGAGTATGAGCAGCGCCTCGCCGCTCTCGAAGCCAAGATCCTCGAACTCGAGAGGGCTCGGGCTACGGCACCCGAGCTCTCACCCCCACCTCCTGAGGGGGCGCTGTCTCCAGTGCCCTCCGTCAGCAGCTCGGCAGCTCCGTTGACGATCGCGTCGGGAGCGGGAGGGAAGAACTTTCTGAACCTCTCGCTCGACGGGCTGATCGCCGCCGGGGGCTCGACATCGGGGGACGTCGGAGCGCTGCAGACCGGAGGCCACGACCCGGCGCAGCGGGGGTTCACTGTGCAGAACGTCGAAGTCGTCTTCGAAGGCGCTGTCGATCCGTATTTTCGCGGCCAGGCGAATCTGATTCTCCAGATCACCCCCGAGGGCGAAACGGTGGTCGAGTTGGAAGAGGTGTACGCCACGTCGACCTCGCTTCCCGGAGGACTGCAGGTCAAGGCGGGTCAGTTCTTCACCGAGCTCGGCCGGCTCAATCCGACGCACCCGCACAACTGGGACTTCGTGGACCAGCCGCTGGTCAACGGGCGCTTCTTCGGACCGGACGGACTCCGTTCGGTGGGCGCCCGACTCTCGTGGTTGCTCCCGACCGATTACTACTCCGAGGCGCTGATCACGATTCAGAACAGCCAGGGCGAAACGCTGAGCAGCTTCCGGAGTGTCCCCGGAGAAACGCTCTTCGGAAGGGAGATTCTCGAGAGCGAAGTCTCGACTCTCTCCGATTTCTTGGTTGTTCCGCGCTACGCGGCCTCCTTCGATCTCAGCGCCACGCAGACGGTCCTGTTCGGAGCGTCGGCGGCGCTAGGTCCCAACGGGACGGGTGACGCTGGCCGAACGCGAATCTACGGCGTCGACGGCTTCTGGAAATGGAAGTCGACCACCGCCTTCAAGGGGTTCCCTTTCGTCAAGCTCCAGGGCGAGCTGATGCGACGCGGTATATCTGCCGCCGCCGCGCCAACGCAGGATCTCCCGGCCAGGAACTTCGACGACTGGGGCGGTTATCTGCAGCTCAACTGGGGATACTCGCCGGGGCGAGTCATCGGAGTCCGTGTCGACAGCGTGGGCGGTGACCGCGGCGATCCGGAGGAGCTCGGCTTGGCGCGGCGATGGCGCCTGTCCCCGGTGCTGACCTGGTTTCCGACCGAGTACTCGAAGCTGCGGCTGCAGTACAACTTCGATCACGGCGAGGCGCTCCCGCGTGACGAGCACTCTCTCTGGTTGCAACTGGAGTTCCTGCTCGGAGCCCACGCGGCTCACAAGTTCTAGACACGAGGTCGACGATGAGATCCAACTTGCGAAACTCGCTCGCTACTTGCGCCGTCGCCCTACTCTCCACCGCGGCTCCGGCTCGGGCCACGCTCAAGGTGGTTGCCACGACCTCCGAATACGGTGCTCTTGCCGTCGAGATCGGCGGTGACCGCGTCGCCGTGACCACGATCGCCAAGCCGACCGAGGATCCCCACTTCGTGGACGCGCGACCCAGTCAGATCGTGGCTATGCACCGCGCCGATGTCCTGATCGAAGGCGGTGCCGAGCTCGAGATCGGCTGGCTGCCGCCGCTCCTCGACGGCGCGCGCAACGCCAAGATCCTGGCTGGCGCGCCTGGCCGCATCGTGGCTTCAGAAGGCGTTCAGCTGCTCGACATTCCACTCGCGGCCGATCGCTCGCAAGGGGACGCCCACGTGGCGGGCAATCCGCACTTCATGCTGGATCCGCTCAACTCCAAGATCGTGGCGCGACATCTCGCGCGCGTTTTCGAGGCGCTCGACCCCGAGGGTGCGGCGACTTACGAGGCCAACGCCGTGCGCTTCGAATCGACGCTCGACGCCAAGATGAAGGAGTGGACCGCAGCCCTGGCGCCGTTCGCCGGGCGCCAGATCGTCACCTACCACCCGACGTGGCGCTACTTCGGCCGCCGCTTCGGCTTGGAAGCCAACACCTTTCTCGAACCGAAGCCCGGGATTCCGCCCTCCCCACCGCACTTGGCGAAAGTGATGCAAAAGATGCAGGCGGAAAACATCCGGGTGCTCCTGGTCGAGCCGTACCAACCGCGCAAAACCGCCGAAGCGGTTGCCGCTCGCAACAGTGCCCAGGTCGTCGAGGTCTGTCAGTTCCCGGGCGGGCTCGCCGGTACGGCGACGTACCTCCAACTGATCGACACCGTTGTCCAGCGCCTCGCCCGAGCCCTGGCGGCGACCTCCTAGGAGACCATCGTGGACCTGTTGACGCTTTGGCTCTGGCCGCTCGTGGCGCTGATCGCCCTCCCGGCGATCCTCGTCTACTTCGGTCTTCACGTCGTCGGCCGGGGAATCATCTTCGTCGATCTCGCGCTCGCGCAGATCGCCGCGTTGGGCATCGCCGCCGCGATTCTGCTCGGCGCCGACCCCGAACACGGCGTCCTGCCGCACGTGCTCGCCGTCGGCTTCACTCTGGCCGGTGCAGCGCTCTTCTCGCTCACCCGCTTCCGCCACCCGCGCGTGCCCCAGGAGGCGATCATCGGAATCATCTACATCGTGGCGGCCGCGGCGGCGACGCTCGTCCTGAGCCGGACCGCGGCCGGCGACGAGGAGATCAAGAACCTCCTGGTCGGAAACATCCTGCTCGTCTCCCGCTCCGAGGTCTTGCGGACCCTGGCGCTCTACCTCGCCGTCGGTGCTTTTCATTTCGCCCTGCGTCGAAAGTTCCACCTCCTCTCCTTCGACACCGACGAAGCCGAACGGCAGGGGATGAGCGTACGCCTCTGGGATTTCCTCTTCTACGCCACCTTCGGCTTGGTCGTCACCAGTTTCGTGCGCATCGCCGGGGTCTATCTGGTCTTTTCCTATCTGATCGTGCCGGCGGTCTGCGGGGCGCTGCTCTCCTCGCGCACCGCCCTGCGCCTGGCGATCGGTTGGGGGGTGGCGCTCGCCGCTGGTGTCGCCGGGCTGGTGCTGTCGACCGAGTGGCAGAGCATGGACTTGCCCACCGGACCGACCATCGTCTGCATCTTCGGCGGCCTCTTGATCCTCAGTGGCGCGCTGGCCTACTGCCGAACTCAGAGAGGGGCGAAGGCATCCCATCCATGATCGAGCAGCGAGGCGATTCCGCCCGCCAGTGAGCAGGGCTCGCGCGTGCTCGGGCTGGTCGGCCATCTGGAAGCGGCGGTGCCGGGCGCGACTCGGTGTCGACACCGGCCCGCGGCGGGCGCGGTCGGGCAAGCGTGCGTGGAACAATCCATATGGTTTGCAGGCTACGACTGGTGTACACTCGGCCGTGACACTTTCTGTCGCACGTAGACGAGGGCAGTTATGCCGCCGACCCTGAACGCGCTGCTCAAATCGATGGTCGAGCAGGGGGGCTCTGACCTTCACATCACCACCAACTCGCCCCCGCAGGTGCGTGTCGACGGCACCCTTCGGCCGCTCAACATTCCGCCGATGACGCCCACCGAGACCAAGCAGATCTGCTATTCGATTCTGACCGACAACCAGAAGCACCGGCTCGAGGAGACGCTCGAGCTCGACCTCTCCTTCGGAATCAAGGGGCTTTCGCGATTCCGCGCCAATATCTTCTACCAGCGCGGCGCGGTCTCGGGTGCTTTCCGGCAGATTCCGTACGAGATCCGCAGCTTCCGCGAGCTCGGACTTCCTGCCGTCGTCGAGAAGATCTCCGAGAAGCCGCGCGGGCTCGTTCTGGTGACCGGTCCGACCGGATCCGGCAAATCGACCACGCTCGCCGCCATGCTCGACAAGGTGAACCGCGAGCGGCACGAACACATTGTCACCATCGAGGACCCGGTCGAGTACCTGCACAGCCACAAGAACTGCATCGTCAACCAGCGTGAGTTGCACGCCGACACCCACAGCTTTGCGAACGCCTTGCGCTCGGCTTTGCGCCAGGACCCCGACGTCGTGCTGATCGGCGAGATGCGCGATTACGAGACCGTCGAGTCCGCGCTGCGTATCGCGGAGACCGGCCATCTGACCTTCGCGACCCTCCATACCAACTCGGCCGCTTCCTCGATCAACCGCATCATCGACGTCTTCCCCGGGCACCAGCAGTCGCAGATTCGCACCCAGTTGTCGATGGTTCTCGAGGGCATCCTCTGTCAGACACTGCTGCCCAAGGCGAGCGGCAAGGGGCGCGTGATGGCGATGGAAATCATGGTACCCAACTCCGCGATCCGCAATCTGATCCGCGAAGACAAGGTCCACCAGATCTACGGCATGATGCAGACTGGTCAGGCCAAGTTCGGCATGCAGACGTTCAACCAGTCGCTCGCTTCGCTGTACTTCAAGCGCATGATTACCCTGCAAACCGCGATGGCGAGATCGTCGTACGCAGACGAACTGCAGGAGTTGATCGCGCGCGGCCCGTCCGCTCTCAACCCGAACCTCGTCGACGCCCAAACCGTCGCTGCCGCTGCCGCAAACAGGAGCTGATCGGATGCCGAGCTTCGTCTGGAAGGGAAAGAACCGCTTCGGCGCGTTCCAGGAAGGGATTTTGATCGCCGACTCGCGCGATGCCGCGACGGCGACCCTGCGCCGCCAGAATATCCAAATCTCCTCGATCCGGGAGAAGGGGCGGGAGGTCCGGCTGTTGCCGCGCATCCCGCGCAACATCAGTCCCAAGCGCGTCGCCATCTTCACTCGCCAGTTCTCGGTCATGCTCGACGCCGGCCTGCCGCTAGTGCAGTGCCTCGAGATCTTGGCCGAGCAAGAAGAGGACAAGTTGTTCGCCGAGATGATCTCGGCGGTGCGAACCGACGTCGAGACCGGGTCCAACCTAGCCGACTCGATGCGCAAGCACCCGAAGGCCTTCAACAACCTCTACTGCAGCATGATCGCGGCCGGCGAAGCGGGCGGTATTCTCGACATCATTCTGCAGCGGCTGGCGACCTACATCGAGAAGATCGTCCGTCTGCAGGGGCAGGTCAAGTCGGCGCTCGTCTATCCGGTGTCGGTTCTGCTCATTGCCGCCGGTGTCGTCTACATCATCTTGTGGAAGGTGATCCCGGTCTTCTCGCAACTGTTCGCAGGCCTGGGCGGAGAAATGCCGTTCCTGACCAGGGTAGTGGTCACCGCCTCGAACATCGTCCTCCGGTTCGGAGTCTTCGTGATCGCCGCGATCTTCCTGACTTACATCGCGATTCGTAAATACCACAAGACCGAATCGGGGCGCCGGGTGATCGACGGCCTGATGCTCAAGATTCCGGTCATCGGCATGCTGCTACGCAAGATCGCGGTGGCGCGCTTCTGCCGCACCCTCGCGACTCTAACCGCCTCGGGAGTGCCCATCCTCGAGGGCCTCGAGATCACGGCGCGCACCGCCGGAAACGCGATCGTCGAAGACGCGATCATGGCGGTGCGAAAAGCCGTCGAAGAGGGCAGGACCATTGCGGCTCCGCTCGCCGAAACGAAGGTCTTCCCGCCTATGGTCGTGCAGATGATCAACGTCGGCGAACAGACCGGCGCCCTCGATCAGATGTTGTCGAAGATCGCGGACTTCTACGAAGAGGAAGTCGACACCGCGGTCGCGGGCCTGATGAAGCTGCTTGAGCCGCTGATGATCGTCATTCTGGGCGGCATTATCGGCACCATCGTCACGGCGATGTACCTGCCGATGTACGCGATTCTGCAGAAAATCGAGTGACGGGCTCGGCCGCGAGCGAGAGTTCAGCAGTCCCAGCCGCCACCCGCGCCGGGAGCGACGCTCCACCGATTCTCCCCGCCGCAGCTGAACGTGTCCGCCGAGCGGCCGACGGCCGGCTGGTGCGTTCGCTCGCCTGGCTGATCGCCATTCGCCTGGTCGTCATCACCAGCGTCGCCCTCCCTTACTTCCTCGTCCAACTCGCCAGTCCGGCCGGGCTGCCGACCTTCGACTTCCTCTTCCTGCTCGCGGGCTCGACCTATCTCGCGAGCTTGATCTACATCGCGCTCTTGCGCCTGCTCAGCTCGCGACCCGTGGTGCAGGCCTTCATCCAGTTCGCAGGCGACCTCGTCCTGGTCACCGGCCTGGTCTACTTCTTCGGCGGCATCGGCAGCCCGTTCTCGCTCTTCTATCTGGTGGTCATCATTGTCGCTTCGGTCATCTTGCGCCGGCGCGCGGGGCTGATCGTCGCCACCGCGGCCTATATCCTCTACGGAGGATTGATGACCGGGCTGGCGCACGGTCGAATACCGACTCTCCACAAAACGCTCTCCGAGGAGGAGATCGCCTGGCGGCTGCCCTACAACCTCGCAGTCCATCTTTTCGGCTTTTACGCCGTGGCGCTCCTGACGTCTCTTCTGGCGGAGAACGCGCGCCGGGCCGAGGTCGAGCTCGAGGAGAAGCGCGGCAGCCTGGCCGACCTCGAAGTTCTGCACCACGACATCGTGCAGTCGATCTCGAGCGGCCTCGCCACGACAGACCTCACGGGGCGCATCACTTCGCTCAACCGCGCCAGCCTCGAGATCCTCGAGCGCCAGTCGGACCAGCTGATCGGCGCACCGGTAGAAGAGCTCGGTATCGTCGATCGCGCCCAGTGGGAGATGCTCGCGGCGCGGGCAGCCGCCGAGGGTAGGACACAGCGCCAGGAGGGAGAGCTCCCTCGCGCCGAGCGAGCCATTCCGATCGGCTACTCCGTTTCGCCTCTCGCCGATGCCAAGGGCACCATCATCGGTACCATCCTGACGTTTCAGGATCTCTCGGAGTGGCGCCGACTGCAAGAGGAGCTGCGCCTGAAGGATCGCATGGCGGCGGTTGGAGAGTTGGCGGCGGGGATCGCGCACGAAATTGGAAATCCGCTCGCCGCCATCTCCGGGTCGGTCCAGCTGCTATCGCGTGCTGCCGCCAGCAATGACTCCCAGCGCAAGCTTCTCGAGATCATCTGGCGCGAGAGTCAGCGGCTCGATCGCACCATCAAGGGGTTTCTGCGTTTCGCGCGACCGGGCGAACGGTCGACCGAGAGCTTCGACATCGCGGCGCTGCTCAGTGAGAGCACCGAGCTGCTCCGTAATTCCAGCGAAGCGACCGGAAGACATCGACTGGAGCTCACCATCGACCCACCCTCGGCGCCCTTTCTCGGCGACCGCGACCAGATCAGCCAGATCTTCTGGAACCTGGCGCAGAACGCTCTGCGCGCCATGCCCGACGGAGGCCTCCTAGGCATTCGCGGTAGCCTCGACTCCGATTGCTACCGCATCGAGTTCTGCGATAGCGGCCGCGGCATGAGCGAGCAGCAACGGGCGCGCATTTTTCAGCCTTTTCGTTCGTTGTTCGACCATGGCACCGGCATCGGCATGGCGATCGTCTATCGCATCGTGCAGGAACACGGCGGCAAGATCGAGATCGAGAGCGGCCTCGGCGCGGGAACGCGGATCCTGGTCGAGCTGCCGCTTCGCGTGACCGCCGCGGTCGCGGTCGCCGTCGAGGCCTGACGTGGATCGGCCGCAGATCCTCGTCGTCGACGACGAACCCAGCCTGGTCGAGTTTCTCACCGTGCTTTGTACCGACGAGGGCTACGAGGTCGCGACCGCGCTCTCGGTCGGCGAGGGCCGCGAGCGGCTGGCGGAACGCACTCCCGATCTCGTGCTCTGCGACATGATGATGCCCGACGGCAACGGCCTCGATCTGCTGCGCGAGGTGAAGAGCACCGGCGACGGTCCCGCGGTCATCATGATGACCGCTTACACCTCGACCAAGAATGCCATCGAGGCGATGAAGCTCGGCGCCTACGACTACGTTTCGAAGCCGTTCGACGTCGACGAGCTCAAGGTCGTTATCCACCGCGCGCTCGAGAAGCGCCGGCTCGCGGAGGAGAACGTCTGGCTGCGCGAGGAGCTCGCCGGCCGCTACAAGTTCAAGAACATCGTCGGTCGGAGCGCCAAGATGAACTCCATCTTCGCGCTCGTCGAGCGCGTCGCCAAGACGAGCTCGACGGTGCTGGTACAGGGCGAGTCGGGGACCGGCAAGGAGCTCATCGCACGCGCTATCCACTTCTCTAGCGCCCGCGCGCAGCATCGCTTTCTCTCGATCAACTGCGGAGCGATGCCCGAGACGCTGCTCGAGAGCGAGCTCTTCGGGCACGAGCGCGGCGCTTTCACCGGCGCCGTGCGCGACAAGAAGGGTCTCTTCCAGGAGGCGAACCGGGGCACTCTGTTCCTCGACGAGATCGGCGAAACGAGCGCGGCGATGCAGGTGAGACTGCTGCGCGTACTGCAGGACAAGTCGGTCCGCAGAGTCGGCGGCACCACCGAGGAGACGGTCGACGTGCGCATCATAGCGGCTACGAATCACGACCTGCGCCAACGCGTCGCACAGGGCGGCTTTCGCGAGGATCTCTTCTACCGGATCAACGTGATCCCCATCGCTCTGCCGTCTTTGCGCGAGCGTCGCGAGGACATCGCACTCCTGGTGCAACATTTCCTCGCCCGCTTCTGCGCCGGGCTCGGCCAGCCCACCAAGGCGATCTCCACCGAGGCGCTACGCCTGCTCGAGAGCCATTCCTGGCCGGGCAACGTCCGCGAACTCGAGAACCTGATCGAACGCGCGGTGGCGCTCTCCGCATTGCCGCAGATTCTCGCCTCCGACTTTCCGGCCAGTCTTGGCGGACGCTCGGACGGCGTTCCGAATGAGCTGCCTCTCCCCACTGGAGGGCTCGATCTCGAGAATTATCTAAGCCGTCTCCGGTCGGGTCTCATGCGCCAGGCGCTCGAGCGCTCGGGAGGCGTGCAGACACAGGCCGCCGAGCTCCTCGGGATGACCTTCCGCTCGTTTCGCTACTACGCTCGCAAGGCCGGACTGACCTCTCCCGCCGAAGCCGAATGAGGCCTCGGAGCATCCGGGACGGGAAGCCGACCCCGGGGGCCGACGAACTGCTCGAATCGTGGGGCGCCGAAGGGATCGACTCATTCCCACTCGGCGAGGAGCGCCTCCGAAATCGCCCGACGACGACAAGCAGTCGAAGAGAGCGCTCGTCTGCCGCCCGTCGCCCCACTGTGGCGAGCTCAATTGCGGCTCCGCGCGAGAACGCCACCGTGGTGATGATCGCGCGCGGGCCGTGCACCGTGGAGTTGGCCGACGGCTCGCTGGCGCTCGCTCAGTTACCGAAGCGGCTGGCCCGCGACGCCAAGAGCGAGATCGTCGTCGGAGATCGTCTCCTGATCGTGCGGCGGAGCTCAGGAGAGTGGGCGGTCGACTCGGTCCTGCCGCGCACCAATCGACTCTCGCGGCCGGACCCTCACCACTCCCATCGCGAGTGCGTCTTGGCGGCGAATCTCGACCTCGCGCTGATCGTGGTCTCGATTCGCAGGCCACCGCTGTCGACCGGCCTCGTCGATCGCTTCCTCGTCGCCCTCGCCCGGGGCGGAATCGCCGTCGCGCTAGTCGTCAATAAGCTCGATCTGCTCGACGGAGAGACACGCCAAGACCCCGAGCTCCTACGTCTCGAGCCGTACCGACGCCTCGGGCTCTCGGTGGTGCTCTGCTCCACGCTCACCGGACTCGGGCTCGACGAGCTCGTCTCTCTGGTCGCCCAGCGCACCGTCGCGTTTTTCGGTGCCAGCGGAGTCGGCAAGAGCTCGCTCGTCAACGCGCTCTTCCCGGCCGCCGCCGCGGCGGCCGGCGAGCTGTCGTCGGTCGCGCCACGCGGGCGTCACACCACCAGTCGGGCACGCTCTTACAGAGTCGACGGTGGGACTCGAATTGTCGACACGCCAGGTATCCGCGAGTTCGGGCTGAGCAAGATGACGGCGAGCGCGCTTTCGAGATACTTCGACGACTTCGCCTCTGACGTAGAGCACTGTCGCTTCTCGAACTGCTCCCATCGCCACGAACCGAGCTGCGCCGTGAGGCTGGCCGTCGCGGAGGGCAGGATCTCCTCCCAGCGCTACGCGACCTACCTCCGCATCCTAGGTTCGTTCGACGAGGAGTAGGAGCCGTCTACTCTTTTGTGCTCTTCGCCGGCGGTGCCGGCGCGCTCGTGGACTCACCGGCACTGGCGGGCGCGGATTCGGACTTCTCGGTCTTGCCGCCTTCGGCTGGAGATGCGGACGGCTCTTTGCTGCCGACGTCCTTGCGCGCGTAGTCGGTGACGTACCAGCCGCTGCCCTTGAACTGAAAGGCTGGCGCGGAGATGAGCTTCTTGAGCTCGCCGCCGCAGTGCGGACAGGATGCAAGGGGCGGCTCGTCCAACCGCTGCAGCTGCTCTGTCGTTCGGTTACAGGCACCACAGGAGTATTCGTAGATCGGCATGGCGGGAGCGGCGGGCGAGGCGAAGGAGCTCTAGAAATCAGGACTCGGACTTGAGCTTGATCTTGATGCCTCCGCCCGGCTGCGCGTCGGCGTCGGGATTTCTTCGGATGAGCCCCAGCGCCGAGAAGGCGTAGAGCAACCGCGCATTCTCTGCGGCGGGGAGCTTGCCCTGTGTGCACAGCTGGTAAAGCGTCCGCTGAGAGTCGACGCGCGACAACAGAGCGTACTCGTCGGCCGAAAGCGCGATCTCGATCAGATCTTCGCAACGCCAGTGCGGTTCGAGGCGGGTGTCGCGCCCGCCGAGACGATGGACGAGCAACTTGGCGTTAGTGGCTCGCTTGACGCCCTGCAGGATGACCTGGCGCAACGGAATCTGAATCCGCACCGCCGCCGAGAGGTCGGGCTCTCCGAGCCGGAAGGTCACCTGCCCCTCCTCCCACGAAAAGAGGCTCCAGATGATGTTCTCGACGTGCTCGCGAATCGCGCCATAGACCTGAGCTGGCGAGAGGACCTCCTGCTCGACGAGCACTTCGCCCAGCCTTCGCTTGCCATCATTGCGCTTCGCCATCGCCGCTTGGAACTGGCCGTCGGTCAGATGACCAGCCCGGCGCAGATGGCTGCCGAGCGAATCGGCGAGGTCACTCGAGGAGGCGTGCACGACGTAACCGTTCTCGAGCAGGACTTTCTTCGAGAACTCGCCGCAAACCGCCTCGACCACGCCGGAGACCCGCAACTGATGAATCACGGCGAGCATCTCGGGCAGCGCCGTCTGACGTAGGTCGCCACGGTAGTGATGGCTCTGGTCGAACCGACTCATGGCAAACAGTTGATTCTAGCGCGCATTCCTCGGCATTCGTGGCCAGGTCGCGCAGACGCCCGCGGCTGCGAGTCGCCGCGACCGAGCCCGTTCTCGATTCGAGGGGCAGCCGATCGCGGTTGCAGGCGACGCTGCCGAGTGATAGACGCAACGGCATGATCTCTCCCGAGGCGGCCTGGCGGCTCATCGCTCCCCACTGCCCTGCTCTGCCATCTCGAAGGCTGACGCTCCGTGCGGCGCTCGGATCGACTCTCGCCTCCGCGCTCCGCGCGACGACCGAGATCCCGGCAACGGATGTCGCGGCCCTGGACGGCTTCGCGGTCCGCGATGACTTCGACGCCGGCGCAGTCCTTCCGGTGGTCGCAACGGTCACCGCCGGCGATCGACCGGGGGCGCGGATCGACGCAGGTGAGACCGCCCGGATCTTCACCGGCGCGCCAGTTCCCGACGGAGCAGATCGCGTCGTCGGCTTCGAGGAGACCGAAATCGTGTCGGGTGATCGCGTCCGGTTCCTAAAGCCTGTCCTGCCGGGAGCGGCCGTCCGCCACCGCGGCGAGATCATCACGGTCGGAGCGACCCTCCTCGAGCCTGGCCAGCCGCTGGGACCCGCTGCGCTCTCTCTCCTAGCGAGCCAGGGGATCGATGTTGTCGAGGTCGTCTCCGCTCCGCGCGTGGCCGTCCTCACCACTGGCAATGAGGTCGTCGGTGCCGATCGCGAGCCGCAGCCAGGGCAGCTGCGCGATTCGCATACCGACTACCTACTCGCTGCGGGCCGACTCCTGGGCCTCGACTTCTTCTCGCTGGGGATCGCACCCGACCGGCCGAGCATCCTCGCGGAGCAGATCCGGCGCGGGCTCGATGAGTTCGACGTGACGCTCGTCTGCGGCGGTGTCGCCCACGGAGAGCACGACTTCACCGAACGCGTCTTCACCGAGCTCGGGGCGACGATCGAATTCGACGGCGTGGCCATCCAGCCTGGCAAGCCGCTCGTCTTCGCGCACCGCGGAGATCGTCTCCTGTTCGGACTTCCCGGCAACCCGGCCTCGGTGATGGTCACCTTCCGGCTGCTCGTGCGCCCGGCCCTGGAGCGCCTGCTCGGCCGCGACGCCAGCTTCTGGAGCGATGCGACGCCCACCGCTCTCGCGGCTCCGCTGCAGGCCGGGAAGGGTCGCGACCGCTTCGTGCCGGCGAACGCCGAGCTCACGGCAACGAAGATCGAGGCGCGGCCGCTCGCTGTACGCGGGTCGCACGATCTGGTGAGTTTTGGCCGCGCCGACCTGCTGCTCCGAATCCGCCCCGGGGATTCGCCGCGAGCCGCGGGTGATCTCGTCGAGGCGATCTCCTGGCAGTGAATGCGAAGGGTGGCGGAAGCGCATGGGAATCGAACCCACCTCCGCCACCCCGTTGGGCACCGGTCACCGGTTTTGAAGACCGGGGGAGGCACCAGCCCCCGCGCGCTTCCGCCGCCGATTCTACCCGCCCCATCGTCTCCGAACCGGCACCTGCGAGAGTGCCGTTCGCGTCGCGGCGCTCAGGTGACGCGCGAAAGAAGGCGCTCCGAGCCGAGGGCTCGGCTGTAAGCGACGCCAACGTGATACCAGTGCAGGAGAAACGCCTCTCGCCAGGCCCGCAGCCACCAGTGCAGCGAGCGTCTCGTGGGCGGCGCCGCCACCGCGGGCGAGCCGACCACCTCGAGCGCGAGCCCGCGCGCCAGCGCCGTCGCTCGAGCCAGATGCAGCGGGTCCGACACCAGGACGACCCGGTTGAGCCCTGCACCGCGCAGCGATGTGCGCACGTTGACGAGATTCTCGAGCGTGAACCGACTTCGCTCCTCGACCCAGATGGCCGGGTCGGGAACTCCCAGGGCGAGAAGGTGGGTACGACCAGCCGCGGCTTCACTCCGGGTGGCGACTCCAGTCATCCCACCGGCGACGACAAGTCGTTCGGCCCAGCCCTGGCGCCAGACCAGCGCACCCTGTTCGAGCCGGGCCCGAAACACCGGAGTGATCTCGTCGTCGACCAGCTCGCGGCCGAGGACGACGATGGCGTCGGAGTGGCGCAACGGCTCTCCCGCCGCGCACCGGAGCACCTGCCGCAAGCGCCAGGCGACCGGCAGCCCAGCGCCGAGGAGGCCGGCCGCGAGCGCCAGCGACAACGACGAGAGCCCACCCGGCCCGAGCTCGGTCCAGAAGCTCGAGTGGCGCCGGCGCGAGCGCGACAACGTGCTCACCCCGACGCCCTACCTCTGAGCTTGCGGGCAACTCGACGGAGCGTCGGCGCGGGCGGGTGCCTGCGCGGGTGCCAGCCGAACCGCGACAGGTCGATCCGCCCCCGTTCGTCGAAGACGATCCCCTCGTCGAGCAGGAGGAGGCGCTGGCGCGGCGCGCCGTCGAAGTCGTGGCGCAGGCTGATTTCGCCACGGGCGTTGACCACCCGCTGCCACGGAATATCGGTCGACTCGGGGAGGGCCGCCAGAGCGTAACCGACCTGCCGCGCCTCTCCCGGCAGCCCGGCCAGAGCAGCGACCTGTCCATAGGTTGCCACTCGGCCGATGGGAACGCGGGCAACCACTTTCCAGAAGGCTCTCCAGCGCGATGCGGTCGGCATCCGCAGCGACCTGCTGCCGGACCCTACGCCCGCGTCGCGGCGCGTCGCCTCAGAGCTGGCCCGCAGCCGCACGCAGGCGCCGCGATCACGGCGCTGAAATCGAACGAGATGGTGGAGCTGAACGGGATCGAACCGTCGACCTCTTGAATGCCATTCAAGCGCTCTCCCAACTGAGCTACAGCCCCACCGGCGGAGACGGAATTCTATGCGAACGGTCCGCGCGCTGCCAGCTTCGCCGCTGCGGCGCGTTCAGTCGCGCGCCGATCTCGCGCTTCAGAAGGTCGACTCCGCTGCCATCGAGCGCCGAAATCGCAAGCTCGCCCCCGCGCGCGATCTCGTTGGCACAGCGATCGCACTTGTTGAAGACGGTCAAGATCCGGTCGGGCTCCACTCCCAGGTCAGCCAAGAGTTCGTCAGCCACTTGGCGCTGTTCGTGCCAGAGCGGATGCGAGCTGTCGACGAGATGCACGACGAGATCGGCCTCGACAAGCTCTTCGAGTGTCGAACGGAACGATGCCACCAGATGGTGAGGCAGCTTGCGAATGAAGCCGACGGTGTCACTGAGAACGATCTCCTCGGCAGCACCCCCGATACCACTGGGCGCGCGGCCCGGGAGCGGCATGCGCCGTAGCCGCGAGTCGAGGGTCGCGAAGAGACGGTCCTCGGCGAGCGTCGAGTCGCCGGTGAGACGGTTGAAGAGCGTCGACTTTCCGGCGTTGGTATAACCGGCGAGCGCAACCAGGCGGACCCCGACGCGGCCGCCGCGCTGCACTTTGCGCATCCGTTCGATCCGCTCCAGGTCGCGTTCGAGCCGCGCGATCCGACGGCGCAGGATCCGGCGATCGGTCTCGAGCTGCGTCTCGCCCTCGCCGCCCCGTACGCCGATCCCGCCGGCCTGGCGCGAGAGATGTCCCCAGCGCCGCACCAGGCGCGGCAGCTCGTAGCGCGCCCGCGCCAGCTCGACCTGGGTTCTCGCCACGTGGCTCTTCGCTCGCACTTCGAAGATCCGCAGGATGAGCCCACTGCGGTCGATGACCTCCACGCCGAGGATCTCTTCGAGGCTCTTGGCCTGGCTTCCGGAGAGCTCGTCGTCGACGACGACGAGGTCCGCTCCGAGCTCGGGCAGCAGCTGAGCGACGCTCTCCGCCTTGCCGCGACCCACGAACGAGCGCGGATCGGGCGCCGGGCGCACCTGCACCGCGCGCCCGACGGTCTCGGCGCCGGCGGTCTCAGCGAGCGCCGAGAGCTCGTCGAGATGCTCCTCGGCCACCAGCGCACCTCCCGGCGGAGCGAGGCCGATCAGAAAGGCGCAGCGGCGCGAGCGCTTCGCCTCAGCGCTCAAGAGACGACCTCGAACCGGCGCATGGGCGAGAATAGGAGACTGTGGACGAGCCCTCGAGCGCGGCGGATCGGACTCCCGGTGCCGCCGGAGTCGTGCGCCTCCTCTTGGCCGTCACTCTCGCCGACGAGCAGCGAACGGCCCGCCGGTTCGTCGGCGAGACAGCGATCCCGCTCGTCTTCGATCCCCGTTGGGAAGTGGCTCACCGGTTCGGCTCCGAGAAGCTTCCCGAAACGCATCTCGTCGTGCGTGGGGAAGTCGTCGACCGCTTCGTTGGCGCCACGCCTTGGGCCGATCGAACGATCCGAGAGCGCCTTCAGAAGTGGATGGCGATGCCGCCTAGCGCGGCGCCGTAGGAGTTGAATTCGTCGAGGAAGGTGTAGTGATAGTCGAGCTCGGCGACGATCGATAGATGGCGGCTGAGATCGAAATCGCCGGTGAAACCGAGAGCGAGACCGAGCGCGCTCTCGCCGTCGCCTGACGCGTTCGTCGGTGCGTCGCGCACTCGGTACGCCCCGATCCCCAAGAAAAACCCGTAGTCGTACGCCGGCTGCCGAAAGCGATACTCGCCCGCAAGGTTGACGAATTCGAGCCGCAGGTCGCGATTCGATGATCCCGCGCCGTCGCTCGCGAAGGCGATCGAACCGATCCGAGCCACCGTCAGGGTTCGATCGTCGGTCAGCATGGCGAGGCTCACCTGGTAGGCGGACTCGCCGAGCTCCTGCTTGCCCGGCGTGTCGAAGGCTCCTCCGACTCCTCCCCACAGAGCCACCGTGAAGGCGTAGCTGTCCTGAGCCGACACTGCCGACGCGAGGGCGAGCCAACCCGCGAGCGTTCCAGCGGTTACCCAGGTTCTCAGCGGCCACCCCACGCTTGGCTTCTCGTTTCGTCTCGCTAGCTTCGACCGGCGCGCAAGTCTACCACCCGCTTTCCCGTCTTCTGGTCACGATGTCGAACCGACCACGACGATGAACGCTCGCGATTTCCTGCTCGATCTGCTCGTGCCCGCCTTCTGCGTCGGCTGCGATCGACGGCTCGCCAGGGGTCCCGCTGGCCTGCTGCTCTGCGCCCGCTGCCGCGGCCGCCTGGCTCCGTTGCCTCGAGACTCACTGTGCACGTCCTGTGCGCGCCCGCTGCCGCCCGGGAGCCAGCGCCAGACACGCTGCATCGCCTGCCACTCTCATCCCCCACCGTACGATCGCCTGATCGCCGTCTGGAGCTACGGTCCACCGCTCGATCGCGTGATACGAGCGCTCAAGTTCCGCCGGCTCGACTTCCTGATCGAAAGGCTCGCCGACGAGGCGCTCAGGCACCAGCCGTTCGCCGCTGACGGGCCGTTCGACTCGGTCGTTCCCGTTCCGCTCTCGACGGTCAGCCGGCTCCAGCGCGGGTTCGACCAGGCGGAGCGGCTCGCCGAGCGGTTGGCGCTGCGGCTGAACGTTTCGCTGGCCCGTCCGCTCCGCCGCCGCGCCCGTTGGACTCGACCCCAGAGCCGGCTCGGGCGCGAGGACCGACGCTCAAATCTGCGTGACGCCTTCGTAGCCCGCTCTCCCTTCGGGCTGGGCGGGCAACGCCTCCTGCTCGTAGACGATGTTTTCACTACCGGTGCCACTCTCGGCGCAGCGGCCCGGACGCTACGCTCCGCAGGCTGCGGGCCGATCACCGCCTTCGCCCTCGCCGCCACACCGCTCGAAACGGACTGGCGCTCGGGCGGCGTCCCACCTGGCCCCCACGCGGCCAACCCGAAGCGAGGCGAAGACCGCGCGGAAACCGGCGCGGCGCCGCCACGCCTTGACAGCTCTTGCCAGCCTCCCTAGACTGCGGCACGATGGGACGTGTCGCCCGTTCGTCGCCTTTGCGATGCGGGTCTACCCTGACCCTGATCGTCGCCCTCTCGAGCTTCGGAGTCGTCGCGTCCGCAGCGGCCGCGAGCCCCGGTCTCGCCGGGCGAGTTCAGCGCGCTTCCGACCCGGTCGCCGACGCCACGGTCTACGCTTACCAGGTCATCGAGAAGAGTTTCCGCAAAGTCTCGACGGACGGCGCCGGCCGGTTCCTCTTCGAGGCGGTTCCCGCCGGTCTTTACAAGATCGTGGCCCACAAGTCGGGCCTCCTGCCGGTCGTTCTCGTCCTAGCTCGTCGATCCGCCGACGAGTCGCAGTTCGTCGAGCTCGACCTCGAAGCGAAGATGCCCGAGGGCGACGACAGCTTCTGGTCGGTGCGCGGCGAGGTGCCAGGCGACGTCCTGCGGGATCTCGAGCGCGGAGCGTTCGGCCTCGCCTCGGCGCTGACGCCGGAGCCTGGCGCTCTGGACTTCGTCGGCGAGGTCGGCGCGACCGCCGGGCGGGCCGAGCTGGACGACGATCTGGTCGCCGAGCTCAGCGGAGCCGAGATCGGGCTGCGCGGGCTCTTGGGGCGGCTGCGGGTCGAGATGCAGGGCGCCTTTCAGAGCCTCGATTCGGCGCTCGATCTCGGATCGCCGTCGGCAAGCGTCAACGCACGTAGCTCCAAGCTCCGGGTCGATCTGAGCAGTGAGCGCGCCGGCGACTTCGGGATCTCGGCGGCGAGCAGGACCTGGAGCGGGGAATCGGTTCCGGCGCATCGTCCGATCGGCCTCGACAGTTATCAGTTGAGTTATGCACGGGAGCTCGGCGAGTACGGTTCGACCGCTCTCGACGCGCAGTACATCGACGAGACCGCGCTCGTGTCGGCGAGCCGATTCGCGCCAGCATTGCTGCCGCTGAACTCTCGAATTCTCACCCTCCACGGCAGCTTCGCGACGAGCTTCGACCGCGCCGGCGAAATGCGAGCCGGCGTTCGATATCGCGAGGGTCTCTATTCGCGCGACCGCTCGCGCGTTCTGGCCGAGCCGCTGACGACCCTCGATCTCTGGTCGCGGGGCTCGATCGATCTGAATCCGACCTATCTCGTCGAGTACGGGCTGGTTACTACGCTCCACGACGGCAACCTTTCGTTTGTCCCCCGCGGCGGCCTTGTAGTTCGGCTGCGCCCAGACTGGCAGGCCTCCTTCGCGGCCAGCCGCCGCTTCGTCGACGGAGGCCTCGATTCGTTCGGTGCAGACTTCGCCGCCACGCTGCTCGAAGACGCTCTCGACTGCGGCGATTCCGACGCGACCTGCTTCGAGGCCCAGCTCGCCCATCACGACGGCGAAGTGAACCACTTGCGCCTGCGTAGCTCGTGGCGCGAGTTCGATCGCACCGTTCGGCTCTTCCTGCAAGAGGATTTCTTCGCTAGCGGCGAGGGGGTCTTCTTCGTCTCCGGAGATCGCTTCCCCGAGATCCATGCCTCGCTCGGACGCCGCCTCGGCGACTCGGTCGTCGCGCATTGGACCACGACCTATGCGGCCGGGGGCGGCGGTCAGTTCCGCGCCGCCAATCGCCGCCGTTACGAGAACGAGGTGGCCTACGTGAAGACCTCGCTCGACACTCAGTTCGAACCGACGGCCACGGCGCTCTTCTTGACTTTCCAACGCTTCGAGCAGCGACTCGTTCCGCAGCAACGCCCAGGTCGTCGACGGACGCGCCTGGCGCCGGAGGTAGAGCACGAGCGCCTCGAGCTGGTGGTCTCGCAAGATCTCTCACAACTCTTCAACCTCGCCTCGAGCTGGGCCGTTCAAGTTGGCATGGAGGTCGCCCGCGGCGAAACGCTGCTGACGTCGACCGAGAACGGCAGCGAGACGCGACGCCGCTTGACGACCGGAGTCGCGGTTCGTTTCTAGAGCTGTGCTCCGCGAGTCAGCCGCCTGCCGGTCCCAACACGAGCCCAGCCAGCGCCCCGGAGTAAGGCCTCCGTGCGGGATTTTGAATGCGGTTCGGATTTCTGTAGTAACTCTGCCTAAATCTCTCACTTTGAGCCACTTACGCGGCCGGATGGAACCCGATTCGAGGCACGATTCCTGCAAGATCCAAGAACGAGGATGTCGATACTGAAGGATCGATCCAACCCGCCGTCGCGGCGCCTAGGGCTGGCGCTCGTTCTCCTCGCTCTTCCGGTTCTCACTCTGCTCGGCTTTCACGGCTTTCGGAACAAGCTGGCCTCGTTTCAGCCGCTCGGCTTCGGGCTCGCCGAACAGGGTGAAACCTGGCGGGTGCAAAGCATTGCGACTCCGCCCCCCGGCGATCTCTTGCCCGGAGACCGCCTCGTTCTAGTCAACGGAGTCGAGACCGCTCGTATCGCCGACCTACGCCGCTTGCTCGCCGCGTCGCCGACCTCGGAGCTTCTGGTGCTGCGTGCGGAGCGCCTCGAAACGATCAGCTATCGACGTCCGGCGATCGATCTCGACCTGCCGTGGCTCGTCCTCGCTGGGGTCGGCTTTCTCTACCTCGCGATCGGTCTCTACACGCTCTGGCGGTCACCCGATGGGCTGCTCTTCTTCGCCTGGTGTCTCGCCTCGGCGGTGCTCTTCATCTTCTCGCCCGTCTTCCCGGTCGACGGCATCGGAAAAGCGGTCTTCTTCGCGGACCAGTTGGCGCGACTCCTCGTTCCACCCCTGACTCTCCATCTCTTTCTCAGCGTTCCGAGACGGACACGGAGTCGAGCTCTCCTACCACTGTTGCTCTATTCGCCCGCTCTCGTCCTGGCTCTGGCTCAGCTCCGTTTCGCGTTCGCCGCCGGCGCTCCCTCGCGTGCGCTGCTGCAAGCGTTCGATCGTCTGGAGATCTTCCACTTTGCGGCGTTCGCGGCCACGGCTGTCATCGTCCTAGCCAGGCGGCTGCGGGCCGTAGCCCAGTGGGAGCAACATCGACAGCTCCTCTGGCTGCTGGTCGGGACCACCGCCGGCTACGCCCCGTTCCTGCTGCTCTACGGCTTCCCCTTCCTGGCCGGAATCCGCCTCCGCGAGCCGTTAGCGGCGCTTTCTACTCTGCCGCTCGCCGCAGTGCCGATCGCCTTCGCCTGGGCCGTGCTGCGCTTCCGACTCTGGGATCTGGGGCTCATGGTGCGCAAGGGCTTGGCGCACGCGCTGACGCTGATTGCGGCCGTAGGCGGCTTCTCCCTTGTCGACTTCGCGCTGCGTCGGCTGCTGCCCGACGAGGTGGCTTTCACGCGCGATCTCCTCACCTTCTTCGGTGGCATCGCGATCATCGGCCTGGTGGTGCCGGCGCACCGCCGGATTCACGGCGCGCTCGAACAGCTGCAGTACGGCCAGGCCTTTCGCCGCCGTCGCGGTCTGGTCTGGCTCGGCCACGATCTGCTGCACGAACGGGATCTCGATCGACTCTGCGAGGCGCTGTTGCTCGAGCTCGAACAGGGCCTCGACCTCGAGCGCGCCAATTTGCTGCTTGTTCAAGGCTCCCGCTTGGTCGCCGTGCGGCCCGAGCGTTCGCTTCCCGACTCGCTCGACCTCGACGGTATCGCGCCACCGATCTGGGGCGGGCGATTCGACCTCCTTCGCAACTCTGGGCCCGCTGGCGCCGCGAGCCCCGATCTAGGGCTCTTCGCCGCTGGGTACCGTTACGTCTTCCCGCTCGTCGTGCGCGAGAACCGGATCGGTCTCGTCCTGACCGGTCTGCGTGGCGATGATGAGCCACTCGACAGCGAGGACGTCGACCTCGTGCGCGGGCTGCTCGACCAGGCCGCACTGGCGATCGAGAACGCTCAGCTCCTCGATCAAGTGCAGCGGCAGCTAGAAACCGTCGTGGCCCTGAAGCGTCACAGCGAGGGCATTCTCGAGTCGTCGCCCGCGGGCATCGCCGAGCTCGACGCCGGCAACGTGGTCGCGACGGCAAACCTGGCCTTCGCCGCGCTCGCCGGAAGACCGCGCAGCGAGATCGTCGGCAGTCGGCTCGACTCGGTGCTCGACCTCGGCGAACTCCCGAAGCCCGGGGGCGGAATTGTTCAGGTCGCCTGCCGTGATGCCTTCGGCCGCGAACGCCAGCTCGAGGTCAGCCTCGCTCCCCTGCAGAGCGAGGAAGGATCCGACCGTCGGGTCCTGGTGCTCCAGGACGTTACCGCGAGGGTGGCGATGGAGGGCGCGCTCAAACAGAAGGACCGCCTCGCGGCTCTCGGCATCCTCGCCGCAGGTGTCGCTCACGAGGTGAACACACCGCTCACCGGCATCTCCTCCTACGCACAGCTCCTGCTCGCCGAAACGGATGCTTCCGACCCGCGGCGGGAGCTGCTCGAGAAGGTCGAGAAGCAGACCTTCCGCGCCGCGCGAATCGTCTCCAACCTGCTCGAGTTCGCGCGCACGCCGGGCGTCGAGCGGCGCGAAATCGACGTTGTCGCCCTCTTCTCCGACTCGATTGACTTGCTCCGCCAGCGCCTGAGCTCCAAGCAAATCCGACTCGTCTGGCAGAGACCAGACGCTACGATTTCCGTCCTCGGCAGCGAAGGCGAGCTGCAGCAGGTCTTCACCAACCTGATCGTCAACGCCGTGGACGCGGTGGCCGAAGTCGAGGAGGCCACGTTGACGCTCACGCTCGAGGCCGGCGCGGATCGGGTACGGATCTCGGTCGCCGACAGCGGCCCGGGAGTGCCCGCCGAGAACAGCGACGCGATTTTTCAGCCCTTCTTCACCACTAAGCGCGGCCAGGGCGGAACCGGCCTCGGCCTCTCCATCAGCCACAGCATTGTCGAGAATCACGGCGGCTGCCTGGTCTTCGAGAACTTGTCGCCGCGGGGCTGTCGCTTCACGGTCGATCTTCCGCGGCTCTCTTCGCCAGCGGTGGCCGAATGAACATCCTCGTCGTCGACGACGAAGAGATCCTGCAAGATGTCCTCGGTCTGCTGCTGAGAAAAGCGGGATACCGCCCCTTCTTCGCTCGCACCGGCGAAGACGCCTTGCTGCTCCTCGATCGCGAAACGATCGATCTCGTGTTACTCGACTTGATGTTGCCCAGCATGACCGGCCTCGAGGTCCTGCGCCAGCTCAAGCAACGCGACCCCGATCAGGTCGTCGTGGTCATCACCGCCTTTTCGTCGATCGAAGGCGCCATCGAGGCGATGCGGCAGGGCGCGTTTCACTACATACCCAAACCGTTCAAGAACGAAGAGGTCCTGCTCACGGTTCAGAAGGGGCTCGAGCAACGCCATCTGGCGAGCGAGAACCGGCAGCTGAAGCAGCAGCTCGAGAAACGCTACGGGCTCGGCAACATCGTCGGCAAGAGTCCCAGCATGCAGCAGGTCTTCGATCTGATCCGTCTGGTAGCGCCTTCCAAGAGCAACATCCTGATCTTGGGCGAGAGTGGAACGGGAAAGGAGTTGGCCGCCAAGGCGATCCATCAGCAGAGCCGGCGCGCGCAGGGACCCTTCGTGACGGTCAACTCTGGCTCGATGCCGACCGACCTGCTAGAAAGCACGCTGTTTGGCCACGTCAAGGGCGCCTTCACCGGCGCCATCGCCGCCAAGAAGGGCCTGTTCGAGGTCGCCGACTCCGGCTCGATCTTCTTCGACGAGATCGGCAACATCCCGCCCGAGACTCAGGCGAAACTCTTGCGCGTCATTCAGGAGCGCGAGTTCATGCGCTTGGGATCCGTCGAAACGATACGAGTCGATGTCCGCATCATCGCCGCGACCAACGCCGATCTCGAGCGTCTGGTTCAGCTCGGATCGTTTCGTGAGGATCTCTACTACCGGCTCAACGTCATCACGCTCGGACTGCCCCCCTTGCGCAAGCGCACCGAGGACATTCCGTTCCTGGCGCGGCACTTCCTCGCGCTCTACGCGGAGGAGAACGGCAAGCCGGTGCGCGACATCGCGCCACCCGCGATGCAACGACTGCTCGATTACCGTTGGCCGGGCAACGTCCGCGAGCTCGAGAATGCGATCGAACGGGCCGTCGTCCTCGCCACCTCGGATGTCATCGACATCGACCTCCTGCCGCCACCGCTGCGTAGTGGCGCGGCGATGACCGAGCAGACCGGATCGTTCTCACTGCCCGACATCGGAATCTCCTACTGGGATGCCGTGGGCTCGTACGAACGCGCGCTGGTACTGCGCGCCCTGCGCGCGGCGGGTGGAGTCCAGAAACGGGCGGCCGAGCTCCTCCAGATCAAGCCCACCACCCTGCACGAGATGATGAAGCGGCTCGCGATCACTGTCGAGTCGGTGCATTCCTGAAGCCTCTGCCGGCGCCGCTAGGAGGGCCAGGGTGGCGCGCTTGGCGGGCGTTTCGAACTGAGATATCGTCTTGGCTCGCTCCGTTGCCCCGGGGCGCTCGCCTCGAGAAGGGATTCCACCATGAAGAAGGGCTTGCATCCCGAGCTGCACGTCGTGACGGCGATCTGCGCCTGTGGCAATACGTTCGTAACGCGCTCGACCAAGAAGGAGCTGCGACTCGAGATCTGCAGCAACTGCCATCCGTTCTTCAGCGGCAAGCAGAAGCTGATCGACACCGCTGGGCGCGTCGAGCGCTTCAACCGTCGCTACGGCAAGACCGCCTAGCTCGCCCGATCCGCGCTGCGAAGCCCTAGAAGAGAGCTGGCATACTGCCAGACTCTTCCGGGGCTTCTGACTTTCGACACCGCACATGATCGATCGACTCCATAATCTCGAGGCGACCCACGCTGAGTTGGTAGCCCGGCTCGGCACGAGCGAGATCGTCGGCGACGCCAAGCGTCTGCGTGAGACGACCCGCGCGATCTCCGAGCTCGAACCGATCGTGGCGTTGGTTCGCCGGTTTCGCGAGCTCGAGCGACAGCTCGCCGGCGCGCGGGAGCTCGCCGACGCCTCGACGCCGAGCGACGCCATGCACGCGCTGGCAACCGCCGAGGTCCGCGCCCTCGCTCTCGAAAGCACCGCTCTCGAAGAGGAAATGCGCCGGGCGCTGATCCCCAAGGATCGCAACGACGAGCGCAACGTCGTCCTCGAGGTTCGCGCCGGAACCGGAGGCGACGAGGCTTCGCTCTTCGCCGCGGATCTACTTCGCATGTACACGCGCTACGCCGAGCGCCGCGGCTGGCGGGTGGAGATCCTCGACATCTCCGAGTCCGACGCTGGCGGCATCAAGGAGGCGTCGGCGATCGTCGAAGGGCGCGGCGCCTGGAGCCGCTTGAAGCACGAGGGGGGGATCCACCGCGTCCAGCGGGTGCCCAAGACCGAGTCTTCGGGACGGATCCACACCTCCGCGGCCACGGTGGCCGTGTTGCCCGAAGCGGACGACGTCGAGGTCGTCCTGCAGGAGAAGGAGCTGCGGATCGATCGCTTCTGCGCCTCGGGGCCGGGAGGCCAGGGGGTCAACACGACCTACTCGGCGGTCCGCATTACCCACCTGCCAACCGGCCTCGTCGTCAGTTGCCAGGACGAACGGAGCCAGATCAAGAACCGCGCGAAGGCGATGCGCGTGCTCAAGAGCCGGCTACTCGAGCTCGAGCGCGCCAAGGCGGAGACCGCGTTGAGCAAGGAACGCCGCCGCATGGTCGGATCCGGCGACCGCTCGGAGAAGAGCCGTACCTACAATTTTCAGCAGAGTCGGGTGACCGATCACCGGATCGGGCTCACTCTCCACCAGCTGTCCGCGATTCTCGACGGCGATCTCGATCCG
>CAZPYU010000065.1:0-3605 GCA_964590905.1 uncultured Thermoanaerobaculia bacterium
CACGATCTTCAACCGCGCCTGGGTCAACGGCGACATGACGCAGTTCCAGCAGGGCGTCCAGACCGTGGGCGTCCCCGCGGGCGGCGGCGCTGTCTTCGACGTGAAGATCGACGAACCGGGCCTCTACCCGTTCGTCAGTCATGCCTTCGCCCACGTCGACCTCGGCCAGGTCGGCCTGCTCAAGGTGGGCAACCCAAAGGGGACGATGGGCCACTAACGCGGTGACGTACTACGCGGATCCAGAGGAGGACACGGTGAAGAAGATCCTGATCGCGACCGACGGCTCGCCTTCGGCCCGCGAAGCGGTTGCTTTCGGCCTCGAGCTCGCGGCCGAGCAGAGCGCCGAGGCCGCCGTCGTTCACGTCGCGCATGCTGTCGATGTCCTACCCACGGCGCTCTTTGGTATCCCCGGTGCGCTGCCACACTCGTTGACCGCAGATGACCGAGTGCCACTCGAGGAGGCCTCTATGCTCGCCGCCGAGAAGGGCGTCAGCGCACGGACAGAGCTGCTAACCGGCGATCCAGTCGATGAGATCGTCGCCTTCGCGGACTCAATCGATGCCGACCTGATTGTCGTCGGATCCCGCGGGCATGGAACGGTCGCGAGCGCCTTCCTCGGTAGCGTCTCCCAGGGCGTGCTGCACGAGACTCGGCGACCCGTGCTCATCTTCCGGCGAACGCCGGCTCGCATGGACGAGCCCGCCGCCGCGGTGAGCTGAGCCGCATCCGAGGATGCTGAAGATGTCGACCACGCTGGCAGGTGGTCTGCGGCCCGCGACCCGCGAGGCGACTGACAAAGACCTAGCCGGCCGATGACCGGCGGCATTGTTTCCGAACACGGTTTCGAACCAAAGCTCCCCGCGCTCCTCAAGCGTTATCTCGGGCGCGTCTTGCCGCCCGCCGGCAGCATGCCGCGACAACTGCGACTTACACAGATGGGCGAGATGTGGCAGAGGCCGGGCGGCCGAGCGCTCGGCTTCACGGCCGTCGAGGAGCTCGCGGTTGGGGAGGTTGCCTTCTCCTGGCGAGCACGGTTTCCGATCGCGCCCCTGCTCGCGTTGCACGTCCACGACTGGTACCGCGCCGGCGAGGGCGCGCTCGAGGCACGGCTTCTCGGCGTGCCGGTGATGCGGTCGCACGGAGTAGACGTTGTGAAGGGCGAGGCGATGCGCTACCTGGCGGAGCTTCCGTGGGTTCCCCAGGCTTTCGTCGCAAACGCTCAGCTCGAATGGCGGGAACTGGACGACGCGACGGTAGAGGTTGGGACTGTCGTTGCCTCGTCGCGCGTCGCGGTCCGGTTTCACTTCGACGCAGCAGGTGACATCATCGCCGCTTCCGCCGATGCTCGGCCGCGCGCGGTCGGCAAGCGGGTGGTTGACACGCCGTTCCGGGGCGAGTTCGCAGCCTATGAGGTGCTCGCCGACGTCCGGGTGCCGACCTCGGCTGAGGTCAGCTGGGAGCTCCCCGAAGGACGATTCACCTACTTCCGCGGCCAGCTCACCGCTCTCGCGATCGAGGAGTGACGAGCGGCTTCGGCTTCCTCAGAAACAGGATTCGTAGTTTTCTCGGACGCGATGTTGCCCGATACGGATGCTGCCTGGCCACGATGGCCTGACCATGTAGGTGTGGGGATTCCGATCCTGGCTGGCGAAGGCGCCCGACTGTCCAATCGAGCAGCGAGGGGCAGCCTCGAGCACGCGTTCTGGTGGCGGTGGGCCGCGACGACGCTCGGCGAGGCGGGCGGGGGCGACTCTCCGAGCCTACGGTGTCGGCGATCTTCTGGCGAGACGTCCGCGAGCTACATCTGACGGTCTGGCTCCTGTTCTTTCCTTTCATCCTCGCTCTCGGCGTCTCGTAGAGCGCGTGGGAGGCATGGCTGCGGCGTCTCGAGAGCGGGACTCGGCTTGCGGCACCTAGCGGTGCGCCACTACGAAGCCAGCGTGCCAACCTGGAGCACGTCCACCGGCTGGCAGATCGATCGACTCGGGATGCAGGCCGCTGCGTGCGATCAGCCACGAGATGATCGAGTTCGAGTTCCACATCTCCCCCGCACCGCGCTCGTCGCGACCCCAAACGGCCATAGGCACGTAGGGCACTAAGTCAAGCACTCGTCGCGACAGACGTGGATCGTCCGTTAGTCGCCGTGGACTTTCGACCGCTTCGCTTACATCTGGGATAACGCCGTCGCACCAGCGGCGCACCTCATACCGGAAGATCCGGAAGCGCCCCGCTCAGCGGCTTCCGACTGCACCTTCGGCAACAACGCCGCGCTCCCCGCCGTTGCCGTCGCGGATAGGCGCTTGCTCGATCACGAAGCGGCCCTCCGGCACGCGCACCTCAAGCGCAGAGTGGTAGAGGTCGCGAGGCGGCCGCCGCTCGAGCCGCGCTGCCACGGCCTCAAAGACCCGTCCGTTCAGCCGCACCGAGTGGCCGCCCGAGCCCAGCGGGAGCCAGTAGAGGTCAACGGAGGGTCTCGACTTGCGAGGCATGCTGCCACCACCAGCAAGCGTCACATCGCGGCCGGGTGGGCCCATCAGAGATGACGCGCATCGGGGCTGCGGAGAACTACCGCCCTCGCGATGTGCTGCAAGCCGGACCGACCACCAGATGAGCGAAGGACGAATCCACGCGCGGGCGGCTGACGGCGCTCGCGACTGAAGAGTGACGAGAGTCCCTTGCTCCTCGATTCAACCTTCGAGCAGTCCCTCTGTGAGCGCGTAGCGGACAAGCTCGGCGCGACTCGAAAGTCGCAGCTTCTGCATGATGTGAGCGCGGTGCGTCTCGGCCGTGCGAACCGAGATGTAGAGCATCTTCGCGATCTCCTGGTTCGTGTGGCCGAGAGCGAGAAGGCGCAGCACCTCGCGCTCGCGGTCTGAGAGAGGATCCTCCTCGGCTCGCCGACGCTCCTCCGACTCGGCCTGGACGAGTTTCGCTCCGAGCGCCGGGTGGACATAGCGCTCACCTGCGGCGACAGCGCGGACGGCGTCCACCACTTCCGTGTCCGCTGCTTCCTTGAGCACATAGCCCCTTGCGCCGGCCTCGAACGCCTCGCGCAAGTAGTGGGGATCGTCCTGCATCGACAGCATCAGCACCTTCGTCTCGGGTGCGGCTTGCAAGAGTGCGGGTATTCCTTCGATCCCGCTCTTGCCAGGCATGGTCACATCGAGGAGCACGACATCGGGCTTGTGCTCGATAGCCTCGAAGACGGCTCGATCAGCGTCCGCCGCCTCCGCAACCGCCTCGATGTCGGGCTCGGCGTCGAGCACGCGGCGGAGACCGCTGCGTACGACGGCATGGTCGTCGACGATCAGCACCCGTATCGTCATCGCAGCGACACCTCCGCTACCAACGTCGTGCCCGCACCGACGCTCGACTCGATCTGGAGCCTCCCCCCGACCAGTGCGGTCCGTTCTCGCATGCCGGCGAGCCCGAGGGCGTCCTCGCGAGTCGCGCCGGGGTCGAAACCCGAGCCATCGTCCTCCACTACCGCGACCACGGCGCCGTCCTTTCGGCTAAGGAGAATGCTGACCCGGTCGGCGCCAGCGTGCTTGACGATATTCGTCAGCGCTTCCTGGACGACGCGGTAGAGGGCGGTTTCGACCTCG
>CAZPYU010000066.1:0-21736 GCA_964590905.1 uncultured Thermoanaerobaculia bacterium
GGCCTTCTCGTCTCTTGCTCCCCCGAGCGCGTGACCGCAGACTCCCGCGCGGCCGCGACGCCGACTGCGAAAGGAGAGCGCTTCGTGAACTACCTCAAACCGTCGGACGCTGAGCTCAAGGCGCAGTTGACGCCGTTGCAGTACAAGGTCACCCAGCACGAGGGGACCGAGTCGCCGTTTGCCAACACCTACTGGGACAACAAGCAGCCGGGGATCTACGTCGACCTGATCTCGGGCGAGCCGCTCTTCTCGTCGCTCGACAAGTACGACTCGGGGACCGGCTGGCCGAGCTTCAGCCGTCCGCTCGAGCCGGCGAACGTGGTCACCATCGAAGACCGCAAGCTCTGGATGACGCGCACCGAGGTGCGCTCGAAGCACGCCGACTCGCATCTGGGCCACGTCTTTGCGGACGGCCCGGCGCCGACCGGACAGCGCTACTGCATGAACTCCGCGGCGCTCCGCTTCGTGCCAACGGACAAGCTCGTCGAGGAAGGACTAGGCGACTACCTGTCGCTCTTCGAGCAGTCGGGGGGTGAGCCGGCCGCGAAGGCGGCGGTGGGCTCGGGCTCGCGGGAGACAGCGATCCTGGCCGGAGGCTGCTTCTGGGGAGTGGAGGAGCTGCTGCGTGAGCTTCCCGGAGTTGTAGAGACGGAAGTCGGCTATTCGGGCGGCACAAAAGCGCGGGCGACCTACAAAGACGTCAAGACCGGTACCACCGGTCACGCCGAGGCGATTCGCATCGTCTTCGACCCGAACCGCCTCTCCTACGAGGACCTCCTCCTCTTCTTCTTCAAGATCCACGATCCGACCACCAAGAACCGGCAGGGGAACGACGTCGGCGACTCGTACCGCTCGGCGATTTTCTATGCCGACGATGCGCAGCTGGCGACCGCCGAGCGGATCAAAGCGCGCGTCGACGCCTCGGGAGCCTGGAAGCGGCCGGTAGTGACCGAGATCGCCGCCGCCTCCGACTTCTGGTCGGCTGAGGAGTACCACCAGGACTACTTGCGCAAGAACCCCGGCGGCTACACCTGCCACTTCGTGCGCGACGTCGCATTCTAACGCTTCAGGCGTCGCGGCGCTGCCACCAGGGCGAGCGTGGCGCCGCGGGGCGATGGGAGGCGCGGGCGTCGTGCGCCGGCCGCGAAGGTCCGCGACGGGCGAGCGGCTCGCGCTCCCGCCCGCGACTCGGGCGTGACGACGGTGCAGCGGGGGCCGTACCGGCGCCCTTGCGCGCGACCTTCGCGGCGGCTCTCTTGCGCTCCTCGGTCTTGCGCGCCCTGATCGCGGCGATCCGCTCGGCGAGCGGGATCTCGAGCTTCTCCTCCGCTCGCTTGGTGTAGTCGAACCCCTCGAGCTTCTTGCGCGGCAGCGCCTTGCCGATCGCACGCTCGATCGCCCGCAAGTCGCCCTCCTCCTCTGGCGAGACGAATGTAAAGGCGTCGCCCTCGCGCTCGACGCGGGCGGTGCGGCCGACCCTGTGGATGTAGTCGTCGGGCTGCGCCGGGACGTCGAAGTTGACCACGTGGGGCAGCGCTTCGATATCGATGCCGCGCGCCGCAACGTCGGTCGCGACCAGCACCTTGTAGCGGCCGCGCTTGAAGCCGTCGAGAGCGTCAGTGCGTTGCGCCTGGCTGCGGTTGCCGTGGATGCGCGCCACCACGATGCCGCGCTTCTCGAGCCAGTCGGCGACGCGGTTGGCGCGATGCTTGGTGCGGGTGAAGACCAGCGCGGTCTCGAGCTCGCCGCGCCGTAGGAGCTCGTAGAGGAGCGCAGTCTTCATGTCTTGCGCCACGGGCCAGATCGTCTGAGTGACCGTCTTGACCGGCTCGGCGCGGCGTTCGAGCTGAATCGAGGCCGGATTCTTCAAGATCTCGCGCGCCAGGGTCGCGATCTCGCGCGGCATGGTGGCGGAGAAGAGCAGCGTCTGCCGCTGCGCCGGAAGCCGAGCGAGAATCCGCTTGACGTCGGGCAGAAAGCCCATGTCGAGCATCCGGTCGGCCTCGTCGAGGACGAGGAGCTCGACCTTGTCGAGCTTCGCGTACGGGTACTGCAAGTGGTCGAGCAGGCGCCCCGGCGTCGCCACCAGAACGTCGATGCCGCGTCGGAATGCCTGTTCCTGCGGCCCCATGCCGACGCCGCCGTAGACGGCCTGACCGGTGGTGCTGACGAACTGGGCGAGATCGCGGCGGTGGGCCTCGATCTGCGCCGCCAACTCGCGCGTCGGGGTCAGGATCAGAGCTCGGGTGCCGGAGCCCTTCGAGCTCGCCAGTCGCTGCAGGATCGGCAGCAGGAAAGCGGCGCTCTTGCCGGAGCCGGTCGCCGCGCAGGCGACCAGGTCGCGCCCACCGAGGGCGACGGGGATGGCTTCGGACTGGATCGGGGTCGGCTTCTCGAAGCCGAGGGCGGACACGGCGTCGAGTAGTCGACGATCGAGTCCGAGGGATGCGAAAGACATGCGTACTCCTTGGGCGGGCGCGCTTGGTTGAGCGCGAGCTCCGCGAGAACTGCCGGCGAACTAGATCGAAAAACGGAGGAACTGCCGGAGAGGGCCGCCGTTCGGGCTCCCGGTGGGAGCCAGGCGTTGCGATCTTGGCCGTTCGAACAGCCGTGCCCGGAACCCGGGCGAATCGCTACGACGGCTCTTTCTATCTCATTTCGTCGGGTTTGTCGAATCCGACCGCCGCTCAGCTCGCGGCGCGCAGGTCGCTCTCGCCGCGGGCGTGGATGCGCGCCAGGGCGGCGAAGACGCGCGGGTCCCACTTTCCCTTTTGGGTCTCGTCGGCGAGCAGCGCGATGGCGTCGTCGATCGATAGGCCGTGGCGATAGGGGCGCTCGGAGGTGAGGGCATCGAAGGCGTCGGCGACCGAGAGCAGGCGGGCATTCCAGGGGATCGCTTCGCCCGCCAGTCGGTCGGGGTAGCCGCCGCCGTCGAAGCGTTCGTGGTGGAAGCGGATGACGTCGAGCACCGGCTCGGCGCTGCGCAGTCGCTTGCAGATCTCCCAACCGATCACTGGATGCGCCATGATCTGCGCGAACTCGTCGGGTTCGAGCCGCCCCGGTTTGTGGAGCAGTGCTTCGGGCACGGCGACCTTTCCGATGTCGTGCAAGAGCCCACCCAGGCGCAGCAGCTTGGCGACCTCCTCGCTCTCGCCCAGCTCGAGCACGAGGCGCGCCGACAGCTCGCCGACGCGCTGGCTGTGGCCGCGGGTGTAGGCGTCTTTGGCTTCGAGCGCGGCCGAGAGCGAGAGCACGACGCTCTCGTGCCGCACCAGGTCGTCGTGAAAGATGCGCAGCCGCAAGAGCGAGCGGACCCGCGCCAAGAGCTCGGAGCGGTGGATCGGCGAGATCAGGAGGTCGTCGGACTCGACCGCGAGTGCGCGCGAACGGGAATCTCGTTCGTCGTAAGCGGTGACCAGGATGATCGGCAGGTAGGCCGAGTCGGGGTCGGACTTGACGCGACGGCAGACCTCGTCGCCCGAAACCCTCGGCATGCGCACGTCGAGAATCATCAGCTGCGGTCGCTCCGCTCGCCAGGCAGCGAGCGCGGCTTCGCCGTCTTCCACAACGATCGGGCGGTAGCCTGCCTCCTCGAGCAGCTCTCGGTAGAGCATCCGGTTGGTGGCGCTGTCGTCGGCGACCAGAATCGATCCGCCGGGATCGGCAACCGGCACCGGCAAGACCTCGGCGAGCGACGGTTCGGCACCGACTTGGGTGGAGACCGCCACCACCGCCTCGGCGAGATCGTGGCCGAAAGCGCCGGCCGCGGCTTCGCTGCGCAGCGCCTCGGCCCAGCCAGTCGGATCGTCGGGCCGTTCGATACGCAGGTGGTCGAGCCGGTTGGCGGCGGCGACGATCTCGGCGCCGATCGGCAGGCTGTCGCCGTCCAGTTGACGCGGATAGCCGTGGCCGTCGCGGCGCTCGTGGTGAGCTGCGACGATCTCGACGGCGCGCGCGAGCGAAGCGATGGGCGCCAGGATTCGGCGGCCGAGCTCGGGATGGCTCTCGAAGAAGCGCTGCTCGTCCGGCGTGCGCTCAGTTTCGGACTTGCGCAAGATCCGCTCGGGGACGCCAAGCTTGCCGATGTCGTGGAGCAGCGCCCCCCAGAGCAGATCCTGGAGGCGGCGCGGACCGAGCTCCAGGCGGCGCGCCGTCGCGCCGGCGAGCGCCGCCACGCGTAAGGAGTGGTTCTTGGTCCGCGAGTCCTTGCCCTCGAGCAGCTCGACCATGCTGAAGATGACCGACTCGGTCGAATCCAGCTGGTCGCGCAGCGAGCGGATGCGTAGCAACGAGCGCAATCGGTTGACGAGCTCGAGACGATGGAACGGCTTGTTGAGGAAGTCGTCGGCGCCCGATTCGAGACCGCGCACCTTGCTGTCGGTGTCGGAGAGCGCGGTCAGCAAGATGATCGGCACGAAACAGGTCGGACGCCGCCCCTTGAGACGCCGACAGACCTCGAAGCCGTCGAGGCGCGGCATCATGACGTCGAGCAGGATCGCGTGCGGCAGGCGACGCTCCACGGCCGCGAGCGCCTCGAGGCCGTCGGTGGCGAGGTCGACCTCGATATCCTCCTCTTCGAGGATCGCCGAGAGCAGTTCCAGGTTCTCGGGCTGGTCGTCGACCGCGAGCACGCGGACCGGTTCGCGGGCTCTCATGTCTTGCGCGCTCCCAGCGCCGATTCGACCTGATCGAGGAAGGTCCCGGGGTCGATCGGCTTCGAGAGGTAGGCATCACAGCCGGCGGCGAGACAGCGCTCGCGATCGCCCCGCATGGCGTGGGCCGTCACCGCGACGACCGGAAGCCGTTGGAACCGTTCGATGCCGCGCAGGTGGGCGACGAGATCGAGCCCGGAGCTGTCTGGGAGGTTCATGTCGAGGAGCAGGACATCGGGCGCAACGCTCGCGAGCAGGCGCTCGAACTCCGCGCCGTCGCTGGCCCGCTCGACCTCCCAGCCGGCCTCGAGGAGCAGGAACTCGACGAGCTCGAAGTTCTGGTCGTTGTCCTCAACCACCCACGCGCGCATGGCTCTCCTTGCGCATCCTGCGCCGCTCCTCCAGCTCGCGAATCACCTCGGGGAGCCGGTGCCGATCCTCGGGCGATTTGCTCAATACCGCGGCAGTCGTTCCGGCGAGCCGACGGCGATCGCTGGCGTCGAGCTCTTTCGAAGTGAAAACGACGATCGGAATGTGCGCCGTCTCGTGCTGCGCCTGCAGCTGTGAGGCGACGCGGAAGCCGTCCATCCCCTCCATGGTCAGATCGAGCACGATCAGCGCCGGTCGCGTCGCCGCAGCGGCCTTCAAGCCGCCCCGGCCGTCGTGCGCCGCGAGCACCTCGTAGCCCGCCTCCGCGAGCTCGAGCCCTAGGTAGTCGTGGACCTGCGGATCGTCGTCGATCACCAAGACTCGCGGCCGCACGTCGACGTCGGCTGGAACGAGCTCGCGCAGGCGACCGAGAAAGCCCTTGCGGTCGAGCGGCTTCAAGAAGTATTCGTCGGCACCGAGCGCCAGGCCGAGCTCGTGGTTGGCGACGATGCTGACGATCAGCACCGGAATCTCGGCGGTCTCGGGCGTCGCCTTGAGCTCCTTCAACACCTCCCAGCCGTCGCGCACCGGCAGCACGAGATCGAGCACGATCGCCGCCGGCCTCTTCTGGCGAACCGCGCCGATGACTTCGTCGCCGCGGGCGACACGGGCGACGCGATAGTTGGAGCGCTCGAGGTCGCGAGCCAGGGTGGCGAAGAACTCGTCGTCGTCCTCGGCCACCAGGACGAGCGGCGCTTCGGACGAGCGCACCTCCGAGCTCACCTCGTCGCCCAATAAGACTGGGCGCACGGCCTCGGCGCTGCGGTCAAGGGCGCGCGAGGCGTCGACCGGCAGGATGACGCGGAAGATACTGCCGCGATCGACCTCGGAATCGACTTCGATCAGCCCGCCGTGCATCTCGGCGAAGCGCTTGACCAAGGTCAGCCCCAGGCCGGTGCCGCCCATGTTGCGCGTCGTGTCACCGTTGACCTGCCGGAACTCGTCGAAGATCAACCCTTGATCTTCGGGGCGGATGCCGACGCCGTGATCTTCGACCTCGAGGACGACGCTGTCGATTGCCAGGGGCGAAGCTTCTTTGCTCGCCCGGCGAACGCGGATCGCGATCGATTTGCCTTCGGGCGAGAACTTGATCGCGTTGGAGGCGAGGTTGTAGAGGATCTGCTTGAGCCGCGGCGCGTCGGCGACGACCGGCGGCAGATCGCTCGCGACTTCGAGCTCGATGGCGATCCCCTTGCGGGCCGCGATGCTGTGCATGACGCTCTCGACTCCGCGCGCCAGGTCGCCGAGCGAGATCGGCTCGAGCGCCAGCTCCATCTTCCCGGCCTCGATCTTCGAGAGGTCCAAGATGTCGTTGATCAGGCTCAGGAGATGGCGCCCGCTGCCCAGAATGTTGTGGAGAAATTTCGTGAAGCGCGGTTCGATCGTGCCTTCGAGCTTGGTGCCGAGAATCTCGGAGAAGCCGATGATCGAGTTGAGCGGGGTGCGCAGCTCGTGGCTCATGTTGGCGAGGAACTGACTCTTGGCGCGACTCGCTTCTTGGGCGCGGAAGTTCGCCTCCGAGAGCGCTCGGCCGCGCCGGTCGAGCTCTGTCGCCAGGTTCTGCAGCTCGAGCAAACGGTTCGAGCTCTCGTCGTTGAGGGCCGCGATCTGGATCCGCTTTTCGCGCAGGTCGGCGATGCCGCGGATCATGAAGTAGCCGGCGCTCAAGAGGAGCGTCAGGCGCCCCAGAGCGGCGACGAGCTCGGCATCGAGCCCTCGAATCCGGCCCAGTGAGACGAGCACCAGGAGGTAGGCGGCGCCGCTCGCCGCGAGAACGTAGTGCGCGGCCCGGCGCCCGGAGATGAAGGCGGCGGCGCAGGCATTGGTCAGATACCAGATCAGCCAGAGGGACGACGAGTCGCGGATCGCCCAGACCGAGCCGCTGATGAGAGCGATGTCGAACGTCATCCAGCCGAGGTCGAGCGAACTGCGGTCGCTCACCGACGGATGCCGACGGTAGAGGGCGCTGACGATCGCGAAGGATGCCACGCAGACCGAGACCAGCAGGCCCCAGATCCACCACGAAAAATCGAGGAAGCCGAGATACTTCCCGACCGCGGCCAGGCCCCCCATGAGGAGCATGACGGCGAGCCGATTGCGCTGCACCGCGAGATGAAAGCGCAGAACGGCTTCGTCTTTCTTCAGAGGTGCGGCCGTATCGGCCAAGCTGAGACCTCCTCTCCCGGTGGCGGGACGGATCCGATTCTAGCCCGTGCGCTCAGGGGACAGTCTCGAGGCGGTCGCCGCGCGCGCTCCGCCGACCCGTTCTGGCAGAATCTGGCCGGGGAGCGAGGAGCGATAGCGATGCACCAGCCGTGGACGATCCGGCCCGAGCGAGGCGAATACGGCGAGTTCCACGTCGGCTACGTCGGTGAGGTTCCGGAGGGCGACATCGTCGAAACGCTCGAACGCGAAGGCGAGCGCGCGGTCGGCCTGTGGCGCTCGGTTCCGGAGGCCAAGACGAGCTTTGCCTACGTGCCAGGAAAATGGACGATTGCGGAGGTCGTTGCCCACGTCAACGACAGCGAGCGGGTCTTCGCTTATCGTGCGCTGCGCTTCGGCCGCGGCGATCCCACGCCGCTTGCGTCGTTCGATCAGGAGGCCTGGCTTCCGCACGCGCACGCCGGCGAGCGCCGCTTCGCCGACCTGATCGACGAGTTTCGCGCCGTGCGCGGCGCCACGTTGCATCTCTTCCGCTCGTTCGCACCGGAAGAGTGGCTTTCGAGCGGCGAGGCGAGCGGAATCCAAGTCACGGTGCGAGCGCTCGGCTGGATCGTCGCCGGGCACGAGCTCCACCATCGGCGCGTCCTGCGCGAGCGCTACGGCGTGGGAGCAGGAGCGGGCTGAGGGGACAGCCTGAAGGCGGCCCCCTCAGGGGGGAGGCAGCGTCTGCGCGAGCGACTCCTGCCGGCGCGCTTCGCGCCAGGCAGCGAGCCGGGCTCGCAGTGCGGAGTCGCTGAGCGCCAGGATCTCGGCGGCGAGGAGGGCGGCGTTCGCGGCGCCCGCCTTGCCGATCGCCAGAGTTCCGACCGGTACCCCTTTCGGCATCTGCACGGTCGCCAGCAGGGCATCGAGGCCGTGCAGTGCCGACGAGTCGATCGGAACGCCGAGGACCGGCAGCAGCGACTTCGCGGCCAGCGCACCGCACAGGTGCGCGGCGCCACCGGCACCGCCGATCAACACTTGGAGTCCGCGCTCGGCCGCGCCGGCGGCGTAGGCCAGCGCTTCGTCGGGGGTGCGGTGGGCAGAGAGCACCCGCGCCTCGCAGGGGATCGCGAGCTCGACGCAGATCTTCTGCGCCTCGGACATGACCTCCCAGTCGCTCTTGCTGCCCATCACGATGCCGACTTTCGGACTCGGATTCGAGCTCATCGGGAAGCGCTCCTATCAAGGTCCAAGACCAAGACTTCCATAGAAGGGAAAAGACGGAAAGAACAGGGTCAGGCGTCCAAGGCTTCGATCAGGCGTTCCATGCGGATTCCACGTGAGCCCTTGACTAGGAGCACGTCGCCTGGCCGCACGAGCTCCGCGATCGATTCAGCGGCGGCGGCGGAGTCGGGATACCAACGAAACGGAGTGGCGAGGCTGGCACCCGACCAGCCGCGGGCACACTCCTCGCCGACCAGTACGAGCATCGCAGCTCCGCAAGCGCTCGCCTCGATAAGCATCCGGCGGTGCTCCGGAAACGACAGCTCGCCCAGCTCGAGCATGTCGCCCAGAGCGAGCAGGAGCCGGGCGCCGCGGCGGCGGGCGATTTCGGTCGCGGTCGAAAGCGCTGCGGCCACCGACTTGGGATTCGAGTTGTAGCTGTCGTCGAGCACGCAGACTCCCGCGATCTCGAGGAGCGCCATGCGTCCCGGTACGGCCGCGACCTCGCCCAGGGCCGCCGCCGCGACTTCGAGCTCCTCGGCGCGCGCGGGGCGCCCGAGGAGAGCCAGCGTCGCGCACAGCGCCGCCGCCACGTTGCTCGCCGCTGCAGGCCCGAGGAGTCGCGTCGAGACGATCAGGTCGACGCCGGGACGCTGGCCAGAGATCGTCTCCCCGAGGTGAAGAACCACTTTGGTCGTTCCACTGTCGTCGACGGTTCGGTCGACGATCCTCAGGTCGGACGCCGGATTCGAACCGAAGAGCAGCTTGGTCGCGACACTCGCGTGCACGAGGCGCTCGACGAGCAGCGGTTCGTCGGCGGATGTGACCCCGGCGCGGCTCGCGGCGTCAAATAGATCGGCCTCCTCGTCGGCGATTTCGACGAGGCTGCCGAGGCCAGCGCTGTGCTCGATGCCGACATTGGTGACTATCGCCACGTCGGGCCGCGCGATCGCCCCCAACATCGCGATCTCCCCCTTCTCGCTAGTGCCGCACTCGAGGACAGCGGCGCGGTGCTCGGGAGCGAGGGTCAGGAGGGTCATCGGTACGCCGATCCGGTTGTTCAGGTTGCCCGCCGTCACCAGCGTCTCGCCGTAGAGCGCTCCGACGGCGGCGGCGGCGAGAGTCTTGGTCGTGGTCTTGCCGGCGGCGCCGCCGATCGTCAGTACCGGCACCTGGCGAGCGGTCGTTTGGCGCGCGACGAAGTAGCGGGCGATCTCTCCCAGCGCCACCAGCGTGTCGTCGACCTCGATACGCTGGCCGTCCAATTCGCGACCGGCGGCGACGAGCGACACGACGCCGCGCTGGCGCGCCGCTTCGACGTAGGAGTGACCGTCCTGGCTGGCGCCGACGAGGGCGACGAAGAGCCCGCCGGGCAGCGCCGTGCGCGAGTCGGTCGCGACGCCGGTCAGGGCGCGCTCGGCGTCGAGATCGAGCGCGCGTCCGCCGGTCGCGGCGAGGAGCTCGGCGACGGTGAAGCGGGCGCGATTGGCGGGAATCGGCGTCGCCAACTACTCGCCGCCCGCGGAGTAGCCGCGCACGCCGTCAAAAGTGCAGAGCGACTCGGTCTTGACGAAATCGAAGCCGGCGGCGTGGATCCGTTCGAGGAGCGCGATGATCTCGGCGTGCGAGATGGCGCGCTCGGTTTCGGCGGCGAGGAAGCGGCAGCACCAGTGATCGGTGCAGAACGTCTCGGGCGAACCGTTCGGCCAAACCTGGGTGCCGCGATTGCTGATCGAGCGCAGCTCGAGGCCGTCGGCGCCGAGCTCGCCGAGGCGGCTCCCCAGCTCGTCCGGTGCGCCGCCGGTCCAGTCGAGGAAGACGTCGACTCCGGTCATCACCTTGCGCGCACGGCGGGGTGCGCTGGCTGCGGCGGCTGCGGTGGCGGCACGCCCGCGCTGCTGCGGCGCGTTGCGATAGCTCGCCGGCTTCAACGTCTGCGGCTTCTGGCCGAGGCGCGCGATCACTGCTTCTCCGAACTCGCGCGTGCCGACCTTCGCGCTCGAGACTCCCTCAGCGAAGATGTCGTAGGTGTGGACGCCGTCCTCGATCGTCTTCGCCCAAGCGTTGTAAACGCGCTCCGCGACCTCGGGCTGGCCGATGTGGACCAGCATCAAGATGGCGCCGTGGAGGAGTCCCGAAGGGTTGGCGAGGTTCTGCCCGGCGCGCCGCGGCGCGGATCCGTGAATCGCCTCGAACATCGCGATCGTTTCGCCGATGTTGGCGGAACCGGCGAGGCCGACCGACCCGGCGATCTGCGCCGCGACGTCGGAGAGGATGTCGCCGTACAGATTCGGCATGACGATCACGTCGAAGACGGTGGGCGTGTCGGCGAGCTTCGCGGCGCCGATGTCGACGATCCAGTGCTCCTTCTCGATCTCGGGGTACTCAGCTCCGATCTCGTCGAAGATGCGATGGAAGAGCCCGTCGGTCAGCTTCATGATGTTGTCCTTCATGAAGCAGGTCACCCGCTTGCGACCGTAGAGCCGCGCGTAGTCGAAGGCGTAGCGCACGATCTTCTCCGACCCCGGGCGACTAATCAGCTTGAGACACTGGACGACCTCTTCGGTCTGGCGATGCTCGATCCCGGCGTACGTGTCTTCTTCGTTCTCGCGCACGACGACGACGTCCATGCCGGGGTGTTTGGTCTCGACGAACGGGTGGTAGGCGACGCAGGGACGGATGTTGGCGTAGAGCCCCAGCGTCTTGCGCACCGTGACGTTGAGCGACTTGAAACCGCCCCCCTGCGGCGTGGTGATCGGCGCTTTGAGGAAGACGCGGGTGCGGCGGAGCGACTCCCAGGCGGCCGGTTCGATTCCCGAGAGATGTCCCTGTCGGTAGACCGCTTCGCCGATCGCGATCGTTTCGATCTCGAGCGCCGCTCCGGCGGCGTCGAGGACGGCCAGCGTCGCGGCCATGATCTCGGGACCGATACCGTCGCCGTGGGCCACCGTGATTGGGGTCTTCGTCGCCATCCGCACTCCCTTTCGCGACGAGAGCCAGAGCTCGCCGGAGCGACGAATTCTAGCGGAGAGCGACCAGGAGCCGGGCGCCGCCACGGCTCCCGGCTCCTCGGCGCTCCGCTGGTTGCGCCGGCGCGGACGCGAACGGCGCGGCGATCAGTTGATCGCCAGGTCGCCCTTCTCGAGTCGCGCTAGGAGCTGTTCGAGGTTCTGCTTGTTGCCGTCGTCGGGGGCCGAGGCGAGCGCCAGCTTGCCGTGCGCGATCGCCTGCTTGGCCTTCCCCTGCGCGGCGTGAGCTCGCATCAGGCCGACCTCGACCGGCCACTTCCCGGGATACTTCTTCGCGTTGAGCTCGAAGATCCTGATCGCCTCGTCCTTCTTGCCCGCGGTCATCAACTGGCGGGCGAAGACGTGGATCGAGACCGGATCCGCGGTGGGATGGGCAATCGCCCGGTCCATCGCCGCCTTGGCTTCGACAGCGTGGCCCAGGGCTTCTTCGACTTGAGAGAGCGTCGAAAGCGTCGACCAGTTCTCCTGACCGATGAACGGCGTGGAGACGGCGATGTCGGCCCACGCCTTGGCGGTGTCGAGATGGATCTTGGACTGGAGGAGAAACTGGACCGCCTGGTTCCAGCTCTGCCAAGTGAAGCCGGGCGAGTCGCGGAGCTCGCGGGAGATCCGTTCGAAATAGAGCTCGTTGACGTTCGGCACGACGATCGAGATCGGTATGGCGAGCTCCTCCCAGGCGAGCTCGAGCCGGGCGCGGTCCGGCTTGCGGTCGGCGAACTCGTAGGTCAGCCACTCGCGAAATTCGCCCTTCCTCGGCGCCACCTGGACGCGCAGGGCATCCTCGGATTCGACGTAGGTGAAGCTCCCCCAGGAGGTGGAGTTGTTCGAGAAGATGATCGTCCACTCGCTCTCGCCCGGCAGCATGTGCAGCCCGTAACTGCCCGCAGCCAACGGTTTGCCTTCGACTTCGATCGGATGCGAGGTGCGAAAGACTGTGTTCTCGTTGGCCCCCGCTCGCCAGGGGCACTTGTCGCCGCAAGTTCCGAAGCCGAGGTTGGCGTAGCCGTTGGGGACGAGCTGACCCCAGATCTTGCCGCGCCGGTCGCTGCCGTCGGGGGCGTGGACGTCAGGGCTCGAATAGGTCACGGTGAGCTCGACCGGGCCGATCCACTGGCTGACCGCGGCCTTCTGATTGTCTCCCGACGGGGGCTGGGAGATGTTCTGAGCGGCGAGCTCTGACCTGCTGGCACTGACGAGCACGACGGCGAGGGTGAGCGAGCTGGTGCGCATCGAGAGTCCTCCGGTTGGAAGGTCCGGAGGAGATACGCAAAGAGCGGGCGAAGGTTCAGCTCAAACAAGCCGAGTGAACAGGGCGTGGCCACCGGCGACGATCCACCAGAGGCCGACCAACCTGAAGATCCACAAGATGTTGCGAATGCCGAGCAGCGCGAAGTTGTGCAGCGGGAAGGTCGCGCGCGGTACCGTGCCCCCAGCCTTTTCGGGTGACGGTTCGACGCTGCCGCGGGACGAACCGAGCGCGGCGATTTGGACCGTGAGTCCGACGAGCAGCCGAAAGAGATCGGTGGCGACGGCGGCGAAACGCGTATCGCCGGTCGCCGCGGCGGCGAGCGCGGCGAGCAAAGCGACCAGCGGCGCCCCGATGCCGAGGCGGAGCGGCAGGCGGAGGCGATCGAGCCAGGCGAAGAGGCGCCGTGCGGGCTCGGCATGGCCGCTACAGGCGACGAAGTCGACCTCGCTGTCTCCCACCGCGACACCGACCCACGAGCGCCCGCTGCCCTCGGCGAGAAAGCGATTGCACCAGACGCACTTTCGCTCTCGCACGCGCTCCATGTACGGCCGCGCCAGGAAACGGTGGCCGAGCATCAGGAAGACGCCAGCGCCGAGGCTCACAGCGACCGGCTCGGGGTGAGCGACGAAGAGGAAGAGCACCAGCGGAATGAAGAGGAAGAGAGCCAGACCGAGCAGATTCCAGGCTAGCGGAGGCACTCGCGCAGCCTATCGGAGGCGGTAGAGTTCGCCACTCTTTTCGAGCTCGATCGGATGCCGCGCGCCCCCCAAGTCGCCCCCCACCTGCGGGCGATCTCCGCGTCGGTCTACTCGACGCTGGCGGCTCGACTCGAGCGTTTTCCCGGCGAGAGCTATCCCTTGCACGTCGGCGACACCTGGATGGAGCCACCGGTCGGCACCCGGATGGAGGATCTCCGCGTCGCCGAGCATCCCGGAATGCACCGCTACTCTTCGGTGCACGGGCTGCCGCTTCTCCTCGACGCGATCGTCGAGCGCGAGCGCGCCCAGACCGGGCTGCCGCTCGAACGCGAGAACGTGCTGGTGACCGCGGGCGCCACGGGTGGGCTCGGCGCCCTGGCGGGCGCCCTCCTCGCGCCGGGCGACGAGGTGCTCGTCCTAGCGCCGTACTGGCCGCTCATCGCCGGCATCGTGACCTCGTTTCACGGCACGCCAGTGGCGGTACCGGTTCTAGCGGGCGAAGTGGATTCGGCCGCGGGAGCGGTTGCCGCTGTCGAGGAGCGATGCGGCGACCGCACCGTCGCGCTCTATCTTTCGACGCCCAACAACCCTTCTGGACGCCTACTGCCGCGCTCCTGGGTCGAAGCGCTCGTCTCCTGGGCGGCGCGTCGCGACCTCTGGGTGATCAGCGACGAGGCCTACGAGGCGTTCGTCTACGCCGGCGAGCACGTGCGCGCGCTGCCGTTGGCGCCCGACCGGACGTTTCTCGCTCAGACTTTCTCGAAGTGTTACGGCGTCGCCGGCAACCGGTGCGGCTACATCGTCGGACCGGCCCGCGTCATGAGCGAGCTACGCAAGGTTTCGACCCACACCTTCTACTCGACTCCGACCGCGGCGCAGTTGTCGGCGATCGCCGCGCTCGCCGGGCCGGGCGACGCCTGGGCTCGCTCGGCGCGCGAGCAGTACGCCGACACCGGCACCCGAGCCGCGCGACGTCTCGGCCTGCCTGCTCCCGAGGGATCGACCTTCCTCTTCTTCGACGTCGCGCGCGAGCTGGACGGCCAACCGCTCGAGACGCTCCTCGAGCGCGCCGTAGAACGCGGCCTTCTCGTCGCTCCGGGCCCGAGCTTCGGTCCGTATCCGACTCACCTGCGGCTCTGCTACACGGCCGTCGAGCCCGAGCGCGCGTTGCGCGGCGTCGAGATTCTGGCCGAGCTGCTCGGCCGGTAAGAGTGGGGGCTCAGCCCGGCAGGCGTCCGGTGATGGCGCGATCGATCTCGTCCCAGAGCTCGTCGAGGTCGAGCATCAAGCCGGAGAATCGCTGCGACAGGTAGCGGTTCTCTGCCGGTAGCATCACCGTGTAGGAGTCGTCGCGCAGGAAGAGAAAGTCGATCGTCTGGGTGGCAGGATCGACGATCCAGTACTCGGCGACTCCGGCACGGGCGTAGAGTGCCAGCTTGACGAAGCGGTCGCGACGACCGGTCGACGGCGAGAGCACTTCGATCACCAGATCGGGTGGCCCCTCGACGCGACCCGCAACGATCTCGCGTCGCTCCCGGTGAATCAGCAGAATGTCCGGCTGGAGCACAGTGTGATCGAACAGCGTGACGTCCATCGGCGCGATCAAGAGGTCGTGCCCCGTCGCCAGCGCGAACGCACGCAACCGGGTAGCCAGCGCCAGAAGCACGTGCTGGTGGCGGTAGAGCGGGCTCGGCGTCACGACGAGATATCCCGCGAGCAGCTCGCAGCGCGGCTCGTCCGGAAGCGCGAGGTAGTCGGCCTTGCGATACGGCCCAGGAGTGGACAGCAGCTGCGCGGGAGGTTCGACCTCGAGGACGACGGCCACGGCGGGATTGTACACAGGTGCCTCCTCGGAAGGTTCCGGAAGAGCGTCATGGCTCACCCAGGACGGCATGTCGGTGTCCAATCTTTCAGATCGAGGAGCTACCGCGGCAATTCGCGCCAGAACGCCTCGAGGTCGAGGGTGAGGCCGGCGACGACGCGCGAGCGATAGATGCCGTCCTCGGGCAGGCGCACGACGAAGACGCCGTCGCGGTTTTCGAGGAACTCGAAGGTTTCGCCCTCGGGATCGACGAGCCAGTACTCGGCCACGGCCGACTCGGCGTAGAGCTTGAGTTTCTCGCCCAGGTCGCGTCTCGCGGTGGAGGGCGAGAGGACTTCGACCAGCAGATCGGGGGCGCCGAAAATGCGCTCGCGCAAGATCTCGCGACGCTCTGCCGAGACGAAGATCAGATCGGGCTGGACAATGGAGTGGTCGGCGAGGCGCACGTCGAGAGGAGCGACCAGAGCCAGACCCTCTCCCTTGCGGGCGTGTCCGTGAAGGATCTGCAGCAGGTGCACGACGACATGCTGGTGCCGAACGACCGGCGAGGGGGTCAAGACCAGGCTCCCGTAGAGGAGCTCGCAGCGCGGCTCGTCGGGGAGCTGCCAGTAGTCGGCCTCGCGGTAGGGACCGAGGATCGAGGCGAGGCCGAACTGTAGCTCAGTCTCGTAGTGGACGGCCATCTGGCGATTGTACACAGGCACCTCCAGGAAGGTGAGCGGGCGATGTCCATGACCCCTCCAGGACGGCATCGGCGGTTCCAAACTTTCGTCGCACCCGGTGCCAGCCTCGGCGGTCTCCACGAAAGGAGTCACCATGCTCTTCCTCGTCGCTCTCGCCGTAGTCGTTCTAGCATTCTTCGCTGCCCGCAAGCTGGTCGAGCCGCGCGGCGTGACTGTCGAATCGACGCCGCTGCGGCGAATCGGGCTTCCCCAGCGTCTGGCACAGGCGATCGAAGAGAAGCTCTCGGCCGAGCAGGAGAGCCAGCGCATGGAGTTCGTGCTGCTCAAGGAGAAACAGGAGGCCGACCGCAAGCGAATCGAAGCGGGAGGCATCGCCGATTTCCAGAAGATCGTCAGCCTCGGGATCTCGGATCAGCTCCTCAAGTGGAAGGGGATCGAGGCCACGATGGAGATCGCCAAGAGCGCCAACGCCAAGGTGATCGTGATCGGCTCCGGCAAAGACGGCCTGCCGCTGATCCTGGGCGGGCAGTAGCGCCGAGCCCACCGCGTCGCTTCGCTTCAGCCGACGAGCGAAAAGCCGGCGGTGGCGAAGTGGTGGTCGAAGGTGAAGGCACGGCGGATGCGCAGGCGGCGCATCACAGCGAAGCTGGTGGCGTCGACGGCGGAGAGCTTGTGCAGCTCGCGGCGCTCGAGCCAACGCCAGCCGTCGTCGAGATCCCGCTTGGTGACGACCAACGGCGCGAAACGCGGCAGACGTTGTATCTCGTCGCGCCAGACGAGTGCCGTTTCGCGGCTTGCGACACGATCGAGGAAGGTGAAGGTTTCCAGCAGGACGGGGATGGTCGAGCGCAGCCGCGCGCCCTGCCGATCGAGTAGCTGCCAAGCGGCGACGGCGCGCTCGTGCAGCGCGTCACCTGCCAGAGCGAGGGCGGCCCAGGCGCCGGTGTCGACGAACACAATCTCGCCGACCCGCATCAGGGCGCGTCGTAGATCCGGTCGTGCTCGCTCGATTGCCAGCGCACTGGGCCCCGCCAGAGCGCGATGGGGCCGCGGTACTCAACGCTGATCCAGCGCTCCTGGACGGCCTCCCGAACGAGCGAGGCGACACTTCGACCCGAGTTGCGCGCCGCGTCGTGAAGGGCTGCGAGCTCCTCCTCGCGCAGATAGACCTGGGTCTTGACCATAGGTGTCAGTTTGTCGCAGGAAATGACACCCGTCAACTGTCCGGCGCGCCGTCACAGAGCTGTGTGCCCATCGCAGCGTTCGTGGTCGAGGTCCTTCGCTCGCGCTCAGGACGACAGCCTGCACCGAAATCGACCGGACGCTGTGCTTGTGATCTCGAACGCTGCGCTTGTCATCCTGAGCGAAGCGAAGGATCTAGGCGCCTCTCACTACGCAGCCGCCGCGGGCGGCTAGGGCGTGAGCGGCAGGCGGCGGATGGCGGTCGGCTGGAGAGTGGCCGCATCGGGCGTCTGGCCGTCTTCTCCAAACTTGGGCCACTGGCTGTTGGCGACGTAGACGAGCGCGCCGTCGACCACGATACCGAGGGTCGGCTCGTCCCAGCCCGGTACGGCGCGCTCCAGGACCTGCGCTGACGACACCGAGAGGCCATCTCCGGCGAGCTCGAAGCGCGTGATGCGGTGCGGAACGACGCCGTTCTGAATCGCGATCAGCGAGCTGCCGACGCGGCGCAGGCCGTCGATGCCAAGGAGTGTCGCGCCGGGCGGCGGGCGCAGCCAGGCGAGCTGCATCGCCGCGAGATTCACGACTGCTAGGCCGTTTGTCCAGTCGGCGACGTAGAGGAGCCGCTCGTCCTCGGAGAGGGCGAGACCTCCAGGTGACCGTAGCCCGACGTTCTCGACGACGGGCGAAACGGTGCCGTCGGGTGCGATGCGCGCGATCGACGCCGAGCCCGAGTCGCTGACAAAGATCGTGCCGTCGCGCTTCAGGACGAGATCGTTCCACCAGCGTTTGCCGGGCGGTGCCTCGACCTTGCGCCGCAGCTCGCCGGAGTCGAGATCGACGGCGAGAAGCGCGCTCTTGTCGCGCTCGTCGTCGCGCAAGCCGGCGGCCTGCGGCAGTCCTGCGGAGACGATCCAGAGCAGGCGCCGCTCGCGATCGACTGCCAGGCCGAGCGCGGCGGCGAGGCCGTGATCTCCGGAGGCAACCAGATCGGAGGTCGTGCCGTTCTCCGCGCGCCGCACGATCTTGCGACGATGCACCGAAGAGAGGAAGTAGGTGCTGTCGAAGGGGTGGCGGGCGATTCCCTCGAAGAGCGCGCCGGTCTCGGCGATCCGAAAGAGCTCGAGCGACTGGACCACCGGCTCGGCGAGATCGTCCATCCGCGCCATCAGCCGTTCGAGCTCGGGATCGCCGTCGAGCGACGCGAACTGCGCGTCGCCGCGGGGGTCGCGCACGAAGCCGGCGTCGATCTGGCGCGCGAGAGCGGCGAGAGCGCCGACGCGATCGCCGTCGGCGAGACGTGCCGCCGCAAGCCGGTAGAGGAGACGGGTCGGATCGGGGAGACGCTCGGCGGCGCGTTCGATTCCGGCGCGGTAGCCGGGTATGTCGCCCGCCTTCTGCGCCGCCAAGGCCGCAGCGAACTCCGTCTCGGCGGCGGCCAGGTCAGGAGCGGCCAGTGGCACCGGCGCCGCAGGGGCGCTCGTCGCGCCGACGAGGACTAGCGGGAGCAGCAGACACCGCTTCATCGAGAGCTTCTCCGATGCTGCGCGATCGGAATCGCGGCTCGTACCTGGGTCACCCGATCGAGGTCGATTTCGGCCAGAGCAAAGCCGATCCCCTTCTCCACTTCGGCGACGATCGCTCCCCACGGATCGACGATCATCGAGTGGCCGTGGCTCTCCTTCAAGCCGCCGTCGTCATGATGGCCGACCTGGCCTGGGGCCAGCACCCAGCACTGCGTTTCGATGGCGCGGGCCCGCACCAGCGTCTCCCAGTGCGCCTGGCCGGTGACGGCGGTGAACGCCGACGGAATCGCGATCAGCTGCGCTCCGCGCGCGACGAGCGTGGAGTAGAGCTCGCCGAAGCGCAGGTCGTAGCAGATCGAGAGACCGAGCGCGCCGAGCGCCGTCGACGCCACGACGATCTCGTCACCGGCGACGACAGAATCCGATTCGCGAAAGGCGACGCCGCCCGGAACGTCGACGTCGAAGAGGTGGATCTTGCGATAGACCGCCAGGAGCTTGCCGTCGGGGGCGAAGAGGATGCTCGTGTTGTAGCAGCGATCCGGCACCTCGCTGCGCTCGTTGAACGAGCCCAGGAGGAGATGGATCGAGAGCTCGCGCGCCAGCGTCGCGAAGTGTGCGCAGGTCGGCCCGTCAAGCGACTCGGCGCGGCGTACCTTTTCGGCATGCGGTCCCAAGAAGTTGGTGTTCTCGGGCGTCGCAACGAGCACAGCTCCGGCCGCCGACGCCTCACGGATCAGCGTCTCGGCCTCGCGCAGGTTGCGCTCGGCGTCCGACGTCGAGGTCAGCTGACAGACCGCGGCGAGGAAGCTCATCCGAGGCAGTCTATTCGCGCCGGCGATCCTCACGCCGACGGTCGCCCGAGCTGTTTGGGTGTGAAGCAAGTTTCCTTCGTGCTGTAAGGCGGTTCATTGGCAGGCGCGTCGCGCTCCGCGAAGATCTCCTTGCACTCTAGAGAGGAGCGCAACGTGAAGACGATTCAATTCATCGGAATCCTGGTGCTGGTGGCGGGCGTCGCCGCCTTCGCCGCGGCCCTGACTCCCACCGAGTTCGAAGTCGCGAAGTCGGCGCGGCCGATCGATCCGGCCGCCGATCTGATCAGCTTCTGCCATCTCGATCGCGGCCTGATCGAGGGCATCACGGTACCGGTGGTCATCCGCGTCTCGAGCGGCGCCTACAACGCGCACGACCGCCACGGCGACTGCCTGGTGTCCGACGGCAGCGAGATCGGCCAGCGCTGCCTGCAGGTGGACCGCGACTCCGACCTGCTCTGCGACGCCAACGGCGATCCCGAAGTCGGCGGCTGAAGCCGCGCTCGGGCTGGATTCGGGGACACCCGCACGCGGGTGTCTGCTTTACTCACGGGACATCCATCTCGGGTGCAGCCCGCAATCGTAGTCGGAGGATGAAGCAATGAAGAGAATTCTCGGTCTCGCGCTTTTCGTCTTGATCGCCACGGCAGGGGTCGCATCGGCGGCCTTGGCGCCGGTGAACTTCGCGCCGTTGGCCCTGGTCGAGCAGTCAGTCGAGCAGTCAACGGTGGCGCCGCTCGCGGCCGCGAAGGTGTCGCTCTGCCACGTCAACAACGACGACGTGCTCGACCGGCCGTACGTCACGATTCGCATCAAGAGCGGCGACCTGCAGCGGCACCTGAATCACGGCGACTGCGTTTACGCCAGCCCCGAAGCGGGGGGGCAGAACTGCTGCCCGTCGTCGTCAGAGGGCGACACCTGCGACACCAGCGCCCCATCGTCCTGTAACGAGTAGTCGGAGTTCGGGCATCGGCTTCGGGCGGCGTGCCCGGCGATCCTTCGCCGGCCGCCGCCCGCTGATCGATGCGGGGACACCCGCGTGCGGGTGTCCCCTTGTCGCACCCGGCAGAGTGAACTACTTCACAAGGAAAGGGTGGCGCTTGGGCCAGAATCGGGCGATTTCAACCCCGCCCCGAGGAGGGCCCGATCATGAAGAAGGTCTTGGCTTTCGCGCTGTTCGCCGTCGTCGCCTGTGCCGGCCTCGCTGCCGCGGCGATGACCCCCGTCAACCTGCCGGCGTCACCGGCGGCCTTCGCCCTGCCGACCCCGGTGGCCGACGGGCTCGTCCTCGAGCCCGAGCTTCTCAGCAACCCGAAGAAGACGACGGTCTGCCACAAGCACCAGTACGACGGGAACCAGGAGAAGTACATCACCATCAACATCAAGAACTCCAACCTCTCGAACCATCTCAGCCACGGCGACTGCTACTACAGCTCTGACTGGGAGGCCGGCTGCGAGTGCAATCTGAGCTCTAACGACTTCTGCGAAGACCAGTCGCCGAATAGCTGCTCCACGATCTGACGGCATCGAGCTCGACGTGAGCCGGCTCGACCGGACGATCGGCCGAGCCGCCGTGATCGACGCTCCTCTGCTGTTGAGTTCATTCGTGGACACCCGCGTGCGGGTGTCCCCTTCGTTTTCCTCAGTCCGGTCGCTGCCCCGTGAGGGTGCGCTCGATCTCGTCCCAGAGCGGTTCGAGCTTGAGAGTGAAGTCAGGAAAACGAGTCGAGCGGTAGGTATCCCCGTCGGGCAGGGCAACCGAGTAGGCGTCGGCCCGCAGGACCAGGAAATCGATCGTCTGGGCCTCCGGGTCGACGATCCAGTACTCGGGCACGCCGCCGCGAGCGTAGAGCGCCAGCTTGACGAGTCGATCGCGGCGGGCGCTCGACGGCGACAGGATCTCGACCACCAGGTCGGGGGCGCCCTCGATGCGCTCGCGCGCGATGCCCCGTCGATCGCGAGCGATCAGCAGGAGGTCGGGCTGGAGCACGGTGTGCTCGAAGAGCGTCACGTCCATCGGCGCGAGCAAGCATTCGTGGCCCGCCGCGAGCGCGAACGTTCGCAATCGAGCTCCGAGTGCGAAGAGCACGTGTTGGTGCCGACGCAGCGGGCTCGGCGTCACGACCAGATGCCCCCAGAGCAGCTCGCAGCGGGGCTCGTCCGGCAAAGCCATGTAATCGGAATTCCGGTAGGGGCCGGGCGCGGCGCTCGGGTCGAGAGTCGTTTCGGCGGCCATTAGAACGGCCATGTCGCGATTGTACAAAGGCACGGCCTACGGGCGCGATAGG
>CAZPYU010000067.1:0-4879 GCA_964590905.1 uncultured Thermoanaerobaculia bacterium
CTCGAGGTTGTCAGCCCGAATCGAGTCTTGATGACCGGTCGGATCGGGCGAGACTGCTTTGATCAATCTGATGGAGCCCTGATCGTCCTCGAGGCAACCGGAGCGCTCGAGCCAAAGGCACTGTTCCAGTATGACTCGTTCCTTCCCAGCGAGGGTCAGGCTAGCGTGGCATCACCTCCTGGCTTCTCGGTCTTTGGACTATCGAGTCGTACGCTGAATCTCACGGTGGATCGCAAGGCGAGCAGAACTGTCGCGGGCTCCATTCATGATCGCTCAAGGCTTCAGTTCCAGCGCGAGATCGTCTCGGATGGGATCTTTCTTGAGCTCGATGATCAGGGAACAGAGAAGAACCGCTGGCATTTTTCGGCCGCTGCCGATTTCTTCATACACGACGCGTTGCGATTCGGTGAGCGCCCCATGGGAGTTGGGTTCCTAGGCGGAGCTGCAGTGGCGCTGGAGATCGCTCGCTAGTGCAGGTCAGGAGCCAGGCTCCCCGCTACCGGGCGGGAAGCCTCCAAGCTATCTGACTGATTCTGTTTGCTTTGTGGTGCCGGTGCCTGGACTTGAACCAGGGACCTAGCGATTATGAGTCGCTCGCTCTAACCTCTGAGCTACACCGGCGGGAAGGTGGCGACACGCTCCCGCTGTCGGCCGGCGGGTCGAGCGATTCTACGCGATCGGTCGCAGCGGCCTCAGGCGGCGCTCCGCAGCGCCGCGACTTTCTCCCAGCGCACGACGTTCCAGAACGCCTTCACATAGTCGGCGCGCCGGTTCTGGTACTTCAAGTAGTAGGCATGCTCCCAGACGTCGATCCCGAGGAGCGGTCGCTTGCCCTCCATCAACGGGCTGTCCTGATTCGGGCGGGCGCAGACCTCGAGCTTGCCGTCGGCCAACACCAGCCAGCCCCAGCCGGAACCGAACTGGCCGACCGCGGCGGCAGCGAGCTTCTCTTGGAAGGCGGTGAAGCTGCCGAAGGTGGTGGCGATCTCGCTGGCCAGTGCTCCCGTGGGCTCGCCGCCGCCGCCGGCTCCCAGGATCTCCCAGAAGAGGGAGTGGTTCGAGTGGCCGCCGCCGTGATTCTTGACCGCGGTGCGTACCGACTCGGGAACCGCGGCGATGCCGCGCAGCAGATCCTCGAGCGACTTGCCGGCCAGCTCGGGAGTGGCGGCGACCGCCTTGTTGAGGTTGTCCACGTAGGCCTGGTGATGCTTGCCGTGATGAATCTCCATGGTGCGCGCATCGAAGTGGGGTTCGAGCGCGTCGTGGGCGTAGGACAGCTTGGGAAGTTCGAACATCGGGAGGTCTCCTTTTCGATCCTCGCCGCCGATTCTCGCGGAGCGAGAGCAAGGAGTCCAGCGCGCGCACCTGACATTGACTCCCCGGGCCGGCGTTCCATAAGATCCATCGGCTCGGGCGAGGGAGGTTAGCTCAGCGGTAGAGCACCTGCCTTACACGCAGGGGGTCGAAGGTTCGAATCCCTCACCTCCCACCACGGGAGGCGCCCCGAACGAGTCAGCGCTCCTCGGTTTCGACGCGGGGTCGTAGTTCAGTTGGTTAGAACGCCGGCCTGTCACGCCGGAGGTCGCGGGTTCGAGCCCCGTCGGCCCCGCCAGTTTTCACCGTTTCGCCGACGACCGGCGAGGCGCTCCGGAGTCTCTCGATCATGCGCGACAAGATCAAGCTCGTCTCCTCGGCCGGCACCGGCTACTTCTACACCACGACCAAGAACAAGAAGACGACGACCGAGAAGCTGCGGATGAAGAAATACGATCCTAAGGTTCGCAAGCACGTCGAATTCGTCGAAGAGAAGATGCGTTAGGCGCTGCGCTCCTCTCCCGGGCGCGGACGCCAGAGCCGCGCCGATATGCTGATCGAGTGAATTCCGAGATTCCGAGCGGTGGGTCGCTCCTGGTCACTGGCGGCACGCTGGTGACCGTGGACGCTCACGCGACCGTTCTCGCCGGGCACGATCTTCGAATCGAGAGCGGGCGCATCGCCGCGATCGGCACCGGCCTCGAAGCACCGGCGGGCGTCCGGCGGCTGGACGCACGCGGTTGTCTCGTGCTGCCGGGTCTGATCCAAGGACACCTCCACCTCGGGCAGACACTCTTTCGCGGGCTCGCCGAGGAGCGGCGCCTGCTGGCCTGGTTGCGCGAGCGGATCTGGCCGCTCGAGGCGGCGCACGACGCCGACAGCGCCTATCTCTCCGCACGGCTCGGAGCCGCTGAGTGCCTGCTCGGCGGAACGACGACGATCCAGGAGATCGGTCTCGGTCCCGAGGCGGCGGCGCTGCTCGAGGGAATCGAGGCGTCGGGGCTGCGCGGCTTCGTCGGCAAGTGCCTGATGGACGTCGGCGAGGGGCTGCCGGAGCGGCTCGCGGAGTCGACAGCGGCTTGCCTGGAGGAGACCGAACGGCTGGGCGAGCGGTTCGATGGCGCGGCCGGCGGCAGACTTCGCTACGTTCTGAATCCGCGCTTTGCCCTCTCCTGTTCCGAGGAGCTGCTGCGAGGCGTCGTGGAGCTGTCGCGCCGGCGCGGCTGGCCGATCCACACCCACGCGCTCGAGCAGCGCGACGAAACCGCCGCCGTGCGCCGCGACTGGGGCGGCCGTGACGAGATCGAGCTCTTTCGCGACCTCGAGCTGCTCGACTGCGACCTGCGCATCGCGCACGGCGTCTGGCTCCGGCCAGGTCAGTGGGCCGATCTCGCCCGGCGGCGGTTCAGCGTCGTCCACTGCCCTGGCTCCAATCTGAAGCTCGGCTCCGGGATCGCGCGCGTGGTCGGGATGCGTCGCGCCGGAATCCCGGTCGGAATCGGCGCGGACGGCGCGGCCTGCAACGACAGGCTCGACGCCTGGAGCGAGATCCGCCTCGCCGGCCAGCTGCAGGCGCTGCGTGCCGGCCCGGGCGCCCTCTCGGGCCTCGATGCGCTGCGTCTGGCCACGAGCGAGGGCGCGCGAGCTCTGGCGCTCGACGCGGAGATCGGCAGCCTCGAGGTAGGGAAGCTCGGCGATCTCGTCGTAATCGCTCTCGATCGCCCCGAGCTCGCGGTCGCGCCGCAGGTCGATCTCCACGATCTGCTGGCGTTCGCGGTCGGGCGCGAGTGCGTGCGCGACGTGGCGATTGGCGGGGAGCTGAGGGTCGATGGGGGGCGCCTCCTCGGCGTCGACCTGCCTCGACTCGTCCGTGACGCGGCTCGCGCCGCCGAGCGCGTCGCCCGCCGCGCCGGGGTCGCATGACCGTGGACTGAACTGCGCCCCCAGTTTTACTGGGGGCTGTGCTCCCAGTCTTATTGGGAGTTGCCTACCCTGGGGCCGCTGATCTATGCTGGTACTCTCCTGACGCGGCTGGGCTTCCGGCTCGGCCATCGCTCGCGGGTTCCTTCGCTCCAGATCGGAGCGGAAGTTGGAACCGCAATCAACAATTTCGAATTCGGCGCTTCTCGTCGCGTGCGGCGATCCGGCCGCGACAGAGAGCTCGTGGACTCTCCTCTTGGCTCGACTCGAGCCGCGCGTGCGCTACGCGGTGCTCGGCGCGTTGGCGCTTCGAGGCGAGCGCCGGCGCCGCGAGCAGGTCGACGATCTGGTGCAGGAGGTCTGGTGTCGCCTCCTCGCCGGCGATCGCCGCGCTCTGCTCCGCTACCGCGGCGACACTGACGCTTCGGCGCTCTGCTATGTCCGCCGGGTCGCGACGACCGTCGTCTTGGACGCGCTCCGGCTGCACTGGACACGGAAGCGACGTCTGCTCGGTGTGATCTCGCTCGACGAAACCGATCCCGCGCTCACTGCGGGTTGGGATCGCTCCGGCTGTCCAGAGCGCCGGCTCATGGCGCGTGAGCGGCTCGGCCAGCTCTTGGCGCTCTGCCGTGAGCTCCTCGGACCGCGGCCTGGCCGCGAGCGGCTGACGATCGCTCGACTCGGCCTGCTCGAGGGTCGGCGCTCGCGGGAGATCGCCGCCGAGCTGGGCGGGCGCTGGACGGTGCGCGGCATCGACAGTCTCCTCTTCCGTCTCCGCCGCGGGCTCGAACGGCACGGCGTGCGGCCGCCGCGGCGACCCAGCGGGCGGTCGGCGGTGTAGCTATGCTGGCGCCGTGTTGGTGCTGCACGATCCGCGCGTCCGACTCCACAGCGTTCCGGCGGGCTTTCCGGAGCGGCCCGAGCGGGTCGAGGCGATCGTCGCCGCGCTCTCTCGCGACGACCGCTTCCAGATCGTCGCGCCGGAGGCGGCTCTCGACGAGGCCGAAGTTCTGCGCGCCGCCGAGCGCGTGCACGATCCCGGTTTCCTGGAGCGGTTTCGGCGTGCGGTCGAGCGCGGCGACGGGCTGCTCGACACGGCCGACAACCCGATCTCGTCAGGAAGCTGGGAAGCGACGATCGGCGCCACCGCGGCGGCGATCGCGGCGCTCGATCGCGTGCTCGGCTCTGCCCCCCCCAATAAGACTGGGGACACAGCCAGTCTCAATGGGGGAGGCGAGCGGCGCGCCTTCGCAGCAATCCGGCCGCCCGGGCACCATGCCCTGCGCGAGTCGGCGATGGGTTTCTGTTTCTTCAATCACGTCGCGATCGTCGCCCAGCGAGCTCGCGATCGGCACGGCTGCGAGCGGGTGGCGATCGTCGACGTCGACGTCCATCACGGCAACGGCACGCAGGCAATCTTCGAGGATCGCGGCGACGTTTTCTACGCCAGCCTTCACCAGTATCCGTTCTATCCCGGCAGCGGAGCGGCGGCGGAGCGCGGTAGCGGCGCCGGCCTCGGCGCCACCGTCAACGTGCCGCTTCCGGCCGGCTCTGGCGACGAGGTCTGGAGTCGTGCTCTAGCGAGAGTCGTTGTTCCGGCGGTGGAGCGCTTCGCCCCCGATCTCCTGCTCATCTCGGCGGGATT
>CAZPYU010000068.1:0-6270 GCA_964590905.1 uncultured Thermoanaerobaculia bacterium
CCGTCGAAGTCGCGCGCGATCGGCGCGCCGAGGGCGTAGAGCAGCGTCGGCACAAGGTCGACGCTCTTCGCCTGGGCGACTTGGACGCCGGCGCGGATGCCGTCGCCTGCAATGAGAAGCAGCCCGTCGGGCGCGTCGCGCAGCGATCCCCGCAGCTCGAGATCGTTCGTCGACAGGGTGCGCAGCCAGCGCGACAAGCCGCGCGCCGCCCCAGAGCCAAAGGGCGAAGTGACAGCGAGGAGTCGGGGCGGCTCGAGCTCGTCCCAGAGGGCGGCGAGCTCGGCGTCGATGCCGGCGAGGTAGAGCTCGTAGAGATCCGCTGCTCGCACTGCCTTCGGCGCGCGCACGCCTTCGAAGCGCGCCGCGGCAAAACCGCCGTAGAAGGAGCGCGAGACGCTTTCGAGCCCGGCGAGCTCGACAAAACGTGGAGCGCGAGAGCCACGGTCCCCCGAGCTCGACAGCGCGCGCAGCCGGGCGACATCGCGGGCCAGTCGCGCCGCGAGCTCCTCACTTCCCAGCGCCACGAGATCGCGCGCCGCGGGAGAGTCGGAGCCAGGCCGGCTGGGGAGCGGATCGCTGGCCCGACCGAGCCAAGCCGGGAAGCCATCCAGCCGAGAGGATTGCCCGAGCCGTTCGAGGATCTCCCAGACGGTCAGCGCGCGCCGGTCGCGCCAGCCGATCCGGGTCGCTTCGCCGCCCAACAGACCCCAGTCGGGAAAGCCGGGGAGTCGGGGGAGGATCGCGAGCCGCGAGTGCGGGAGCAGGAGCGGCGCGCTCCAGCTCTCGCTCCCAACGATGCCGTGGCGAAACGGCAGCTTGCCCGTCGCCCAACTCGTCCAGAGCGCGGCGCGACGCGGAGGCGAAGCGAGGGCGAGCCGCGCGTGACTGCCGTTGTCGAGAAGCCGCGAGAGAAACGGCAAATGCCCCTGCCGAGCAAGAGGCAAGACCGCGTCGAGAGTGGCACTCGGCAGAGCGACGACGACAAGTTGGGGCGGCTCGAAAGCAGCGCCGATCACGAGCTCGGGGGCGGCGGCCAGCGGCAAACGGAAGCTCGTCCGTCGATCGAGCATCGCCGCGACGCTGCCGACGACAGCGAAAACGACGAGCAGCCGACTGCGCGGCCCGTATCTTCTCCGGTGCAGCGAATGGAGGAGCGCCGTGTAGAAGAGCAGCACCGCCGCGAGAGCGGTCCAGAGCCCCGACTTGATGAGCTGATCGTTCATCGCCTCGGGCAGGAAGTAGGCGTAGAAGGAGGCGTGGTAGCCGTCGGCGATGGCGCCCGCCGCTGCGACCAGAGTGAGGCTCCAGGGCACCAGACGCGCGAGAGCAGTTCTCCGCCAGCGCGAGACGAGTGCGTGGGCGACGAGCGAGAGCGGCGCCAAGAGCAGAGAGTAAAGAGCGGTCGCGCGCAGGAAGGAGCGCGCTTCGTACGGCAGCTCGGGATTGAGAAAGAAGAGCAGCCCGGCGAGCTCGGTGGCCGCGAAGAGCGCCGGCACCGCGGCGAGAGCTAGGCTCGCGAGCTGCGCGCGGCGGATCAGCATCGCTTTGCTAGAGTCGGAAGATCGAATGAGCGCTCGCGATGCGCTGGCCAGAGTCGTCGAGGTGGTCGCGCATCCACTCCCCTACTTTACGCTCGTGCTCGAGGCTCCCCACGACTACAGGGAGATCGGCGCCGGGCAGTTCGTCATGCTCGAGACGACGGGTGCGCTCGAGCCGTACTTGCGACGGGCGTTCTCGGTGGCGGACGTCACGCCCGCTGCCGAAGGCGCGAGAATCGAGCTGCTCGCCAAGATCGTCGGCCGCGGAACGCGAGCCATGGCGGCGCTCGCACGCGGTGAACAGCGCGCGCTTCTAGGCCCGCTCGGCCACGGCTTCACGCTGCCGAGGAGCGGACCGGTGGCGCTCGTCGCGGGGGGGGTCGGCTCGGCGCCACTCCTACTGCTCGCCCGGCGCCTGCTCGAGCGCGGAGTCCGATTCGACTTCTTCTACGGCGGACGCACGGCGGCCGATCTGGCGCGCGTCGAGGAGCTTCGCTCCCGCGCGGAGGCGAGCGGCGGCCGCCTGCTGACTGCGACCGAGAGCGGCGAGAGCGGCTTTCACGGGCGCGTGACCGCCGCGTTCGCGGCCGAGGTGGCGGCCGGTGCCAGCTACACCTTCGCCTTCGCCTGCGGTCCGATGCCGATGCTGGCGGCATTCGCAGCGCTCGCAGCCGAGCACGGGCTCGCAGCCGAAGCGGCGCTCGAAACCGAGATGGGGTGTGGCTACGGGGCCTGTCTCGGCTGCGCCGTGCCGCACCGCTCCGGCCGCTTCGCTCTCTGCTGCAAAGAAGGTCCGGTCTTTCGGCTCGACGAGGTGCGCTGGTGACAGCACCGCCGGATCTGGCGGTGCGATTGGGCGCGCTCGAGCTGCCCAATCCGATCCTCACCGCTTCGGGAACGTTCGGCTACGGGCTCGAGTTCGCCGCGCTGGCGCGTCTCGAACGACTCGGCGGCATCGTCACCAAAGGGCTCTCGCTGGTGCCGCTCCCGGGCAACGCGCCGCCGCGCATCGGCGAGACGCGCGGCGGCCTGTTGAACTCGATCGGCCTGCAGAACATCGGCATCGAGCGCTTCCTCGCCGACGTCTTGCCGGGGCTCGCAGACTGTCCAGCCCGCGTCATCGTCAATCTGTTCGGCTACGAGTTCGACGACTACGCGGCGCTGGCGCGTTGGGTCGAGCCCTATGCGGGCGTGGCGGCGGTCGAGCTCAACGTTTCGTGTCCGAACGTGAAGAAGGGCGGGATCGAATTCGGACACGACCCGGCGGTGCTCGAGCGACTGGTGGCGAGCGTACGCGCTGCGACGACGAAGCCGATCCTGGTGAAGCTCTCGCCCAACTCGACCTCGCCAGTCGAGCTCGGCGACGCTGCGAAGCGAGGAGGGGCCGACATCCTCTCCGCGATCAACACCGTACTCGGCATGGCGATCGATCCGTGGACTCGCCGGCCGCGCCTGTCGACTGGCCGCGGCGGGCTCTCGGGACCGGCGATCCGGCCGATCGCGGTGCGCGTCGTCTACGACGTCGCGCGCCGCGTCGGGCTGCCGGTGATCGGCATCGGCGGCGTCGAGACGGTCGACGACGTGCTCGAGTTCTTGCTCGCTGGGGCCTCGGCGGTGCAGGTCGGCACGGCGCTGTTTCGCGATCCGCGGGCCGCGGAGCGGCTGGTCGACGATCTCGCTGTTCGCCTAGGGGAGCTCGGTGTCGAACACGTCGTCGACCTCGTGGGCGCGGTCCGCCCGTGGGAAGAGTGACGCGAGTGCGCCGGCGGGCTAGAAGATAAAGATCGGCTTGTCGACCTTCAGGTCGAAATCCCAATTGTGGAGGTAACCGGGAAATTCGACCGGGAACGTGAACTGGACGCGCATCCTAATCCGGTCGCCAAGCCGTTCGACGGAGACTGCCTGGGGCTTGACCGGTAGTTCGAGCTGGTTGGCACGGTGGAGGATACGCTGCTTGATCACCTCGGGCGCCGAGTTGGCCGAAAACTTCGCCTGCTCGTCCATGAAGTCGAGGAGCTCCGAGGAGGCGATTTTGACCGGGATGGTCTTGAAGCAGATCAGAGCGCCGACGGCTAGTGCCGCCAGCCAGAGGACGCACCCCACCTTGCTGTCGCCAGCCTGCGTTCGAAATCGCTTCATAGTCCCTCCAATATTCCGGTTCACGATTTTTAGTTTAACGCATCAGCGGCCGCCGATCGCCGCCGTCAGCTCGGCAAGTGAAGCGTTCGCGACCATCTCGTCTTGGTGGCGAAACCCAGCGCCGTCGCGCCCAGCTCACGCAGCTTGCTGCCGAGGCTCTTCCACGAGCCGTCGGAGGTGCCGCCGCCGTACGACCAGTAGATGAGGAACGCCCGCCCCTTGAGATAGCGCGCCGGTACCGCTCCCCAGTAACGGGAGTCGTACGAGTGATCGCGATTGTCGCCCATGCAGAAGTAGTGCTCGGGCGGGACGCGGACCGGTCCGAAGCTGTCGCGGCGGCGAAAGTGCGAGTCGATGCCGGGGCGATCGGCGAAGAGGCGATCGTCCTTGTGCACGGCGTAGCCATTCTCAGCGACGCGCTCGCCGTTAACGTAGAGCTGCTTGTCGACGACCTGGATGGTGTCGCCGGGAAGCCCGACCAGCCGCTTGACGAGATCCACGTTCGGTCTCTCGGGCGAACGGAAGATGACGATATCGCCGTGCCGCGGCGCGCGGAGCGGAAGGAGCCGCCGCTCGAGCCCGGTGGCGGCGCGGCCGAAGATGTAGCGGTTCACGAACAGATGATCGCCCACCAGGAGCGTCTCTTCCATCGAACCGCTAGGAATGAAGAACGTCTTGATGACGAACGTGTTGGTAAAGCCGAGGAAGAGGACCGCGATGACGATCGCTTCGAGGTACTCGCGGGCTGTCGACGGCTTGGCTGCGGCTCTGTTCACGAACGGGGGAGCCTATCCGAGCGGAACGCTGGGGTGGCATCAGCGGCGCCGCCGCAGCGGACGACGAGATCGGAAAGCGATGTTGCAGCCGTCTAGATCGATGGACAGTCGGGAGCGGTCGTAACTGCGTTGAACCGGCCGGCCGCGGAGCGGGCAGCTTGCCTCCGATGGCGCGCGGCGAGTTTCCAGGCGCGCCACCGAGCAGAGTCCACGCCAGGGCTGTAAATAGCTATTTATCAACTATTTAGACTCACTTTCAGCTCCTGGCAGCGGGCTTGAACTAGCCGGTAGCGCGACGGGGAACGAACCCCGCCGCCAACCGGAACGGAGGAGCCCCGCGCCAGAAGAGCCCAGAGCCGACAGCCGCTTCAGGAGCAGTACAAGGCAGTTCGCAGTCGAACGCAACCGTTGCACCCAACCGCCGACGCCTTGTCGGCACGACATCGACCTCCGGGTCGAATCCAGAAAGGAAACACGACCATGAAGATCCAGAACCGCCGTATCACCGTCGCCGCCCTTGCCCTCGCCGTAGCGCTCGCCGCGGCTCCCATCTTCGCTGCCGACGCACCGAGCGGCGTCGTCAATCTCAACTCGGCTTCGAGCGAGCAGCTGCAGCTCCTCCCCGGCATCGGTCCGGCGCTCGCAGCGCGCATCCTCGAGCACCGCGAGCAGAACGGCGCCTTCAAGAGCGCGACCGACCTGATGTTGGTCAAGGGCATCGGCGAGAAGAGCTTCGAGAAGCTGAAGCCGTTCGTTGCCGTCTCGGGCACCACGACTCTCGCGGAAGAGGTGCGTCTGCCGCGGGCCGAGAAGCCGACCGCCACGACTGAGAGCTGAACCGGCGGAGGGGGCTCGGCGGCGACTCGCGCCGGGCTCCCTCAGCCTTTTTCTCCTCCTCCTCGAACCCGCCATGCGCAAGTCAGAAACTGGATTCCAGCTCATCGAGCTCCTCGTCGCGGCGGCGATCGCCGCGCTCGCCCTGATGATCGCGACGCCGTCCCTGGTGCGGCTAAGCAGCCGCCTGAGCGTGCGGCTCGCTGCCGACGAGATCGTGGGGGCGATGCGCGAGGCGCGCGCCTTCGCTATCCGCCACTCGACGCACGTCGGACTGAAGTTCAAGACCAACGCCAGGGGCGCGGTGAGCTGGGCGCTCTATCGCGACGGCGACGGCGACGGCGTGCTGAGCGCCGACATCGAGTCCGGAGTCGATCCGCTGGCGGCGCCAGAGCGCTCCCTCGGCCAGTTCGGTCGCGTCGCCCGGCTCGGCTTCCCCCCTGGAGTCCCGCCGCGCGATCCGTCAGATCCTCGGCGCCGACTCGACCGGCTCGCCGACCCGGTGCGCTTCAACCGCTCCGACATCGCATCGTTCTCGCCACTCGAAGGCGCGACTCCGGGATCGGTCTACGTCACCGACGGCGTGCGCGAGCTCGTCGCGGTGCGCATCGATTCGCGCTCGGGGCGAGCTCGGATCGCGATCTGGGACGCGGACGCCGATCGCTGGCGTTGACGCCACGAGAGCGTCGTCGTTGACAGTGCGTGGACACGGGCGTAGTTTCGCTGGCCGTGTCCGCGCTCGTCGTCATCACCACCGTCGGCACCGAAGAAGAGGCGAACGCGATCGCACGCGAGCTGGTCTGCCGCCGTCACGCCGCCTGCGTCAACGTTCTGCCAGGCGTGAAGTCGACCTATCGCTGGCAGAGCAAAGTCTGCCGCGACAGCGAGTTTCTCCTGCTGGCGAAAACGGAGAGCGCGGAGTACCCGGAGGTCGAGCGCACCATCCTCGAGCTGCACAGCTACGAGCTTCCCGAGATCCTCGC
>CAZPYU010000069.1:0-26469 GCA_964590905.1 uncultured Thermoanaerobaculia bacterium
GGGATCTCGGCCTGGATCTTGGCGAGCAGGTCGACCGGTGACGGCGGGGTCGGAAAGTCGCGCAGCTCGCGCTCGAGCTGGCGGCGAACGGTGCGGTTCGGGGCGTTCATTGGGAGACCTCCGAAAGGGAAGTGGAGAGAAGGCGGAGCGCCTTGGCGAGGCGCTTGCGGACCCCCATCGGGGTGATCTGTTCGGCGGCGGCGATCTCGCGCACCGGCGTCTCGCCCCAGTAGTGGGCCACGACGGTGAGACGCAGATCGTCGGGCAGAGCCGCGACCTGGGCACGCAAGATCCGTTCGCGCTCGCGTCGAGCGGCGTTGCGTTCCGGTCCCGGCGACTCGTCGGGCACCAGATCGGTCGCTTCTGGCGCCAGCGGTTCGACCAGACGCGGTCGACGTTGCTGCTTCAGAAAGGTCGTGTAGGCGATGCGGAAGAGCCAGGTCGAGAAGCGGCTTTCGCCGCGAAAGGCAGGCAGCGCCTGCCACGCTCGGCGATAGGTCTCCTGCACGAGATCGGCGGCGCGATCGGCGTCGCCGGTTAGCCGACAGCAGGAGGCGAAGAGTTGGGAGTAGGTGTCGGCCGCCAACTGCTCGGCGGCGGCGCGCGATCCGGCGCGCACCCGAGCGACGAGCGCTGCGTCGTCCGACGGCGGGCCCGCACCGGGTGAGTAGGCGTCGGGATCGGGTGGGAGGGAAGGCATCGTGGCTCGACCGGCAGTCGCGCTCCTCATGACCCCTTGGATCCGTGAGGGCGCAAAAAGGCAACCGGCCCGTCGGAGAGGGCGCTAGCTCTCGGTCTCGTGCAGGCCGCCCAGTCGCTCCGGGCCGTAGGCTTTGCGACCGCCGCGCAGGAGCCTGCGGTTCTCCACTCCCGAGTCGATCAGGAGCCGCGCCATGTCGACCGCCCGCGCCGCGAGCTCGCGCGCCGCCTCGTGGAGCTCGGGACTCTTCCGCACGTGGGCGATGTTGCGCTCCATGTCCTCGGCGTCCCAGCCGCGCGAGTGGGCGATGTACGGGTACTGAGGAAAGACGCAGCCGACCTCGGCGAAGAAGCCGAGCATCTGGCCGGCCACAGCCTGGACGTTGTCCTGGCCGCCGGTGATGACGAAGGCGGCGACCTTGTTTTTGAGCAGGACTCGGTTCGCGAGGGTGATCTGATTCTGGATGCAGTTCATCCGCTCGACCATCTTGTAGTAGAGCGCCGAAGCGGCGCCCCAGCGGATCGGCGTTGCCACCAGGATCACGTCGGCCCAGTGGACGAACGCCTCGTAGACGCGGTCGAGCTGGTCGTCGGGGTCCATCTGGGTGATCGAACACGGCCAGGTGCAGGCGCGGGCGCTCTTCGAGTAGTAACCCTCGCAGGCGCGGAACTGGAGATCGTTGAGCCGGATCAGCCGCTGCTCGCAGCCGAGCGCTTCGCCAGCGTGCCCGAGCGCGGCGGTGAGCAGCTCTTCCGAGGTCGAGAAGCGCGGCAGATCCTTGTTCATCGCCGTGGTCGAGATGCCGACGACACGGATCGGGCCGGGGGCGCGTTCGGGTCTCCTCGCCAGCGGGTGCGGCTCGTGCGGCAGCCGATTGCGCGTCGTCACCGGCTGCGCCGAAACGAGCAGTCGCCCCGCTTCGACCCGCACCTCGTGGCGCGGCACACGGTCGTCCTCGAAGCCGGGCTCGCCCTCGCCGGTCGCCCAGTGGAACTTCCAGCCGTGCCAGGGACAGACCACGTAGTCGCCGTCGTGATGCCCCTCGCCGAGCGGTCCGCCGACGTGATTGCAGTTGCCCGAGATGGCGCCGAAGCTGCCGTTTCGGTAGGAGAGCGCGATGCGCACTCGCCCGGCGACGATCTGCTGCAGCGGGCGCTGCGCCAACTCCTCGACGCTGCCGACGTCGATCCAGCTCGGCTCGGACATGGTGCTCTCCTCGGATGGTCGTCGGACGCGATGATTGCAGAGTTCGGGGATGGGAATCGTGTCTCCGAATTCGGGCGTCGTTCGTCTCGGCGGCGTCACGCCATCGTCGCGAAGGCTCGGGCGCGGGCGCGCTAGGATTCTCCTGTGACGGCGCTCACCAAACTCACCTCCCCCGGGCCGCTCGAGCTGCCCGGCTACCCGGCGTTTCTGGAGGCGCTGCCGACCGTCGAGATCGCCGACGGGAGCTACGCGGTCCGCTACGCACGCACGGTCGCGGAGCTCGACGAGCTCACCCGGATGCGCTTTCGGGTCTTCAATCTCGAGCTCCACGAGGGGCTCGACGAGTCGTACCTCACAGGCCGTGACCTCGACCCGTTCGACGCCCAGTGCCATCACCTGATCGTCGAGCACCGGCCGAGCGGGCGGATCATCGGCACCTACCGGATCCAGACCACCGAGATGGCGGCCGCCGGAGCTGGCTTCTACACCGGCACCGAGTTCGACCTGACGCGGCTGCCGCCCGCGATCCTGGCCGAGGCGGTCGAGGCCGGGCGCGCCTGCATCGAGCGCGAGCATCGGCTGAAGCCGGTCCTCTTCTTACTCTGGAAGGGGCTGGCGCTCTACATGCGCCACAACCGGCGGCGCTTCCTTTTCGGCCCCTGCTCGCTCACCTCGCAAGATCCGTGGGACGGCAAGCGGGCGCTCGATCAGCTCGAACGACGGAAGATGATCCGCCGCGACGTGGAGGTCACCGCCCGCCCGGGCTTCGAGTGCGCTTGGAGCGGCGACGATCCCGATCCCGAGCTCGCGGCGCGACTCGAGCTGCCGCCGCTCTTCGAGATCTACTTGCGCTATGCCGGCCGCGTCGTCGGTCCGCCGGTCATCGATCGCGAGTTCAAGACCATCGACTTCTTCATCCTCTTCGACGTCGAGGCGCTCTCGGCCCGGGCCAAGCGCGTCTTCTTCGGCTGAGTTTTTAGTCCGAGTCGGTCTCGGGCGGATAGAGGCGCACGCCGAGCTGGGCGCGAATCTCCTCAGCCTTCGTCGTCACGACCAAGATTCGGAGCTCCTCGGCGCGCTCGCACGAGCTCATCCACATCTGGGTACGGTCGGCGGGCGCGGCGCCTGGTTCGGGCTCGAGGGCGGCGCCGCGAAAGACGACGATCGCCGCCGCGTCGCCTTCTGCGAAGACGCGGATCTCGAACAGCCGCCCCGGCGGTGGCGAGAGCACGAGCTCGGCCGGGCGCGCCGCCGTTACGAGCGCTTCGGAGAGAAGCGGCGCCTCGTCGAGAGCGAAGCGGAGGCGGGTCGGCGTCGGCGGGATGGCGGTCGGTTTGCCGCTCTCGAGCCTTTCCGCTGCAGGCTCGCTGGCGCTCGTCGTCGACAGGAGGGCGAGGCAACTCAGCGCGACGAGCAGAGCCGAGTGGCACCGCGAGAGGGTCGGCCGACTCACGTCGCGTCCACCGGCAGCCAAGAGCGCTGGCGCAGCTTCCGACGCTCGTGAAGCAGTGCGAGGAGCTCGCGGAGCGGCGTCGGCCGGGCTCCCAGGGCCGCATTCGCGGCGCCGATCTCGAAGCAGAGCCGCCACTGCGCGAAGAGAGTGCGATAGGCCTCGAGGAGGCTCGCACCGGGCTCGTAGATGTGAGTGGCTTCGGAGGTGACGCCGTTGAGCTCGAGAATTCGGAGATCAACTCCGGCGCAGAGCGTCTCTTCGGATTCGGTGCGCAGGTCGAAGCGGCCGAAGAAGAAGCCGTCGAAGCTCTTGGCGATCTCGTCGATGCGGCGCGCCAGCGCCGGAGTCGCGAGCGAGCGGCCGTCGCGGAAGACGGCGCCGCGGCAATGGTTACCGATCTCGACCAGGCGGAGCCGCTCGCCTTGCGCCGGGATCGTTTCGAGCCGGTCGACATTCTTCTCGAGATAGAGCGGCGCCATGCAGACCGCGCGGTCGTCGGCCAAGATCAGCTCCTCGACGGTGCGCTGCCCGTCGCCGACGATCTCGGGGAACTGCTTTCGGGTAATGGAGAAGATTGTTCCGCTCGCCTCGCCGGGCCTGCGCACGTAGAAGACCCCGAACTCCGCGCCGAAGGCGTACTCCTGGAGGATCGCCTCGCGCGGCGCTTCGACCGCCCACTCTCGCAACGCCTCGGCGTCGCGGAGGATCGTCACGCCTTCTCCCCGTTCGCCGACGTCCGGCTTGCCGACGACCGGGAATCCGAGGCCCAGCTGCTCGTGGCTGCGCGCGACGAGATCGACGCGCTCCGATTCCGAGTCCGGGAGATCGAGCTTCGAGAAGCGCGGCACGACCCCCGGTTCGGCGATCGACGACAAGATCTGACTCTTCGATTCGAGCAGGAAGCCGCCGGCGGGGATCCCCGGATTGGCGGCTGTAAATAGCGTCCAGTGGCGAAAGCGGACTCCGAGCCAGAGCCAGTGCAGCACGACCGGGAGCTGAAAGAGCCAGAGCGGCCAGAATTCCCACCAGGTGATGCGGCGCCAGCGCGAGAGCAGTAGCCGCCGTCCTCGCCAGCTCAGGGCCGGCACCAGGATCTCGACAACCAGGAGAACGATCGCCGCAGCCGAGAAGACGACCGGGAGCGCGAACTGCCCCCAGAGCTGGAGGTGGTTGCGGATCGCGCCGTGCGTCGCTGCGGAGAGCCCGACCAGGAGCGGCGTCCAGATGGCGCCCGCCACCGCCAGCGCCGCGGTCAAGCGGCCGAGCGGAGCGTGCAGGATGCCGGCGGCGACAAAGAGTGGCAACCGACTGCCCGGCACGAAGCGCGAGAGGAAGACGGCGCGGGCGCCGCGCCGTGCGAACCAGCGCGCGCTCCGCTCGACCGACTCGGGGGTTACGAACCAGGAGAGCGGCCGGCGGCGGAGCGCCGGGCGCCCGAGCCAACGGCCGGCCGCGACGAGCAGCAGGTCGCCCACCAAGATGCCGACGAAGCAGGCGGTGGCTGCCGTCCAGAAGCGGAGCTTGCCGCCCGCGACCAAAAGCCCCGCTGCGATACAGGTCAGATCCTCAGAGACGAGCGTCGCGAGTGCGAGGACGACGACCATCGGCAGCGCCGGGGCCACAGGGCCGCCCGCGCCAGCGGTGGCGATGACGGCCTCGAGTCCGCGGGTTCGGGGCATGAATCAGGCTCCGAGAAGGGCGCGCGTCGAGCCAACCTGCACGCTCGCCACGCCGGGTGATGTCGCGACGCACGGCGGGGTGCCGAAGTAGCGCAGGATCGCCTCGTGCGCGCTGATCTCGATCTCGGTGTAGCTCACCGTGGCGGCGTCGTCACGGTGCATGCAGACCGAAAGGCTCGAAGGCCGCGGAGTGTGATCGCAATGAAAAGCGGCATGACGGGCGGCCCCCCAGGCCTCCGTTTCAGCTCGCATCCGTTCCCACACGGCGCTGCGAGCGGCCGTCGCCTGCTCGTCGCCCAGGCCCGACGAGCAGAGGAGACCGAGCGCCGACGAGACCTCTCCGGCCTCGAGCTGCATTCCGTCCCAGCTCGCGATGCGGCCGTCGGCCTCGCCACGAAAGAGCGCGACGAGTCGAAACGGGGCGAAGCGCGCGAGGGGAAGCGTGGCGAGGAGAGCGTCGAGTTGTTCGGGGCGCTCGGCGCCGATCAGGTTCGGCAGCAGGCGGCCGCGGCTGATCGCCGCGCGCGGCTGTCGGCCGGCGCTGCGGTTGAGGAGCGCCAGGGCGGCCCCGTGCGCAGTCGCCGCAATCCAGGTGCCCCCGGCGCGGCCGTCGCGCGGAGCAATCCAGACTACGCCGCCCGACTCGAAGCGGGCCGGAGGTAGACCGGCTTCGCGGGTCAGGAGCTCGTCGCGATTGAAGAAGAGGTGGAGCGTTCCGTCCCGCTTCAGCCAGGAAGCGGTACACACGGCGCTTGGCTCCGCCAGTAGCTGAGGGTCGACGGAGCGACTCCGAGCTCGGCACCAGGATCGACTCCGCGCTGGGCCAGGAGCAAGCCGATCAGCGCGTAGTGGTGAATCGTGTGGGTCATCAGGGAGTGGAGCTCTCGACGGACTGTCGAGCGGCACCACTGTTCGGCCTCCTCACCTGCTCCGAACTCGAGGCGGACCTCAGTCCCCGACTCGAGATCGTCCCCGACGAGAGCCGTCAGGCCGCCTATCAGCTCCTGGACCCGTTGTCGGGCGGCGTTCCGCTCGGTCTCGATGGCCGCCTCCCGGGCACGGCCGTCGTAGTCGATCCGCCTCTCCGGCAGTCCGGCCAGAAAACAGGAGTAGTGTTCGAGGACGTGCCGGAAATGCGGTCCGACCGGTTTTCCCGCCGCGCTCTCGCCGGCGAAAGCCGAGTCGGGGATGCGGCCCAAGAGCTCGTACCCCTGCTCGAGCAGGCGCAAATTGGCGACGACGATGCCCGGTTCGATGCCCATGAGACTCCCGAATCCGCGCGGCGCGGACGGAGGATGATGTCCTCGCGAGCCCTTGCGGGTCAAGTCGCAGCCCCCTCAGGGGCAGCCTCGGTTATCCTCACCTCTCCGATGCGCCGACTCCTCAGCCGTTTCGCGGGCTCGACTCTCCAGTGGCTTCCGCTCCTCGGCCTCGCTCTCGTCTCGATCTTTTCGCCGGAGCCGGCGTCGGCTGCGGGCGAGGTCGTGCAAGTGCGGGTCGCGTCGATCATCCACCCGATCGCCCGCGACCTCCTGGTCGAAGCGCTCGAACGCGCCGATCGCGAAGGCGCGGCGGCGGTGGTGCTCGAGCTGGACACTCCGGGCGGATTGATGACCTCCACTCGCGAGATGACGACAGCGATGCTCGGCGCCAAGACTCCGGTCATAGTCTGGGTCGCGCCCGACGGCGCGCAGGCAGCTTCGGCGGGCTTCTTCTTGCTCATGGCGGGCGACTTCGCTGTCATGGCGCCCTCGACCAACACCGGCGCCGCGCACCCAGTAGGAGGGCAGGGGGAGTCGATCGAAGGTGATCTGGGTGCCAAGGTCGAGCAGGACGCGGCGGCCAACATTCGCGCTCTAGCGACCCGTCGCGGGCGCAACGTCGAATTGGCCGAGAAGGCGGTGATCGACAGCCTCTCGTTCACCGCCGAGGAAGCGAAGGCAAAGGGACTCATCGATCTCGTCGCCGGCGAGCTCCCGGTGCTGCTGGCTGGGCTCGAAGGGATGGCGTTCGAGAAGCCGGCGGGCACTGCACGCACCCTGAGCGTCGCCGGCGCACAAGTGCGCCGGGTCGAGATGAACGCCGTGCAGCGCTTCCTCTCCGTGCTGTTGCATCCGAACGTCGCCTACATTCTGCTCTCGCTCGGCTTCCTGGGGATCTACTTCGAGCTCTCGCACCCGGGAACGATCTTTCCCGGCGTTTTGGGCGGCATCTGCCTGCTCATGGCGCTCTACGCGCTCTCGATCCTGCCCGTCCGCTTCGCGGGTGTCGCCCTGATCCTGCTCGGGTTAGCGCTGCTGATCGCCGAGATCAAAGTGACGAGTTACGGCCTCTTGACGATCGGTGGTCTAGTGGCGCTCGTGCTCGGCTCCCTTCTGCTCTTTCGCTCGGCCGAGCCGGCGCTACGCGTCAGCGTCGAGCTGATTCTCGCCGTCACCCTCTTCTTCGGAGCGACCGCCGCGTTTCTCCTCGGTTTCGCGCTGCGCGCCCAGCGGCTACGGGTTTCGACCGGTGCCGAAGGACTCGTCGGCGCGCGCGCGCGGGTGCGGAGCCGAATCGCTCCGACCGGCAAGGTCTTTCTCCTCGGAGAGTGGTGGCACGCGACGGCAGAGAGCCCGGTCGAGAGTGGGGTCGAAGTGGAAGTCGTCGCGGTCGTTGGGATGACGCTCCGCGTTCGGGCCGTCATCGCTCAGTCCGAATCGGAGGTCTAAATGCCCGGTCCCTTTCCGTTCTTCGTCGTCGTCGTGGTGCTCGGACTGTTTCTCTTCAGCCGCTGGATCCGAGTCATCAACGAGTACGAGCGTGCCGTCATCTTCCGCCTCGGGCGGCTGCTCGATCGACCCAAGGGGCCGGGGATCTTTCTTCTCCTCTGGCCGCTCGATCGGATGGTCAAGGTGCCGCTGCGCACGGTGGTGCTCGACGTGCCGCCCCAGGACGTGATCACCAAGGACAACGTCTCGGTCAAGGTCAACGCCGTGGTCTACTTCCGCGTCGTCGATCCGAACCGCGCCATCGTCTCGGTCGAGAACTATCTCTACGCCACCAGCCAGCTCTCGCAGACGACGCTGCGTTCGGTCCTCGGCCAGGCCGATCTCGACGAGCTGCTAGCGGAGCGCGACAAGCTGAACGAACGGCTGCAGGAGATCATCGACCTGCAGACCGATCCGTGGGGGATCAAGGTCTCGATGGTCGAGGTCAAGCACGTCGACCTGCCGCAGGAGATGCAACGCGCGATGGCTCGACAAGCAGAAGCCGAGCGCGAGAAGCGTGCCAAGATCATCCACGCCCGGGGCGAGCTCGAGGCGTCAAAGGCGCTGGGCGAGGCGGCGGTGGTCATGTCTGGCAATCCGGTGACCTTGCAGCTGCGCTATCTGCAGACTCTGACCGAGATCGCCGCCGAGAAGAACTCGACGATCATCTTTCCGTTGCCGATCGATCTGATGGAGGCGTTCGTTAGACACCGCTCGCCGGGCCAGGGCTGAGCGCGAGCGGCAGCCGAGAAGAGCGGAAGAGGAAGGATGCCGGTGGAGCCGAACGAGCGCGAGCCGAGCTATTACGAGGTCTCGCTGACCAACCGGCAGGTCGTGATCGGCCTGGTCAGCGGGCTGGTCACCCTCTTCGCGGCTTTCCTCTCGGGAGTCTGGTTCGGCAGAATCGGAGCGCCAGCTCGGGCGACGTCAACAGTCGCCGAGGTGGCGCCCGCCGTCGCTGCAAGCCGACCGGAACAGATCACCTTCTTCGCCGAGAGTGAGAAAAGCGGCGGATCGGCCGCCCCGTCGCCGTCGCTGCCAGCGCTGAAGCCCGAGCCAAAGCCCGCGCTGCCAGCAGCGACTCCGGCCGAGCTCGAGGCCGAAAAACTGCGCCAGACGCTGGTCGCCGAGATCGACGCGCACCGCGAGCCGACTAGCGAGAGAGGCGTATCCGTGGCGGCGCCGGGCACCCGCGTGGAGAGCCCTGCCGTCGCGATCTCCTCGACTCCGGCGTTCACAGCTTCGACGGCAGGCTCGTCGTCTCCTGCCGTACCGTCGGCAACCGGAGCCGTCGTTGCGGAGCCGAAGCCGTCTCCGTCGGCGCCGGCGGTAGCCGGCTCGATCTGGATCCAGGTCTACTCGTCGAACAACCGCGAGCGAGCGCGCGAGATCGTCGCCAGCCTCGAGCGGGCGGCGCTTCGAGTCCGCCTCGTCGAGGCGACCAAGGACGGGGCGACCAGCTATCGCGTGCGGGTCGGGCCGTACCCGACGCGCGGCGCGGCGGAGATCGACGCGGTGCGCCTGCGCCGTGAGCTCCGGCTCGATACCTGGGTTACGGACACGCCCTAGCGGCTAGGTGTCGATCGGATCGACTCCGGCGGCCGCTGCGAGCCGGCGGTCGGTGGTGACCAACCGAAGCTCCGAGTCGAGCCGACGCACGAGCTGCCAAGTAGCGAGATGGATGGCGTCGAGCGATCGCAGCGGCACCGTCGGCGAGACGCGACAAGCGAGATCGCAAACCTCGCGGCTGATCTCCCAGACGATCGAGCGGGTCACGATCGCGCGCAGCGCGCGTTGAGCGTCTGCGAGGTCGACCTCAGTTGCTCTCGCTTCGACGCCGAGTCGTAACAACGTGCGATTGCTCTCGACCAACGTGAGCCGAGAAAGATGGAAGTCCGAAGCGGTGCGCATCAGATCCGCGATGGCCTCGTGATGTCCCTGGCCGAGCAAAACCCGCAGGAGAGGCGAGGAGTCGAAGTAGACGCTCGACACCGGCGTCACGGTTCGAAACTGTCTCGACGCATGTCGTCGAGCAGCTCGTCAATCTCCTGCTTCGAGAGTCCCAATCCCTTCGGCTTCCACTCCCACCCGGCCCTCGAAGCGGTAGGCAGAGTGATGTCACCGAGCCTCTCGAGCTCGGCGAGGCGCGCCTGTCGATCGCTAGGTTGGAATTCGGCAATCCGGTCAGATGCGGGCCCGAGCGCTGCCACGACTTGAGAGCGATCGGTCACCAAGATCGTCTCTCCGGCCCTCGCCGCCCGCACGTACTCCGAAAGCTTCGCCTTGAGCTCCTTGATTCCGACCGCCTGCATCGCAAAGGCATGGTAACCACTGGTAGTCACATTGTCAATCGGCAGCGTTTCGAGAGCAGGAACAGGATCGGTCGGACCTGCACGAGCCCCGGCCAGCGGATTATCGATTCCAGCGACTGTCTGAAAGCATTCACTGGCGGATGAACGCTCCACTCTCAGAGGAGCCGCTGAGGAGATCCTGGTGGGGCGTGATTCTGGCTCTCGCCGGCGGCACCGGCTGGGGTCTCTGCCATGGCATCGAGGCGCGGCCGCTCTTGGCGGCGGTGGCGCTCGTCCCCCTCGTGCTGATCCTCGGCTCGCGCCGACCGTTTCTCTTTGGCTGGCTGCACGGCACGATCGCCTGGTGCGTCGCGATTCCCTGGATCGTTCCGACGATCACGACGTACGGGCAGCTCGACGGTTGGCTGGCGGCACTGGCGCTCGTCCTGCTCGCCGCGATTCTCGGCTTCTATGACGGACTCTTCGGTTTGGTGGGCGCGCGGCTCTGGCGGCGTAGCGATTTCGCGTCGCTCACCGCGCTTCCCGCGCTCTGGGTGGCGCTCGAGTGGGTGCGCGCCTGGCTGCTCTCGGGCTTCCCCTGGAACCTCGCGGCATACGCCTGGACCGATCTGCCGGGAGCTCTGCAGCTCTCCTCGTGGGTCGGGGCGTACGGTGTCTCCGGCCTCGTCGTTCTGCCTTCGGTATGCGTGGCCGTGGCCGTGGCGCGGCGGCGGTGGGAGCCGGCCGCGCTCGCGCTGCTGATTCCGGCGGCGCTTCTCGCTGTAGCAGCGCGCTTCGCCGTGACGCCGGACCCGCCCGCGGCATCTCGCCCGCGTCACGCGATCCAGCTCGTGCAGCCGAACACGCCGAACCGGCCGTTCTTCGATGCGACGGCGAACCAAGCCGACTACCGCCGACTGCTCGAGATGAGCGCCACGATCTGCGAGCCGGGCCGGCTCGTGGTCTGGCCCGAGTCCGCTGCTTGGCCGCGTGCCTGGCAGGACGATCCCGGCCTCCGCTGGGAAGTCGAGCAGCTCGCCCGTCGCGGCTGCGCGATCCTCTTCAACAGCGCCTACACCGAAGGCGAGAAGACGTTCAACTCGGTGCTCCTGGTCGAGCGCTCTTCACAGCGTGAGAGCGCGGCCGACGGACTGCGAGTGTCTCGCGCCGACAAGCGGCACCTGGTGCCGTTCGGCGAGTACGTGCCGCTGCGCGGACTGCTGCCGTGGCTGGGCAAGATCGCCCGCATGGCGGGCGACTTCGCTCCCGCGGACGCTGTCAGCCCGATCGCGTGGGATGGACTCCGGCTCGGCGCGGCTGTCTGCTTCGAGGTGGTCTTCCCGGGCGAGACGGCGGCGCTCGTCGATGCCGGTGCGAGCGCGCTCGTCACGGTGACCAACGACGCCTGGTACGGCGACACCGCCGCGCCGCGCCAGCATCTGCGCGCGGCGCGATATCGCGCCGCGGAGAACCGTCGCTGGCTGCTGCGCGCGGCGATCACCGGCATCTCCGCCGTGGTGGCGCCAGACGGCGCACTGGTGGCCGTACTGCCGGTGAGCGCCCAAGGGACGCTCGCCGCCGAGATCGTGGCGCGCGACGACCGCTCGCCATACACCCGCGCACCACGCCTCGTACCGCTCCTCTCGATCGCCTGGGTGGCTGCGGCCTGGCTCCGAGCGCTCCGTGCGCGGCGAGCGCGCATCGCCTAGAATTTCGCCATGCTCGTCTCGGAAGCCCAGCAGCGTACGACCGATCTTGCCGCTCGTCTCGCCGTCGTCCGGAGGTATCTTTGAGGAGGCCGGCGTCGAAGCTCAGCTCGCCGATCTCGATCGGCAGATGGAGATGCCGGGCTTCTGGGACGCTCCGACGAAGAGCGCCGGTCTTCTCCAGAAGCGCCGCCAGATCGAGCGCAAAGTCGAAACGCTGAACCGATTGCGCGGCGACGAGGCCGATCTCGGCGCCTGGCGCGACCTGCTCGCCGAGAGCGAGGGCCACGCCGACGCCGAAGCCGTCGCTTTCCTGGAGAGGCTCGGGGCGGAGGTCGAAAAGCTCGACCTCGAGCTCAAGCTCGGCGGGCCCGACGACGACAAGTACGCCATCGTTTCGATCAACTCCGGCGCCGGCGGCACCGAGTCGCAGGACTGGGCAGAGATGCTGCTTCGCATGTACGTGCGTTGGGCGGAGAAGCGGCAGTTCGCGGTCGAGATCCTCGACCGCCAGGACGGCGAGGAGGCCGGCATCAAGAGCGCCACCTTCGCGGCCCGCGGCCCTTACGCCTACGGTCTCCTCCACGGCGAGAACGGAGTTCACCGCTTGGTGCGCATCAGCCCGTTCGACGCCGCGGCGCGCCGGCACACCTCGTTCGCGTCGGTTTACGTGATTCCCGAGATCGACGACACGATTCTGATCGAGATCGACGACAAGGATCTCAGGGTCGACACCTTCCGCGCCTCCGGAGCCGGAGGCCAGCACGTCAACCGGACCGAGTCGGCGGTGCGGATGACCCACCTGCCCACGGGCATTACAGCGCAGTGCCAGAACGAACGCAGCCAGCACAAGAACCGCGCCACGGCGATGAAGATCTTGAAAGCGCGGCTCTACGATCTCGAGTTGCGCAAGCGGCGAGAGGAGCAGGCGAAGATCGAGGGCCAGAAGATGGAAATCGCCTGGGGGAGCCAGATCCGCTCCTACGTCCTGCAGCCGTATCGGCTGGTGAAGGATCACCGCACTGGCGAATCGGTGGGTGACACCGACGCGGTTCTGGACGGCGCCATCGACCCGTTCCTCGAGGCCTGGCTGCAAGGGAAGCTCGCCAGTCCCGAAGATCGAGCCGCGGCGGACTGAGCCCGCTCAACGGAGCTGTGCCCCCCCCCCAGCAAGACTCGGGGCAGAGCCAGTCTTATTGGGGGTGGTACGCTTCGCGCTCATCGAAGTGGGCGGCTCCGGGGGATCGACGCGATCGGCCCGAGAGCGAGCCGAGACCCGTCGAAGCCCAGGAAGCGAGGGTGTGCATGGCGCGACAGAACTACTCTTTCAACAAACGGCAGCGCGAATTGGCGAAGAAGCAGAAGCGAGAGGAAAAGCGGCAGAAGCGTCTCGAACGCAAAGACGGCACCGTAAACGAAACCGGCGAAACCGGCGAAGCCGTCGCCGAGACCCCCGTAGATCAGCCGCCGGTTGCTGAGCCCAGCCCAGTGTAGAGCTTCGCGATCGAGAGATCGTCTTTCGGAAACGTAGAGCGCCGACTGTCGGCATGTTAGGCTTTTCGCGACGATGACAGTCAACCCGCAGGCGCTCCACCTGCCCGGCATCCAAGAGCACCCGAAGCAGACTCGGCCGCGCCGGATGACCGTCGTCGAGCGGCTCTATCTGCCGCTCTTGGGCGGTCTGCTGGTGACGATCCGACACATGTTTCAGAACCTCCTTGGACTGCGCAAGCGAGTCACCGTGCAGTACCCCGAAGAGCGCCGGCAGTGGAGCCCGCGCTATCGCGGCCACCACATCCTGACCACCCGGCCCGACGGCTCGGTGCGTTGCGTCGCCTGCTTTCTCTGCGCGACGGCGTGCCCGGCGGAGTGCATCCACATCGAGGCGGGAGAGCACCCGGACGTCAACATCGAGAAGTACCCGGTCGTCTACGAGATCGACATGCTGCGCTGCGTCTTCTGCGGCTACTGCGTCGACGCCTGTCCGGAAGACGCGATCATCATGTCGAACAACTACGACATGGCCTACTACAGCCGCGACCAGTCGATCGTCGGCAAGGCCGACCTAATGAAGCCGTACACCTTCGATCCCACCAAGCTCGGCTACCGTCCCTCCTACCCCGAGGAGGACGCCCAGCGCGCCAGCATGCGCCGCGATGCGTTCGATCTCGTCGCCGCCGCGAAGGCGAAGCCGGCGGAACAGCAAGCGCTCGCGCGATAGGCCTCGCACACCGCGTTTCCACCGCCGTCAGCCCTAGCAAACTAGCGGTGCGCAAGAACGTCATCATCGACTAGACCCTGCGCGAGAACGTGCGCGCGCGGCTTCGGGACCTGGTGAAGCGCACTCTTCGCAACTACGGTCATCCCCCGACAAGCAGGAAAGGGCAACGCAGACGGTGCTCGAGCAGGCGGAGGTCTTGTCGCAAGAGTGGGCGGCGGCCTGAGGGGTGGGAGGGAAGCTAGACTCCGCTGCGGTGGCGAGAGCGAAGACGATCGATCCGGCCGAGCGAGCCGAGGCGCTGCGCCGCGAGATCGTCCGGCACGACGAGCTCTACCACCGTGAGGCCAAGCCGGAGGTTTCGGATCGCGACTACGATCGCCTGCTCGAGGAGCTGAAGGCGCTCGAGGCGGAGCACCTGGAGCTGGTGACTCCGGACAGCCCGACGCAGCGGGTCGGCGGCAAGCCGGTCGAAGGCTTCCCGCCGGTGCGCCACGAGCCGCCGATGCAGTCGCTCGACAACACCTACTCGTTGGCCGAAGTCGAGGAGTGGATCGCACGGCTGACGCGGCTGGCGCCCGACGCTCAGCTTGCCTTCGTCGCCGAGCTCAAGATCGACGGCGTTTCGATCTCGCTGCGCTACGAAGACGGCCTCTTCGTCCAAGGGGCGACGCGCGGCAACGGGCTGGTGGGCGAGGAGGTGACGCGCAACCTGCGCACCGTTCGCGACCTGCCGCTTCGGCTCACCGGCTCGCCGCCGCCGCGGCTTATCGTGCGCGGCGAGGCCTATCTGCCGCGCTCGGTCTTCGCCCGACTGAATCGAGAGCGGGAAGAAGCGGGTGAGCCGCTCTTCGTCCATCCTCGCAACACGACGGCGGGCACTATCCGCCAGCTCGACAGTCGGATCGTCGCCTCTCGCCGCCTCGCCGCAGTGGTCTATCAGATCGCCGACGGCGTCGAGAACGGGAGCCATGCCGACGCGCTGGCGCAGCTCGAGCGGTGGGGCTTTCCGATTCACACCGGGTGGCGCCGCTGCCGGAGCCTCGAGGAAATCGCGCGCTTCGTCGAGGATTGGCGCCAGCGTCGGCGCGAGCTCGACTTCGAGACCGACGGCGTGGTGCTCAAGATCGACGACCTCGAGCTGCGCCGCCGACTGGGCTCGACGGCCAAGGCGCCGCGCTGGGCGGTGGCGTTCAAGTACGAGCCGGAGCGCGCCACGACCACGGTGCGCGAGATCCGCGTTCAGGTCGGTCGCACCGGCGTCCTGACCCCCGTCGCCGAGCTCGAGCCGATCTTCGTCGGCGGCGCCACGGTGCGCCGTGCGACGCTTCACAACTACGAGGACCTGGCGAGGAAGGACGTCCGCGTCGGCGAAACGGTCGCCATCGAACGCGGCGGCGACGTGATCCCGAAAGTAGTCGAGGTCGACCTCGCGCAACGCCCACAGGAGAGCGTGCCGTTCGAGATACCGGTGCGCTGCCCGGAGTGCCATGAAGCGGTTTCGCGAGCCGAGGGTGAAGTCGCCTGGCGCTGTACGAATCCGATCTGCCCGGCGGTCGTCGCCGAGTCGATCCGGCACTTCGTGAGCAGAAACGCGATGGAGATCGAGGGGCTCGGCGACGAACGGATCGATCAGCTGCTCGCCGAAGCGAAGATCCGCGACTATCCCGACCTATTTTGCCTGCGCGTCGAAGATCTCGTCGATCTCGACGGCTGGGGCGAGAGATCCGCTCAGAAGCTGCTTGCGTCGATCGACGAGAGCCGGCGCCGCGAGCTGCACCGGCTGCTCTTCGCGATCGGCATCCGCTTCGTGGGCGAGCGGGTCGCGAAGCTTCTCGCCCTGCAGTTCGGAACGCTTCCGGCGCTCGCCTCGGCGTCGGACGAAGAGCTGTTGGCTGTTCCCGAGGTCGGCCCCAAGGTCGCCGCCGCGATCCGAGCCTTCTTCGCCGACGAGCGGCAGCGCCGCCGCCTCGACGCCTTGGCTGCCGCGGGGGTCGCGCCGCCGGTGGTGGAGCGCGTCGTCGCCCCTCGCCCGCTCTTGGGCAAGAGTGTCGTCCTCACCGGTAAGCTCGGGCAGCTGACGCGCGAGGAGGCGACGGCTCGCCTCGAAGCGTTTGGCGCTCGGGTCGCCTCCTCGGTGTCGAAGAAGACCGATCTGGTGGTGGCAGGGGAGGATGCCGGCTCGAAGCTCGACAAGGCGCGCGCGCTGGGCGTGCCGGTGACCGACGAGGCGGGGCTGGTGCGTCTCCTCGGCACGGGGAGAATCGATGCGTGACCGGCGGCAGGTCGGTTCGTCGCGGTGGCTCATCGCCGGGGCGCTGCTATTGGCCGCGATGGCCGCGATGGCGTCGTTCGGTGAGACCGCACCGGCGCGCTCGGGTTTCACCATCTTGCAGATGAACGACACCTACAAGATCGAAGGGCTCGAGGCGGGGCGGGTGGGCGGTATGGCGCGCGTGCGCACCGTCCGGCGCGAGCTCGAAGCGGCCGGTCGACCGGTGCTCGTGCTCCACGGCGGCGACTTCCTCTTCCCGTCTGTGATGAGCAAGTACCTGGCGGGCGCGGCGATGGTCGCGACGCTCAACCGACTCGACGGCTCCGATGGCTTCGACGATCGTCTCTTCGCGACCTTCGGCAACCACGAATTCGACTCGCCCGACCTCGCGCTCCTGCTTGCGCGTCTCGAGGAGTCGCGTTTCGGTTGGCTGTCGGCCAACCTCGGCTTCCGCCCGCCGGGTGCGTCGACGCCGGTGCCGTTCGCCGGGCACGCCCCGCACGTAGTCGCTACCCACCGTCTCGAGCTGGGGGGGATCGAAGTCGGACTCTTCGGCCTCAGCATGCCGTCCGAGCCGTACGAGTGGACCGACTACGGCGACTTCGAGCGCCTCGTCGAAGCGGCCGCTAGCGCCGTCGCCGAGCTGCGCGGACGCGGCGCCGAGTTCGTGGTCGCTCTCACCCATCAGGCGGTGATCGACGACATCCGGCTCGCCGAGCAGGTCGGTGGCATCGACTGGATCGTCGGCGGCCACGAGCACGTCGCGCTCGCGCGCACCGTCGGAGGGACCCGCATCACCAAGGCCGACGCCGACGCCAAGACGCTGATTCGGATCGATGTCGACCGCGGTCCAGGCGGCCTCGTCACCGAGCACCGCAAGTTGACCCTCGATGCGGCTGTCGCACCCGACCCCGAGCTGCTCGGCGAGGTGGCGCGCTGGCTGGTGCGGCTGGAGGAGCGGGTGCGCGCGACGACCGGAAGGAGCCTGCTCGAGGTCGTCGCGACGACGGAGCACGCGCTCGAAGGGATCGAAGCGTCGATTCGGACGCGCGAGACGGCGCTCGGCAACTTGATCACCGACGTCCTACGGTCGCGGCTGGCGACCGACGTCGCGATCCTCAACGCGGGCGGCATCCGGGTGAACGACGACGTGCCCGCAGGCGGCGAGCTGCGCGTGTACGAGCTGGAGGGGATCTTCAACTACGACAACCGGCCGATCGCCTTTGAGCTCACCGGCCGCGAGCTGCTCGAGCTGCTGCGCAAGTCGGTCTCGGAGGCGAGCCTCGGCATCGGCCGCTTTCTTCAGGTGGCGGGCATCCGCTTTCGCTATCTCGTGCGGCGGGAGGAGGGGGCCGAGGTCGCGGCGGTCGAGCCCGACGACGTCTCGATCTTGCGCCGCGGCGCCCGCCGGTGGCAGCCGCTCGACCTCGACCGCGTCTACTCGGTGGCGTCGGTCGACTGGCTCTGGCAGAACGGCTGTCGCGAAGGCTACCCGCGCTTCGCCGCCGGCTGCGGCGGCACGAGCCCAGCGCGGCTCGAACGGCCGCCGCTCTCGCTGCGCACGATCACCGAGGAGGCGATCGCCGCCGAACCTGGGCAGAGGATCCGGGCGCGAATCGATGGGAGAATCGTGCGCGTCGAATCCTCGGCGACCGGAGACGAACGATGAGAACCAGAAAGCGAGTCGGATTGTTGTCCGCAGTGGGAGTCGTCGCTCTCGGCGCGGCGCTCGCCGCGAGGGCGATGGCGGAGACGCCCGCCCCGCCGCTCGACTCCGGGCTCGAGCTGATGCTGGCGTCCGACATCGAGCAGCGGCTGGCCAAGTTCGTTCGGGTCGAGATCGCCGCCGACCTGACGCCGCTACTTGCCGCCGAGCGCGAGATTCTGGGCGAGCTGATCGGCGCGGCGCGCGAGATGGACACCATCTTCCGAGTCCAGGTTTCGGCTCGCAACCCGGAGCTCGCGATCGAGCTCGGCCGGCTGGCGGGCCGCCGAGGCGACGCGGCGCGCGAGCTCTTCCGGCTGATGCAGGGGCCGTGGGATCGCATCGACGGCGAAGCGCCGTTCGTCGGCGGGCGAGCCAAGCCGCCGGGCGCCGGCTTCTATCCCGAGGAGATGACCTCGGCGGAGTTCGAGGCGTGGGTCGCCGCGCACCCGGCCGAGCGCGAGGCGCTGCTCTCCGACCGCACCGTGATCGTTCGCAACGGGAACAGCCTTCAGCCTGTCCCTTACTCGGACTATTACCGCGAGCCACTCGAACGCGCCGCGGCCCACCTGCGGGCGGCCGCCGCCAAGAGCACGAATCCAACACTGGTGCGTTTCCTCTCGACGCGGGCCGCGAGCTTCCTTTCCAACGACTACTACGAGAGCGACATGGCGTGGATGGACCTCGACGCACCGGTCGAGGTGACGATCGGGCCGTACGAGACCTACGAAGACGCGCTCTTCGGCTACAAGGCGGCGTTCGAGGCGTACGTGACGGTGGCGCTGCCGGCCGAATCGGCCGCGCTGGCGCGCTACAAGCAGCGCCTCCCCTGGCTCGAACGCAACCTGCCGATCCCCGACGAGCAGAAGAACTTCCAGCGCGGCACCGAGAGCCCGATCCGCGTCGTCGACGTCGTCTTCACCGCCGGCGACGGCAACCGCGGCGTCAAGACGATCGCCTTCAACCTGCCCAACGACGAGCGCGTGCGCGAAGCGAAGGGCTCCAAGAAGGTCATGCTCAGAAACGTCATCCGCGCCAAGTACGACCGGATCCTGACCCCGATCGCACAGCGCACACTCACCGCCGAAGACGCGGCGCGGGTCTCCTTCGATGCCTTTTTCGACGAAGTGTTGCACCACGAGCTGGCGCACGGACTGGGGCCGGGCACGATCGTGAAGAACGGCACCCAGACCGAGGTCAGGCTCGAGCTCAAGGAGCTCTACGACACGCTCGAGGAGGCGAAGGCCGACGTGATGGGGATCTACGACATTCTGGCGCTGATTGACGAGGGCGAGATGCCGGCGAGCCTGCGCGCGTCGCTCGATCCGACGTACGTCGCCGGCCTCTTCCGCTCGGCACGCTTCGGTGTGCACGAGGCGCACGGCCAAGGGGTGGTGGCGCAGTTCAACTATCTCCTCGAGCGCGGGGCGCTGGCGATCGACGCCGACGGTCGCTACCGCACGGTGGCGGAGCGGTTCCCAGGGGCGATCCGCGAGCTGCTCCGCGACATGTTGACCTTGCAGGCGACCGGCGACTACGAGGGGACGCAACGCTTCCTCGAGCGCTACGGCCACCCGACGCCGCCGCTGGTGGCGGCGATCGAGCGGCTGGGCGACGTCCCGGTCGACCTCGACGCCGTCTACACCCAGGCGGCCGAGCTGACGAACGAGGGTCGGTGACCATGCGACCGATCGCGGAGATCGCGGCCAGGCTGGGTTTGAGCGACGCGGAGTGGGAGCCGTACGGACGCTCGATCGCCAAGGTCGATCCCGCGGTGCTGGCGCGGCCGCGGCCGCGCCCCGGGCGCGGGCGGCTGGTGCTGGTCTCGGCGATCACGCCGACGCCGGCCGGCGAGGGCAAGACGACGACCTCGATCGGCCTCGCGCAAGGGCTGGCGCGGCTCGGCGAGTCGGTGGCGCTGGCGCTGCGCGAACCTTCGCTCGGACCCTGCCTGGGGGTAAAGGGGGGGGCGATCGGCGGCGGCGCCTCGACGATCCAGCCGGCGGAGCGGATCAACCTCCACTTTACCGGCGACTTTCACGCCATCACCACCGCCAACAACCTTCTCGCGGCGCTGATCGACAACCACCTCTACTTCGGTAACGCGCTGGGAATCGATCCGCGCCGCATCCTCTGGCGGCGCTGCCTCGACATGAACGATCGCGCCTTGCGCCGCGCGGTGATCGGGCTCGGCGGCCACAAGGAGGGCGTGCCGCGCGAGACCGGCTTCGACATCACTGCCGCCTCCGAAGTGATGGCGATCCTCTGTCTCGCCGAAAACTACGACGATCTGCGCGCCCGCATCGACCGCACCCTGGTCGGTTTCACTTTCGCTGGCGAACCGGTGACCGCCCAGGATCTGGGCGGATCGGGCGCCGTGGTGGCGCTCCTCACCGACGCGCTGAAGCCGAACCTCGTCCAGTCGGTGGAGGGTGTTCCGGCCTTCGTGCACGGCGGACCGTTCGCCAACATCGCGCACGGCTGCAACAGCATCTTGGCGACGCGATTGGCGATGCACCTCGCCGACTGGACCGTGACCGAAGCCGGTTTCGCGTTCGATCTCGGCGCCGAGAAGTTCTTCGACATCAAGTGTCGCGCCTCGGGGCTCGATGTCGCGGCCGTGCTGCTGGTTGCCACGTTGCGAGCGCTCAAATTTCACGGTCACACGGCGCTCGAAGAGTTGGGCCGCACCGACGCCCGAGCCGTGGCGGCGGGGCTTCCCAACCTCGAGAAACACGTCGAGAACATCCTGCAGTTCGGCGAGCAGCCGGTGGTGGCGTTGAACCGCTTCAGCACCGACACCGAGGAGGAGATCTCCGAGGTTCGCCGCTGTTGTGAGCGGCTCGGCGTGCCGTTCGCCGTTTCCGATCACTTCGCCAGCGGCGGTGCGGGAGCCGAGGAGCTGGCGCGGGCGGTGATCGATTTCGCCGAGCACGAGCACAAGCCGTTCCATCCGCTATACCCGCTCGAAGATTCGATCCCGGCCAAGATCTTCACGGTCGCGAGCAAGATGTACGGCGCCAGCGAGGTCGTCTTCACCAAGCAGGCCGAACGCGACCTCGAAGAGATCCGGAGGCTCGGCTACGAGGGACTGCCGATCTGTATCGCCAAGACCCAGAGCTCGCTCTCGGACGACCCCAAGTTGCGCGGGCGGCCGATCGACTTCGAGGTCACCGTGCGCTCGCTCCAGGTGGCGGCGGGAGCCGGCTTCGTCATCGTGTTGACCGGCGACATCTTGCGCATGCCAGGGATGCCAAAGCGGCCGCTCGCCGAGCGGCTCGATCTCGTCGACGGGCGGATCGTAGGACTTCTCTGATCGGATCTCACGGCGTCGACCGCGGCGCCTGCGATACGCTGGCCGTGTCGAGATGAGCCAACAGATCGATCCCCGGCTGCTCTCGGCGCTCGAGGACCTCGACGGCTACCTCGCCGATCGCGTAGCGCCGCTGCTGGTGATCGACGCCTTCGAGACGCTCGTGGAGTTCGCGCCCTCGGTCCTCGCCGGTGCGCTGCACGATTGGTCGGCGACCCAGTTCCGCGTTCGGAACGCTACGGATTCGATGGCCGATCTCTACTTCCACGCTCTGAAGAAGATCCAGATGCTCGAGGAGTTCAACCTGGTTCCAGGCGAGCGTTTCGCGCGTTATGTGAGCGACGTCGCGACGCAGCTGATCGAAGACTGTCCCGTCGAGGAGCGCGAGCGACTGACCGGGATGCTTCGCTACCTCCGCGAAGGGCACGCCTCGACGGCGCCGACCGTCGAGCGGCTGCACCGCGCTCCGGGAGGCGCGTCGCCGGCTCTCGGTGCGTCCCGCGTCGAAGGGCCGGCGGTACCGCTCACTGTCGAGGAGAGCCGCAATCTGCGCCGCTTCTCACTGCTGCTCGAGCGACTGGCGCCCGCGGTCGAGGGCAGCGAACGCCGGGCGGCGCCGGGAGAGATGGCGGAGCAGCTGATGGTAACGGCGGCGACTGGCGCGCGGGACGCCAACGAGCTCGAAGCGCGGATGATGCGCCTGCATCAGCTCGGAGTGGCGCCGGCGGTGGCGCGCGACCTCGTCAAGCAGATGGCAAAGGCGATTCCCGACTGGGTCGTGCGGCGCGAGGGCGCCGTCGAGGTGGTGAAGAGTGAGCCGGTCGAGGCGGTGCGCCGGGTGATCAAACTGGCGGGCGACGGCGCCCGGGTGGCCGAGCGCTGGAAAGATCTCCTGCGCGCGGCGGTCGAGGAGTTCAACCAGGGGGCGTTCGCTCGCGCCCTGACGCTGATCGAGCTTGCCGAGGCGATGGTACGCGACGGTTCGATCACGCCTCAAGTGGCTGACATCTCGCGTAGCACGGCGCACGAATCGTTCGACAGCGCGCGGGTGCTGCAGGCGCTCGCCGATCCGAAGAACCGGCCGATCGTCCGCCGGATGCTCGGCTTCTACTCCGGCTGGGCGGTGCGCGAGCTCCTCGATCAGCTCACCTTTCAGCCCGACCAGAAGAAACGACGTCTGCTGCTCGCGCTCCTCGAGCTGTGGGGCACCGAGGCCCGACCGGCGGTCCTCGAACGGCTCGGCGTCGCCATCGCGCAGGTGTCGAGCGATGCCAATGCCTGGTGGTTCCAGCGCAACCTGGTCTACCTTCTGCATCGGCTCCCGCGGACTCCCGACTCCGATCCGCGCGCCGAGCTGCGTCTAATAGCGCCGTTCTCCGCTCTAGGCAACAATCCGTCGTTCCAGCGCGAGACCTTTTTTCTGCTCGGGCAGCTTCCGGGGGGACACGGCGGCTCGACGCTGATGCAACGGCTGAGCGAGATCGAGCGCGTCCTCGAAGGCGTCGCGCCCCTTCCGCACGAGCTGCCCGAGATCTGGAAGATCCTCAACTCGCTCGCCACCGCGCTCGTGCGCACCGGTTCCGAGTCGGCGCGGTTGGCGCTGGTCGAGCACGCGCTGGCTCAGCGGCCCAAGGCGGGCGAATCCGCCACCCGCCTGCGCGAGTTGGCAGGCACCGATTTGAGCGGCGATCGCGCCTTGGTGCGCCGGCTCCTCGAAGCGCTCAAGACGCTCCTGCCGGTGAAGGTCTTCGGATTCGTGGTGTCGCGCAACGAAGAGACCCTGGTACACGTCGTGCGAGCGTTCGCCGCCACCCGCGATCCGGAAGTGCGCCGCGCGGTGGCGACAATCGCCGAGAAATTTCCGGACCGTGAGTTCGGAAGAATCGCAGCGGAAGGTCTCGTGGTGCCGGTCGCCACCGAGCTCGTCATCGAGCCGCCGAGCCCCGATGCTCTCGACTTCGAAGCGCCGGCGGAAGCGCCGCCCGCCGCGGCGCGAGCGTCGCTGGTGGGGGACCTCGAGGTCTTCGGTCTCCCGGGCCTCCTGCAGAGCCTGCAACAGTCGGAGGTGAGTGGGCGCATGACCCTGCGCGACGCCTCTGGTCGCGAGCGGGCGCGCATCGATCTCGTCGAGGGACGGGTCGCGGGCTGTCGCTGCGGTCGCCTCTCGGGAGCGTTCGCCTTCTATCAGATCTTCGAGGAGCCGATACCCGGGACGTTCGAGCTGGTGCGCGGCACGCCGCCGGACGTCGGTTCGGAGCGCCAAGAGCTGCTCGGCCTCCTGATGGAGGCGATGCGCCGCTTCGACGAGCTGCGACGGGTGCGCGCGCTCATTCCAGACCGGGCGAATCTGCAGCAGGGCGACAAGAAGCCGTCGGCGCCGACCGAGGAGGCCGACGGCGAGCTGGTGCGCCGGATCTGGTCGAAGGTGCGTTCGGGGGCGACCGCTGCCGAGTGCGAGCTCGAGGTCGAGGTCGACACCTATCGCGTTCGCACCTTGCTTGCGCACTGGGTCGACGAAGGGGCGCTGCGAGTAGAGGCCACCGCGTAGGGATCCGCGAGGGTCTACAGCGTCAAAAGCGGCGCTGGAAGGCTCGTTACCGAGATCGGCTCGCCCTGGTGTGCCAGAATGGCGCGGATGCCCCCCGATCCGCAGGTGATGATCGTCGACGACGACACCGGCTCGCGCGAGTCGATGGCGATCGCGCTCGAGAAGGCGGGGATTTCGGTGCGTACGTTCGACGATGCCCGCCGAGCGCTCGACTATCTCGGCGGGGCGGCGCCGCAGCTCGCGGTCTGCGACCTGCGGATGCCGGGCATGGACGGGCTCGCTTTCCTTCAAGAGGTGCGCCGGCTCGGGCTCGATCTCTCGGTTCTGCTCGTCACCGGCTTCGGTTCGATCGAGTCGGCGGTCGAGGCGATGCGGGTCGGAGCCGACGACTACCTCACCAAGCCGGTCGACCTCCACGAGCTGCGCAAGCGGGTCACGACCCACCTCGACAAGCGGCGCTTGCAGGAGAAGGTCGTCGAGCTGTCGCAGGCGCTCGACAAACGCTACGGCTTCGAATCGATCCTCGGTCGGGCGCCGGCCATGGAGGCGCTCTTCGAGCAGATGCGGCTAGTGGCTCCGACCCGTTCGAGCGTGCTGATCGCGGGGGAGAGCGGCACCGGCAAGGAGCTGGTGGCCAACGCGCTGCACCGCACCAGTCCGCGCCGCGACGAGCGCTTCCTGGCGCTCAACTGTGGCGCCATTCCGTCGGACATCCTCGAGAGCGAGCTCTTCGGACACGAGCGCGGCTCGTTCACCGGCGCCATCGGCAGGAAGATCGGCAAGTTCGAGCTTGCCCACCGCGGCACGCTCTTTCTCGACGAGATCTCGGAGCTCTATCCGGAGCTGCAGGTGAAGCTGCTGCGGGTGCTCGAGGAGCGCAGCGTCATGCGAGTCGGCGGCAGCGAGCAGATCGACGTCGATTTCCGGCTGATCGCGGCGACCAACCGCGAGCTCGAGAAGGAGGTCGCCTCCGGCCGCTTTCGCGAGGATCTCTACTACCGGCTCAAAGTCGTCACCCTCACCATGCCGCCGCTGCGCGAGCGGCGCGAAGACATCGCGCTCCTCGCGGACCACTACCTGCGTCAGTTCTGCAAGGAGCAGGGCCGTTCGCCAAAACGACTTGGGAGCCGAGCCCGCGCCGCGCTCGAAGCGTACGGCTGGCCCGGCAACGTGCGCGAGCTGAAGAACGCCATGGAGTCGGTGGCGATATTCCATCGCGGCGACGAGGTCGACGCCGCCGATCTCCCCATCGAGATTCGCGCCGCGGCGGTGCTTTCGGGTGCATCGTTGTTGGCGGCAACGAGCCCTGCTACCGAGGGTCAAGCCGCCTCGCCTGCGAGGATGGCCGACGTCGAGCGGGAGGCGATTCTGGCGGCGCTCGCCAAGACCGGCGGGCGACGCGCCGAGGCCGCCAAGCTGCTCGACATCGGCCTGCGGACGCTGCAACGCAAGCTCAAGGAGTATCGACAACTGGGCTTTCTCGAGGAGTGACGAAGCGATGGAAATTCCATCCGAAGTCCTGGTCTACTTCGAACAGATCGTCGGCGAGCCGAAGCGCGGCCTGCTGCTCTCGACCAGCCCGCACGGCTACTACGAGCTGAACCTACAGACAGCTTCGGGGGTGAGGCGGGTGTTGCTGCCGATCGCGCGCACGATCTTGGTGTGGGCGGAGATCGAGCCGGGAGCGGAGCTTGCCTCTCCCGAGATCGAGCGTTGATCCGGCTGTCGGTGAATCTGAACAAGGTCGCGACGCTGCGCAATGCGCGCGGCGGAGAGCGTCCGAATCTCGAGCGCGCCGCCGAGGTGGTGATCGCCGCCGGCTGCCACGGGATCACGCTCCATCCGCGCCCGGACGAGCGGCACGTGCGGCGCGCAGACGTCGTCGCCTTGGCGACCTGGCTACCGGTCGAGCTCAACCTCGAAGGCTATCCGTCGGCCGCCTGGCTCGAGCTGGTCGAACGCGTGCGTCCGGCGCAGGCGACGCTGGTTCCGGATCCGCCGGAGGCGTTGACCTCGAACGCCGGCTGGCGCTTCGATGCCGTCGACAAGCCCTGGCTGGAGGCGATCGTGGCGCGGCTGCGCGCGGCCGGAATCCGGGTCTCGCTCTTCGTCGACCCCGAGGAGCTCGAGGTCGAGGGCGCTCGGGCGGTCGGTGCGGATCGGATCGAGCTCTACACGGAGTCGTACGCGAAAACGTACGTGACGCCGGCGGGCGACGCGGTGTTCGCGCGCTATTGCGCCGCGGCCGAGCGCGCTCGCGAGATCGGTCTCGGCGTCAACGCCGGGCACGATCTCGATCTCGACAACCTGCCGTTCTTGGCCCGCAACCTGCCCGGTCTCCTCGAGGTCTCGATCGGCCACGCCCTGATCAGCGACGCGCTCTTCGTGGGGCTGGAGACAACCGTGAAGGCCTACCTTGCGGCGCTACACACCGATCGCGGCGCGAATCTCTGAGGCGAGCTCTTCGGCGAGCGCGCTCACGGTCACTTCGTCGGGCCCTTCGAGCATGATTCTGGCGAGCGGCTCGGTGCCGCTGTAGCGCAGCAAGAGGCGGCCGTCGGCGCCGAGGCGCTCTTCGACTGCGCGCGCCGCGGCAGCGACTCGCGGCAGAGAGTCGAATGCCGG
>CAZPYU010000070.1:0-7480 GCA_964590905.1 uncultured Thermoanaerobaculia bacterium
TTGATCGGCACCGCGGTGGTCGGTGCCACGACGATGATCTTCTCGATCATCGTCATCTTGACCAACGGCTTGACTGTCGATACCGAGAAGCTGTCGCTGCTTCACTCGCCGTTCCTGCTCGGTCTCGTCTCGGGCGGCGCGGTGATCTACTGGTTCACCGGCGCTTCGATCCAGGCCGTCTCGACCGGCGCTTACCGCGCCGTCGAATTCATCAAGAAGAACATCAAGCTCGATAGCGGCGCCGGAAAGGCTTCAGTGGCAGATTCGAAGCGGGTGGTCGAGATCTGCACCCAGTACGCGCAGAAGGGGATGTTCAATATCTTCCTGGTCGTCTTCTTCTCGACCCTCGCCTTCGCCTGCTTCGAGCCGTACTTCTTCATCGGCTACCTGATCTCGATCGCGCTCTTCGGCCTCTACCAGGCGATCTTCATGGCCAACGCCGGCGGCGCCTGGGACAACGCCAAGAAGATCGTCGAGGTCGAGCTCAAGGAGAAGGGCACGCCATTGCACTCCGCCACGGTGGTCGGCGACACCGTCGGCGATCCGTTCAAGGACACCAGCTCGGTGGCGATGAACCCGGTGATCAAGTTCACCACCCTCTTCGGTCTCCTGGCCGTCGAGCTCGCCGTCGAGATGACCGCCGCCGGCCAGGGCACCCTGACCCACATCCTCGCCGCCGCCTTCTTCGCGGCTTCGCTCTTCTTCGTCCACCGCAGCTTCTACGGCATGCGCATCGAGACCCAGAGCACCTGAGTCGGTCCGACAGCTTCACCCTCGAAGGGCCCCGCGCGATCGGGGCCCTTTCGCTTCTTTCACGCCCCGTGCAAGTTGAGCGCCTCGTTTTCCGTCTTCCCTGTTCCCACCGTGCTCTACCGCGGCGCTGGAGGCTCCAAACGCCTCCAGCTCTCAGGGACAGACGCTGGCATGAACCCAAGCCGTAAATTGTCCACCGAAGCGGGGCAGCTCCAAGAACCCTCGCGTCAACGCGTTGCGAGAAGCGACAGTTGCGGAGATCAGCGGTTTCCTTCACGATCAAAACAGCATTCCCTGCCGTACGACTGAGTGATCGAAGACGATCAGGTCGACAGGAGGCATCCCCTGCGCGATTCGGCTCCGTCCCTCACCGAACGCCGGCAGTACCTGCGCTTCGCGGAACGACTCGCCGCGCTCGCGCGGCGGACGATCCGCCGTTGTCTGGCCCAGGGTGTCACCAAGCGGATCAAGGCCGATCGAAGCTACGTCACCGATGCCGACCTCGCCACGGAGCGCGCTCTGCGAGGGGCGATCACCCGGGCCTACCCGGCGCACGGTATTTTCGGGGAGGAGTTTCCGCCCCACAATCCCGCGGCGCCGTTTCAGTGGATCCTCGATCCGATCGACGGCACGCTGAGCTTCACCCACGGGATTCCGTTCTACGGAACCCTGATCGCACTGAAATACCGGGGGCAGCCGGTGGCGACCGCGATCGACCAGCCGGCTCTGGCTCTTCGTTACACCGCCGGCCTCGGGCTCGGCGCCTTCCGCAACGGGCGCCGCTTTCGGCTGCACGATCTGCCGGCGCGGGGCGACATGGCCCGCGAGGTGATCGCCACGGCGGAGCGCTACCGGTTCGCGCGCTGCGGCCAGGCGCGGAATTTCGATCGCCTGCTGCGGACCCATCCGCTGGTGCGCTCCTACGCCGATTGCCTCGGCCATACCCTCGCGGCCGAGGGCGCCGTCGGCGCCATGGTGGACTATGGCATCCGGTTCTGGGACGTCGCCGCGACCCGACTGCTCGTGACCGAGGCCGGTGGTCGCTGGGTGGAGACCTACCGCCGTCCCCGTGACCCCGCGCGCGCGGTCTACGGAGTCATCTTCGGGAAGCCGAGAGTGGTGGCCTGGCTCCTCCCCTTCTTCCGCGCCGGCGGGAAGCCGCGAGCCAAGGCGTTCGATGGCCACGCCTGAGAAGCTCGTCGGCCTGATCGAACGGCTGACGCCGCTGCTCGGCCCTCCGGCAGGGGAACCGGTCCCGCTCGCCGGCGGCATCACCAACCTGAATTATCGAATCCGCATGGGGGACGGGGAGTACGTCATTCGGGTGACCAGCTCCGATGCTGTATTCCTCGAGATCGATCGCACCAGTGAGCACGCCGCGGCGCGGGCCGCCGCGACGCTCGGCATCGGCGCCGAGGTGGTCGCCTTTCTCCCCGATCAGGGCTGCCTGGTCTGCCGGTTCATCGGCGGGCGGCCGATCCCTCCCGAGGAGCTCCGCTCTCCGGCCCGGCTTCGGCAGGTGGGAGAAACCCTCTCTCGCCTACATGCGAGCGGGACGATTCTTCCTTCGAGCTTCAACTCGTTCCGGGTGGTGGAGAGCTATGCCGCGACCGCGGCGGCGCGGGGAGCGGCGATGCCGCGGGAGCTCGCCGAGGCGCGCCGAGTGGCGACGGAGATCGAACGGAGTCTCCACGGCGCCGAGCACGTCCCGGTGATCTGCCACAACGACCTGCTCAACGCCAATTTTCTTGACGACGGCGAGCGGATCCGACTCGTCGATTGGGAGTACGCCGGCATGGGCGACCGCTACTTCGACCTCGGCAACTTCTCGATCAATCACGAATGCGGCGAGAGCGACGACTTCGCGCTCCTCGCCGCCTACTTCGGCGAACCGGCGAACGATCGGCGGCTCGGCGCCGTGCGGCTGATGCGGATCATGTCCGACTTCCGCGAGGCGATGTGGGGCGTGGTTCAGACGGTGCAGTCCACCCTCGACTTCGACTACGCCTCCTACGCCTCCCGACATTTCGCCCGGATGCTGGCGAGCGCCACCGATCCCCGCTTCACTTCATGGACCCGGGTGAGCGATGTCCGCTGATCTCCCGCGACACGCGCAAGCGGTCATCATCGGTGGCGGCCTCGCCGGTACCAGCATCGCCTGGCACCTGACCCGCCTCGGCTGGCGCGACCTCCTGCTCCTCGACCGCGACGATCTCACCAGCGGCTCCACCTTCCACTCGGCCGGCTTCGTCGGACAGCTCCGGGCTTCGCTGACCCTGACCCGGATGATGATGTACTCGGTCGAGCTTTACCGCCAGCTGGAGCGGGAGGCGACGGAGCCGCCGGGGTGGAAAGAGACCGGCGGACTTCGCCTCGCCTCGAGCGCCGAGCGGCTCGACGAATTGCGGCGGCAGGCGGGTTGGGCCCGGACGTTCGGCCTGCCGCTCGAGCTCATCTCGCGCGGCGAGGCGAGAGAGCGGTTTCCCCTGCTCGATCTCGAGGGCGTGATCGGCGCGTCGTTTCTCCCCTCGGACGGATATGTCGATCCTTCGCGTCTCTGTCGCGCTCTCGCCGCGGGTGCGAGCGCCGCGGGCGCCGCGATCGTGACGCATTGCCGCGTCACCGGCGTCCACGTCGAAGGCGGCCGGGTGCGCGGTGTCGAGACCGATCGCGGTCCAGTCGCGACGGACGTCGTGGTCAACGCGGGCGGGATGTTCGCCGCCGCGATCGGCCGCATGGCGGGTGTGCGCGTGCCGGTGGTGCCGCTGCTTCACCAGTACGTCGTGACCGCTTCGTTCATGGGCCCGGGCGACCCCGGTGAGCGACTGCCTACCCTGCGCGATCTGGACGGCCTCATCTATGTTCGCCCCGAGCGCAACGCTCTCGCCATGGGCGGTTATCACGCCGACTCGACACCCTGGTCGCTCGATGAAGCTGGCCTCGACCGGATCCCCGACGATTTCAACTTTCAGTTGATCGCTCCAGACTGGCCGCGGTTTGCGCCGCTCCTGGATCTCGCGCGAAAGCGGATCCCTGCGTTCCGGACCGTCGGGTTCGAGAAGCTCGTCAACGGCCCCGAAGGATTCACCCCGGACGGGGAGTTCTGCTTGGGAGAGACCGCGGTGCGCGGCCTCTTCGTCGCGGCGGGGTTCTGCGCCCACGGCGTGGCGGGAGCGGGCGGAGTCGGGAAGGTCGTGGCGGAGTGGATCGTGGGCGGCGAGCCGCCGGTCGATCTCGCGAGCATGGACATCCGGCGGTTCGGTCAGCAGTTCCGTTCCCCGCGCTACACCCTGGCGCGGGCCAACGAGATCTACGAGACCTACTACTCGATCGCCTATCCGGGCCGGGAGCGCGAGGCGGCGCGGCCGCTCCGGACCTCGCCGGTCTATGCCTGGCACACTGCTCACGGCGCGGTCTGCGGCGAGAAGGCCGGGTGGGAGCGGGTCAACTACTACGAATCGAACGCTCCCCTCGGCGATCCGAACGTTCGCCCGGCCGGATGGGCCGGGCGGCTCTGGTCCCCGGCCACCGGCGCCGAGCATCGCGCCACCCGCAATGCCGCCGGACTCTTCGACGAGTCGTCGTTCGCGAAAATCGAGGTGTCGGGCCCGGATGCCGCCGCGTTCCTCGAATCGGTCTGCGCCAATCAGGTGGCGGGACCGGTCGGAGGTGTCGTCTATACCCAGATACTGAACCGGCGCGGTGGCATCGAGGCCGACGTGACCGTGAGCCGTGCGGCGGCGAACCGCTTCTGGATCGTCACCGGAACGGCGTCAGGGTCGCGTGATCTCGCCTGGCTCGAGAGTCATCGTCGCGATGGAACGCGGGTGGAGATTCGTGACATCACTTCGCAGCTCTGCTGCTTCGCGCTCTGGGGACCGCGGGCCCGCGAGATTCTCACGCCACTGACCCCGGCGCGACTCGACGACGAGGCGTTCCCCTACCTCACCCGGCAATCGATCACCGTGGGCCACGTTCCGGTGGAGGCCTTGCGCGTCACCTACGTGGGCGAGCTCGGATGGGAGCTCTACTGCGGCGCCGAGTACGGACTGGCGCTCTGGCGTGACCTCTGGGAAGCCGGATCTCCGAAAGGGATGCTCGCGGGCGGCTATCGCGCCATCGAGAGTCTGCGGTTGGAGAAGGGATACCGTGCTTGGGGAGCCGATCTGACCCCGGACACCACGCCGTTCGAGGCGGGGCTCAAGTTCGCGGTCCGGATGGACAAGGAGGGCGGCTTTCTCGGGAGGGACGCCCTGCTGGCCGCGAGATCGAGCCGGCGCCTCCGCTGTTTGGTGCTCGACGACGACAGCACCGTGGCCCTCGGCAACGAGCCGGTCCGCGTCGGAGCGGAGATTGTCGGGCGGGTGACCAGCGGAGGATTCGGCTACACGATCCGTCGCTCGATCGCTTATGCCTACCTGCCCGCCGACGGCACGCCTCCGGATACCAGTGTGGAAGTGGAGATCTTCGGCCGCTGGGTGGGAGCCAGGGTGTGTCGCGAGCCGCTGTACGATCCGAAGGGAGTCCGGGTACGTGGTGCGTGAGCTCCGGCGAATCCGGTGGCACGCTCAAGATCTGAGGAGATGACCGCCGCCGGCCAGGGGACGCTGACCCACATCCTCGCCGCCGCCTTCTTCGCCACCTCGCTCTTCTTCGTCCACCGCAGCTTCTACGGCATGCGGATCGAGACCCAGAGCACCTGAGCCGGACTCACAGCCTCGGCTGCAAAGAGTCCCCGAGCCATCGGGGCTCTTTTCTCTGTGGCGACGCCGCGCGAAGCGACTAGAAGGCGTACCCGACGAGGAGTTTCGCGGTGACTCCGCCGAGGTCGTCCTCGCCGAAGGCGGCCGCCGCTCCCGATTCGCCGATGGCGTCGGGGATCGTCGAGTAGTCGACCTCGGCGCCGACGACGATGCGGCCGAACGATCGGCGCAATCCGGCCGCGAGATGCGCGCCGATCGCGTCCACCGAGCTCTTTTCGAACTCGTTCGACTCCTGGAAGCGCATCCAGGTCGGTCCGAGTCCGACGAAACCGCTCCACGGGCCCTCGGGATCGATCCGCCAAGCGAAGGTCAGCTGCCAGGGATTGAGCTCGAGCTCGGTTGCAATCCCGGTCGAGACCGGCTCCTCCCCAGGCAGCACCGCGACCAGCTCGCCGTTCGCGCTCGTGAAGCTGGTGGCGAGCGCCACCGCGAAGCGGGGACGAAACGCCCATTCGATGCGCGCGCCGAGCGGCACGAGCGTCTCGCCGTAAACCGCGTCGTAGCTCGCGGAGAATCCGGAGGGCTCGAAGAACCCGCCCTCGATGCCGATCAGGAACCGCTTCCCCTCGGCCAGCGTCGGCGCGGCGCTCGCGAGCACCGCGAGAACGATCGTCGTAACTGGAACCGACCAGCGTGAACGTCGCATGCCTCCTCCTAGTGCGGCCGAAGAATGAACAGTCCTTGTTGGATGCCGCTCACTAAGACGGTGCCGCTGGCGAAGAACGGATAGTTGCTCCACGCACCGACGAAGCCGGGATCGTCGTGCTCAGGGACGATGTCGAAGTAGCCGATCTCGGTCAGCCGGCCCGAGGCCACCTCCGACAGATCGAGAACTCGCAGCCCGCTCGAGTAGTTCGCTTCGTAGACGCGGTTCTCCTGGATGAAGAGGTTGTGATCGGTCGCTGTTGACGAGGAGGTGTAGGTGCCGATGAGGAGCGGCGCCTCGAGATCGGCTACGTCCCAGATGTAAGTGCGACTGCCGTGCCCGAACTGGATTTCGTCGAGCTCGTCGTCAACCAGGAAGTAGCGCTGATCGTCGGTCAGCCACCCCTGGTGGGTGTAGGCCGAGCCCGCGTACCCGGTGCGCGAGATCTGCCGCGGAAAACGTTTGTCGCTGACATCGACCAGCGTCAACGTGTCCTCGTTCGCCGCAAGGCAAATCTCCCGACCGACGTGTGCTGCGTCGGGTCCGCGGTAGGTCACGCACTGGGCGTCGTGGGTGTAACCGTCGTCCGCGAAGCAGCCGGCGAAACGCGGCACGGTCGGGTCGGCGAGATTGACCATGTGCAGCCCGGCGCGACAGGTCGCCGATCCGACGATGTAGGCGAAACCGCTCTCCTCGTTGATCACCACGTTGTGGGCGCTGCCCAGGATCTCGCCGCCCGTCACCGAGAGTCCGGCCCCGAAGTAGGTCCGTTCGGCCGCGAACGTCTGCGGCGAAACGACCCCGCGCAGTCGGGTGAGATCGAAGACTTGCATGCCGTGCAGGCCGGCGCGGTCGGCGACGACGTAGGCGTGGTTGGCGTAGGTCTTGACGCTCCTCCAGGTCGAGGCGACGGTGCGGGTCGGCAAGCGACCGAGATTCACTGGCGCGGTCGGATCGGTGACGTCGACGAAGGCGAGGCCGTTCGAGAGCCCGACCAGCGCGATCTCCCGACCGGACTCGGGATCGGTCCAACCCCAGACGTCGTTGAGGGTGGCGATCGGCGTGCCGGCGAGCTCCGCGATCGAAACGAACCCCAGCCAGTCGACCTCGTGGCAAGGGAACTGCGCGATCTGTCCCGCCTCGCAGTGCACCTCGCCCTCGAGCTCAGGGGGGATCTCCGGTTCCTGATTCGGATCGGGCTCGATCGGCGGACCCTCGTGAGGCGCTCCGAGCGCGACCCTTCCGCGGCGCTCATCTTCGTCAGCTGGTGCGGACGGCGCCTCTTCACCGTGGCTCGCGGCCTGCGCCGCGCCGATCG
>CAZPYU010000071.1:0-12546 GCA_964590905.1 uncultured Thermoanaerobaculia bacterium
GTGGATCCAGAGCGCGGCGCCGCTCGCGGCGACCAGCTCGTCGAGGTGCGAGCCGTAGGCCGCACTGACCAACTGCCACGCTGTCGTCGGAGCGAGCGAGCGGGCGCTCGGGGCGTGGTGGGTGACGACGACGCGCGGTCCTGCAGGGGCGTTCGCGAGCGCGCTCTCGAGCCAGCGCCGCGAGGCGGCGTGGAGCAGGACGTTGTCGGCCGGCCGCAGGCGCCGGAAGTGCGGGCCGAAGCGGATCTTGCGGTAGTCGGCCATCCGCACGTTGGCCTCGATGCCGGCCGCGGGCGCGTCGCCGTGGAGCTCGAGATCGGTCCAGAGGGTGCAGCCGAAGAAGGTGACGCCGCCGATCTCGACGGCGCGGTTCTCGAGGAGATGGACGTTGGTGCCTTCGGCCTCGCGCACGAGCTTCTCGGTCAGCCGCGGCAGCGCTTCGCCGTAGTACTCGTGGTTGCCGAGGACGTAGACGACGGGCACGCCGGCGAAGCGCTCGCGCATCCAGGAGAGACCGCGCAACCCCTTGTGCACGTCGCCCGCGAGCACGACGACGTCGGCGGCGACGTCCGGCAGCTCGACCGCCCCGAATTCGAGGTGCAGGTCGCTCAGGATCCAGAGGCGCATCGTCGGTTGCTCCGGCGTGCACGCTACTCGCTTCGGGCTGCGCGCTTGCCGCGCCACCAACCCGCGCCGGTTGCGGCCTGCCACCAGCTCTCCCAGAGCTCGCCGCGCGCCTGTTCGACGGCGGCCAGGACCTGCCAGCCGCCGGCCTCGGCGAGCTCGGCGGCTTCGGCTTCGCACACCTCGGCCTCGTAGCCGTTGTCGAGCGAGCCGCGCCAGAGCAGGCCCTGGAGCTCGAGGCAGACAGCGAGCTCGAGCGTCCGTGCGGCGCGACGGAGCTCGCTCTCCGCTTCGCGCAGGAGCGCCATCGCCGCGCCGACGCGGGCGCGCCCCTCGAAGCTGGGCGCCCGGTGGCGCCAGAAGCGCGGGTCGTCGCGATGCGAGCGCGCGACGAGATCGTGGGCTTGCCCAGCGGTCGGGCGCGCCAGCGGATGAAACGGTTGCTCTCTCTTGAGTAGCCGCCAGAACCCCCACTGCGAAGAGCCGGCGCGCCCTTCCCAACGTAGACGTTGGAGATCGCCCCAGGCTGCCCAAGCCACCGCGTCGGCGAAGGTCCGCCAGGGCGGCGCGGTGAGATCGAGCGACGCCCAGACGCGTCCGAGCAGCGCTTCGAGGGTCGCCTTCTCCTCGATTCGGCCGACGCTCACGGCTTGCGTTCGGCCAGCCGCGCGGCGGCGAGGTGGACGTGGAAGAGATCGAGCGCGGGCGCTCCGGCGACGGCAGCGCGCGCCGCGGCCGCGTCGAGAAGCGCGACCGAGCTCCCCGGCAGCTCGCCGGCGAGCTCGGCGCTGCGCCGCACGATCTCGTCCAGGAGCTCCTCGCCGATCTCGACGCGGTGGTGGCTCGCGAGGCGCACGCGCAGCGCCGCGAGCACCGCGCGCGCGTGCGCTGCTCCGCCCTCCGGAAGCTCGACGAGGAGGAGTCGGCTGGCCAGCGGCGAGGCGGCGAGCCGTTGCCGCGCCGTGCGCCCAGCGGTACCGACCAGCGCGCGGCCTTCGTCGAGCGCCCGTTCGAGCTGAAACGTACCGTGCACGGTGGCGCCGAGCAGGTGCTCGAGACGCTCGAAGGCGACGATCGCCCCCGGCTGGAGTGCCGCTTCGGCGAGGAGCGCTGTCAGCGCGTTCTCGCGGTCGGCCTCGAAGAGCGAGCCGGCGAAGAGCAGTCCGGAGTCGACTGCATGGAGATGCGCGCCGGGTCGCAGCTCGAGCAGCCGGCGCGCGAGGGCGCCGAGGAGGTTGGTCTTGCCGGCGCCGTGGCCGCCCAGGATCACCGGTAGCCGCCCCTCTCGCTCGGCTACAGCGGCCAGCAGCTGGTCGAGCTCTTCGCTCCTCCCGACGGTCGGGTCGCCCTCGTCAGCGACCGCGCGGCGCGTGAGATCGATCGCACAAGCGCCGAGCAGGCCGCGCTCGGCGCGCTGCGGCTCGACGGCCGGCGGCGCGGTCGGAAAGACCGGTTCGCCGCCGGCGAAGCCGAGCGCGCCGAGCGCCCGTTCGACAGCCGCCGCCGGCTCGGCGCCCGCGGCGCTCGACAGCCGCAGCACCCGCCAGCCCTGCTGCTTCGCGGCGGCGGCGAAGGCGTCGGCGAGCAGCCGGTCGGCGCCGAGATAGTCGAGGTCTTGATCGACGCAGACCAGGCACGGCACGCCGACGTGCGCCCGCTTGACCAGCAGGTTGGTGGTCGGCTTGCTGAAGAAGCGCCCGTTGGTCGGCACCCGGCGCAACATCACGGTGTCGGCGTCCGGGATCTCGATCCGCACCCGCTCGCGCTCGAGCCGTTCGACCACCGTGCGCGCGAGCTCGATCTTCGGTTTCTCCTTCATCCGAACGCCTCCGGCTCAGAGCATCAGCGCAGAACTGTCGGGCCACACTTCTGCCACCGGGACGCCGGGCGCTGCCGGCTGCGGGTCGTCGCGCTGGATCACGTGCCACTCGCCGCTCTCCGCGAACGGATCGCCCAGCTCGAGAGCGGTGGACCGCTCGTGATCCGTGATGCCGCACCAGTCGCAGATGAATCGCGACCTCTTCGTGCTGCCCAGCCGGCGGACCCACTCGCCGCGCACCTGGGCTCGCCCGGGCCCAGGCGGCCTCTCGATCGCGGCCTCGATTCGCGGCACGGAGACGACGCGGTGGTCGAGCCCCCCGGCGCGATCGAGCTGCTCGAAGATGCCGCGCTCTCCGAGCTGGCCGAAGCGGAAGTCGGCCTCGAACAGCTCGGCCCGGCGGCGCAGAAAAGCGGCCAGCTCGGTCGCTCGGAGTCGCTCCGAGGAGAGCGCCGGTGCAATCGCGCGCGCCACCGCGTCGAGCGTCGCCGGCTCGGCGCCCGCCAGCCGGTCGTAAGTCGGGACTCCCTGGTCGCCCAAAGCGGCAACCGCTTGGGCGAGCTGCGCCGCCACCCGGTTCCAAGCCGCGAGACGAGTCCAGTCGAACGGCGGGCGACAGAAGCGGCGATAGAGCGACCACTTGATCGCCCAGTCGAGGCTGGTGGCCACCGCCTCCGGGCCCGAGGCGAGAGTTTCGAGCGTGCGCCGCCAGCGGGCGCAGAGCGCCGGCGCCCAGCTCGGCAGCCGCCCGCTGTCGAGCACGGCCTCGACCCGTTCGAGGTAGTGACGCTGCAGGTCGAGCGCCGAAGCGACACCGCCGTTCGCGAGCGGCGCCGTCGCGCGGCAGGTCGGATCGCTCGCGAAGCTGCGCAGCGCCTCGAGCGGACGCGCCAACTCGACCCCCAGCGCGGGCAAGCCACCCGAGTCGATCAGCGCCACGATCAGTGCGGTGGTGCCGATCTTCAGCAGCAACGCCGCCTGCGAGCCGAGACTCTCGCCGCAGAGCAGGTGCAGCCGGTGGGTGCCGCGCGTCGACAGGGTCTCGTTCTTGGTGTGCACGATGCCGCGCATCGTGGTCGACTCCTTCGAGAGCTCGCTCTTCAAGAATCCGGCGCGCGGCGAGAGGGTGAACTCGACTCCCGGCGACTGCGCTTCGAAGCCGCCGGCGCCCGCGTAGACGAGGCGCGACACCAGATGGGGGACGAGCTGGCGGGCGAGGAGCGCCGGATCGGCGCGGTGCAGGTACGACTCGTGGCTGCCCCAGGTGGCGCCGCTGCCGCTGTAGTCGACGTTGCAGCGGGTGAGCGCCGGGCCTTCGCCGGTCGCGGGATCGGCACCGAGCGCGCGCAGCACTTCTTCCAGGATGCGCTCGCCGGCGCGAACGGCGGCCACCACCTCCCACGGCGACGAGCATTCGGGGGTCGCCAGCTCGGGATGGCGGCCGCAGTCGAGGTAGAGCCGCGAGCCGTTGCCGAGGAACATGCCGTAGTCGGTCGCGTCGCGCAGCCAAGGGCGCCGACGCCGCACGCCGTCGAGCAGCGCGGCGCCGAGCTCTTCCGCCGATCGACGCGCTCCCGCGGGGGCGAAGAGCGCGTACTCGGTTTCGACACCGAAGAGGCAGCGTTCCACTTCACTGCCCGCCCTGCTGCCGGCTGGCACGCACAAACGCCTCGCTGTCGCCCGACAGGGCGCGGCGGATCGCCTCGTCGCCGGCGGCGAGAAACGATTCGCCGGCACTCTGGAGACGCTGGCGCTCGTCCGCTGCCGCGTCGCCATCCGGACTCGGCGCGCGGCGTTCGCTCTCAGGCTGACGTTCTCGAAATCGCATCGCTCTCTCCTTCTGTGAATCGTCTGTCCTCGACCCAGCGCGAGATCCCGGTGCGTGCGGGCGCTATCGGAGCCAGCGGAGCTCGCTCGCCGAGCTCGCCGAGCAGCTCGGCGAAGCTCTCGGAGCGTGCCGCGGCCGCGGCGATCCGTCGCCGGCCACTCCGCCGTGGGTCGCCGAGTCGCACGGTGAACGAACGCGGGCCCGTCGCGTCGGCGGGGAGCTCGAAGCGGATCCGATCCCAGTCGACAGCGGCCACCGACTCGGCGGGTGCCCGGCGCAGCAGCTCGGCGCGGGCGTACGCGCGCGTATCGCGCGGCGGCCGGGTCGTCAGCTGCTCGACAGCGCGTGGTGTCACCACCTGTTCGACCTGGCCGGCGCGCTCCATCGCCCAGTAAAGACCCTGCTCGGGTGCCAAGCTGCCGTAGAGGAAGTCGAGGTGCTTGAGCTCGGGCGCCTCCCAACCGCGGCCGGGAAGAGTCGCGAGGGCACGGCCGAGGAGCGCCAGCTTCAGCACCCAGTCGAGCCGCGGCGCCAGCGCGGCGAGATCGCCCGCCGCGAGCTTCTCGACAGTGTCGCGCCAGAGCGCGACGATCTCGACGGCGCGCGGCACCAGGCCGCGACAACGGCCGGCGGCGACGAAGCGCCCGGCGAGGTCGAGCAGTCGGAGTTGGAGCTCGACCGCGCGGATCGGCCGGCCGTCGGTGAGCGGCTGCGCCAGCTCGAGCCGCGCATCGTGGCTCCAGAGCCGGATCGCCTCGACCGGATCTTCGAGCGCCAACGTCGGATCGAGCTCGCCCTGCTCGAGCATCGCCAGCACGATCTGCAGCGAGCCGACCTTGAGCAGCGTGGCGACCGGGCAGAGCGAGCTGTCGGCGTAGATCACGTGCAGCCGCGCCAGGGCGCCGGTCTCTTCGCCGTCGGAGGCCAGGCGTCGCTCTCCGCAGAGCGGTTCGTCGCGCGAGTTGACCAGCGGTCGGTAGTAGGTCGTCTGCGGGCCGACCAGCGTTTCGAAGAAGTCGGCCCGCTGCGCGAGCTGGAAGTACGACGGCGCCGCGCCGTTCTCGCTGCCGACTTTCCCCTGGCCGCAGAAGACGATGCTCGAGGCTTGATGAGCGGCGAGGAAGGCGAGGTAGTGCGGTTTCCTCCGGAAGAGGTCGTCCCAGGTGCGGCGGGCAACGAGAAAGCTGAGATGGCCGCCGTAGGAGTTGCCGCGCCCGTCGCTGTTGTTGACAAGCGCGCGCAGCACGGCACCGTCGGCGAGCTTGGCGTTGGCCGCCGCGAGCGCCCCCTGCGCGATGCGCAGCATGGCGTGCCAGGCGGCGACGTGGTCGTAGGCGCTGCGCACCTCGGGCACGCAGAGCTCGAGATGGTCGAGGTCGATGTAGGCGCAGCCGCCGTTGGTGGGCAGGAAGCGGCGGCCCCACTCCTGCGGGTCCATGCCGCCATTACCGCCTGCGGACGGCGCCAGGCCGCGCTGCCGGCGCTCGCGGCAGGCGGCGCAGTCGCAGTGGCTTTGGACGCTGTCACGCCCGGCGAGCGGCAGCCCCGGGATCTCGGCGAGGAGCGCCCGCGACGCGAGCGCGCCGCTGCCGCCGGGCGAGTCGATGCCCTCGACGAAGTTGCCGAGCTCGACATCGGCTCCGCAGATCTTCGGCAGCGGCTCGGTGCACGGGGGGGTCGACACGCGCTCTCCGCTCACGCCACGGCCAGGAAGCGATGGATCGAACGCCGCGGGCGCGCCGCGAGCTCGACGCGCACGACGTCGACGTCCTGAGGCAGATCGGCGAGGTGCCGGTGGCAGCTCGCCGGGGTCAGCGCCCGCGCCGCGCTTGCGAACTCTTCGACCACCGCCGCTTCGAGATCGGAGGCGCGCACGCCGCCGCCACCGCCGTCGACCTCGCGCAGGAGCGCCCGCTCGACGGCGGTGCGTGCGGTCTTGGCGAGCAGCGCTCCGCTCACCAGGTCGGCGGCGCGCACCGCGCGTTGCCGGCCGTCACGGAAGGTGAGCGAGGCCAGCTCGCCGTTGCCGCCCGGCGTGAAGATCCAGGTCGCGGCAGCGTCGAGCAGCTCCTCGCGCGCCGCGCGGGGATCGGCGCCGGCGTAGGGGATCTCGGCATCGAGATGGCGAGCGAGGATCTGCCGCGTCGCCTTGAGGTTCGGCCGCGGTATCTCGAGCACCAGATCGCCCAGCCGGCCCGGGCGCAAGAGCGCCGGGTCGAGCGCGTCGCGGCGGTTGGTGGCCGCCACGACCAGCACGTTGCCGCGCGACTCGAGACCGTCGAGCTCGGTCATGAACGCGGTCAGCACGCGGTCGTCGACGCCCAGGTGCGAGCTCCCACGCGCGGCGCCGACGGCGTCGATCTCGTCGAAGAACATCACCACCGGGATATCGGGCTCCGCCTCACCGGCGGCACGCGCGACGCGGAACGCTTCGCGATAGTTCGCCTCGCTCTGCGCGTACCACATGCTGTGGAGGCTCCCCGGCTTGACGTTGACGAAGTGCGCGCGATTGACGGTCGAGAGGCCGGCGAGCCAGTTGGCGAGCGCGCGGGCGAGCATCGTCTTGCCGGTACCCGGCGGACCGACCAGGAGCACCGAGCCCGGCCGGCGCAGCTTGTAGCGCCGCACCGCTTCGCGATGCTCGAAGTGGAGCCCGACGGCGCGCCGCAGCTCGGCGATCTGGCTCTCGAGCCCGCCGACCTCGGCGAAGCTCTCGCGCGGCGTCTCCTCGAGGAAGAGCGCTTCGCCACGCGAGCGGTCGAGGCGCTCCCAGGCTAGCCAGGCGCCGCGGTCCCAGCGCACCGAGTCTCCACTCTGGAGCTCCTCGGCACGGAGATCGGGACCGCTCTCGACAACCACCTCCTCGCCGCGCACCGAGAGCACCAGGCGACCGTCGGCGGTGGCGCGGTCGAAGGTGGCGGTCTCGCCGGCGCACGAGACCGAGCAGGGCGCGCGGGCGACGAGCACGTTGAGCCCGTGGGCGAGCAGCACCGGATCGCCGCGCCGCAGTCGAGCGAGCTCGAGGTCGGGGCCGGCGCCGACGATCCGCCGTTCGCCGCCCATGGCGATCAACGCGGCGCCGCCGTCGGGCGACTCGACCGGAGCGAGGAAGGTGGCGGGATACCAGGGGGGCGCCGTCAGCTTTTTCAGCACGGCGCGCGCCTCGTGGAGCGTCTGGCTCGCCTCGACGAGGCCCTCCCGCAGCTTCTCGATCTCGGCGAGCAGAAACTGGTCGAGTGCGAGAGCCGCGGCCGCGGAGTGGGCTCGGATGGCGTGGACGAGCCGAAGCTTCTCCTCCGAAGTGGGGGCTTCGTCGCCGCTCTGCCCGAGCTGCTCGCGCAGGAACGACAGATCGGTTCCGTCAAGCGGAGAGGGCATGAGCGATTCCTCCTGTCAGAGCTATCGCGCCAGCTCCGCTGGCTCCGGTGATCCGAAAACCGCGCGGTACGAGTAGGCCGGCGCGCCAGCCGAAAAGCGAGAGCACCGGATCGGCGTCGTCGACAACGGAGACGACCAGGGCGAGCGTGAAGCCGCGCGCGAAGACGGTGCGGTGGAGCGCCTTGTCGTGCGCCGAGAGGAAGCCGTCGCGCAGTCGACAGGCATCGCGTTTCTCCGGCGCGCACTCCTTGCACCACGCCGCGACCGGATGCGAGTGCCACCAGCCGAGCAGAATTTCGCCGCGACGGCGCAGTGTCAGGGCGGCCTGGACGTCGGTCCAGGTCTCGGCGCCGAAGGTCAGCCGGGTCAGCTCGCCCTGCGCATGGCGCGCCGGGAGCTGGGCGGTGATCTCGCAGTAGAGCTCGCCGCGCTCTAGGTCACGGGCGAGATGCCCGATCAGAACGCCGCCGGTCTCGCGCGCGCCGGCTTCGCGGGCGAGCTGCCGGGCTTCGTCGAGCGCCGTCTCGGGGAGGAAGACCGGGTGATCGCCGTCGGCGGCAGCCTCGCCCCGTGGCTCAGATCGGGCGGCGCTCGCTTCGAGCTCGGCCAGCGAGCGGTCGCGGAGCGTCAACGCGGGGGGGAGCTCGCGGGTCGTGAACGGCGACGCGGGTGGAGCCGACTCGTCGCCGGGATAGGCGGCCACGAGATAGCGGAGGCTCTCGTCGCCTTTCGGCAGGCGCTCGGCGGCCACGAGCTCCTTGACGGCGCGCTCGATGGCGTCCTCGAAGTAGGCAGTGCCCGGCGTCTCGACTTCGAGCTCTTCCCCGTTGAGCTCGAGCGCGATCCGGAAGCCGCCGAGGTACGGCTCGCCCAGCTTGGAGCTCCAGATCGGCGACAGCCGCTCGGCGTCGGGTACGAAGCCCGCCGCCGAGCTCGACCGCCGCACCGCGCTCCAGCGTGCCCACTCGCGCGCCGGCTCCCAGTCGACGGTGAGCGGCGCCTCCACGAGCGCGCTGCCGTCGGCGCCGTAGAAGAGCGCTACGAAGCGGTGCTCCCGGCTCAGCACCGCGCCCGCCCGGCGTCGATGTTCGGTTGGAGAACGATCTTGTCGCCGCTCTCGAGCGCGTCGCCGATCCGCTCCGAGGCGTGGAGATGGCGCTCCTGCCGCTCGAGCAGGGCGTGATAGGTCAGCGGACGGTCGCTGACGTCGTTGGGCGGCAGGCTCATCTGGGCGAGCAGGCCCTGCACGAGCTCGCCCACCGTGGCGTCGAGCTGCACGTTCTCCACGCTCGCCTGCTTCTGTCCCGAGACGTCGCTGACCACGAGGTTCAATCCCTTCGGCTGCGGCTTACCCATGGCTTACCTCCCGCGGGCGCGCGTCGCGCGCCCGGTCGTGGTTTGTCGTTCGGTGACGCGGTCACGCGGTTCGCGTGCCGCCAGATACCAGCGGCTGGTGCGCTCGTTGGCAAGCGCGGCCACTGTCGGAGCGCAGAGCTGGGCGGCGACGGCGAGCGCGCCCAGCGCGTCGTCGAGCTCGGCCGCTGTCGGCGTCGACTCGAAGCCGGCTTGGAAGTGGGCCGCGCCGTTGGCCTCGCCGGCGGCCCGCGCCAGGCGCAGGCTGCGGCCGCAGTCGAGGAGGTAGAGCGCCAGCGCGGTGCGCGTCGTGACGTCGCGCTGGTCGGCGCCGGCGACGGCGACAGCGAGCGTCACCGCGCCGCCGACTCCGAGCTCGAGCTCGGCCGAGGCCGGCACCGATCCTGATGCCGCGCCGCACCCGAGCTCGATCGAGAAGCGATTGGGAGCGCGCTCCTTCGCCTGCCAGTGGCGCAGGGCGAGCTCGGCCATCAGGTCGGTCAGCTCGTCGAGGTCGAGAGTCGCAGGCGGCGTCACCGCGTCGGCGGTCGACGGCTCCCGCCGCGCGCCGTCCGACGGTGTCGAAACACCTTCGGCCCAGCGCGCCGCCGCTACGATGCCCCGGCACGCCTCGCTCAAGCGCGCGCAGTCGAGCGGCTCGTCGCCCGCGGCGCGCAGCTCGGCGCGGACGCGCGTCTGTTCGCCGTCGAGCCAGAGCTTGGCGGGAGCCGGAAGGCCGTTGTTGGCCTCGAGCCACTGCCACGGCTCGCTGGCGGTATGGGCGGCATGGCAGGTGACGAGGGGCGCCTCGAGCGATAGCCACTGGTCTTCGAGCCTCGCCTCCACTCCCAGCGGGCGCCCATTGAGCAGCGTCAGCCGCCAGCGACCGGGCGCGTAGCGCAGCGCGTCGAGCCCACACTTTTCGAAGCCGGCATCGAGCTCGCGCTCGGCTCGCCCGAGGCGCTCGTTCGAGACTCCCATCACGCCCCCACCGACAGGCGCACGTCGAGCTCGAGGCGACGCCGGCGCAGCGGCCTGTCGTCGATCGGGAAGCGGTGCTGGTTGGCGCGCGCCCAGGCGCAGGCGGCGTGGTGGAGCGCGTCGTCTTCGCGCATCGTGACCTTGCGGTAGGTGATGACGTCGAAGGTGCGCTCGACGAGCTCGACGAGCCCGGTGCCGGGGGCGATCCGTCCGACGCAGACCAGCGGCCGCTGGTAGCCGATGTTGGGATGGAAGATCGAGGGCGGCCCGAGCCAGGTCAGAACCTCGTACGGATCGACGCGGCGGAGATAGTCGCTGGGAAACCAGACGCCGAGCGCGAACTGCTCGGCCGTGCGCGGTTCCGCCGGCCCGAGCCGCACCAGTCCGCGACAGCGAAAGGTGACCAGGTAGCGAGAGGCGGGGGACGGATCGACCGGCTGCACCTCCACCAGGTCGCTCGCCGCCGTCAGCGCCACGGCCTCCTCCTCCTGCCGGTGCAGGAACGCGCTCCAGATCGGATCGGTTTTCATGGCGCGCTCGCCTCGCTGTCTCCCTGGCTGCGATCGGTGCGGTCGTTGCGATCGTGGCGATCCGAGCACGTCCGGTCGCAGTCCAGCGGCCAACTGCCGCCGATCACGGCGCACGAGGGCTGCGCGAGACGTACCCAACGCGGCGAAGCGCGGCGAACGCTCGGCGCGATCACTTTCGATCACTCCCGATCTCGAGCCGAACGACGCGCCCTCCGGCGCGCACGCTGACGACGTCGCCGCGCTCGCAGCCGAGAGCGGAGAGAGAGCGCTTTCTTTCGCGCGCCGAGAGCTGGCTCGAGTCGAGCTCTTCGACGGTGGCGTAACCGGAGGCGACGAGCGCGCCGCCGCAGGCGGTGCAGCGAGCCGAGCGGAGCGTCGAGAAGAGCCTCAATAGCTCGCGCTCGCGGCCGCAGCGCGGGCAGTGCCAGTGGCGGCTCATCCGGCGTCCGGCGACGGCGAGGCGGGCTCGCGCCGCCCGCTGCTCTCCGGCGCCCAAGGTCAGCAGCTCTTGCAAGCTCGTCGCGGCGGGATCGAGCTCCGTCGCCACGATCGTCCACGGGCGATGCTCGGGTAGGCGGCAGTCGGCACGCCGCAGCGAGCGCGAGCGCCAGAGGCGCCCGGCGCCCGCGGCGAGGACGAGCTCATGGCAGTCGCGCTCCGCGGCGGCGGCGCTCACCGGGCGCCTGCCGCATTCGAGCGCCTGCAGTGCCGCCGCCAGCGCGCCGAGCTCGGCAGGCGCCGCGGTCGGTGCGGTCGGAGCCAGGCCGCCGCCCGCGACGCAGGGATAGCTCTGTTCGAGCGCCGCGTAGTCGCGCTCGTCCCAACGGCATTCGAGGCAGGCGCTCGCGGCGGTGGCGCCGTAGAGGGTGACGCGCGCCAGCCGCTGGCTCGCTTCCACTCCGGCGTCGAGCCACGGGCGACCGAGTCGGCGCGCCGCCTCGTTGATCGATTGACGGGCGCTGCGGCTGTCGACGCAGGCCAAGATCCAGTCGGCGCGCAGGCGGCCGAGCGGCACTTGCTCGACCGCGGCGACGATCGCTTCGACCGCGAGCTCGGGGCGAAGCTTCCGCGCCCGCGCCGCCTGCACGCGCGCCTTGGCGCGGCCAACGTCGCGCGGCGCGAGCGACTGGTTGTCGAGGTTGCGCTCCTCGTAGCTGTCGGGGTCGACGAGCACGAGACGAGCCAGACCCGGTTGGCGCGCCACCAGTGGCACGAGGTGAGAGCCGATGTTGCCGCCGGCCCCGATCACGAGGGCGCTCCAGCTCGCTGCCGCCGCGTTCACAACTCCTCCGGAGTCCAGCGAAAGCCGGCGTCGAGCTCGCTCGGTTGCGGGCAGAGCGCGCAGGTCGGCGCGTAGGTCCAGCAGGGCAGCTCCTCCGACTGGTGGTGCCAGATGCGGCAGCGCGGACAGCGCACCGACGGCGATGCCAGCACGATCGCCTGCTTGCAACGCGGGCAGAAGAGCGGCCGCTCGTCCGCGGGGTGCGCCTCGATCGCCGCCAGTCGTTCGGTCGAGAAGTAGAGCTCCGGCCCGCGGTCGAGCCGGATCGCGTCGCGGTCGGCGAGCCGGCGGGCGCCGCCGACCACCGGCACGCCGTTCACAGTGCCGCGCCGGCCGCGACCGAGCAGGAGGAGCCAGCTCTCTTCGGCCGCACCCGAGGCGCGCACGACGAGCGCGCCGTCGGCCGGACCGCGCGGCGGGCACTCGGAGGCGATCCGCCGCGGCGGAGAGGCGAGCAGGTCGTAGGCTTCACCGGCGAGCTCGAGGACACCCCACTCGCTGCTGTCGAGTCGGAGCCAGAGATGGGCCATCGTCGCGGCTCCGCCTCAGCTCCGCACCGCGGAAGCTCGCCGCAGCGCGAAGCGCACGCCGCGGGCGCGGGCGCTCTGCACCAGGAACGGGTTGACAGCGCCGCGGGCGAAGAGCTCCTGGCGCAGCCTGTAGACGAGCTGGGTGGCGGCGTGCCGGCGGACCGGACTTCCGCGCCGCTTGCCGAGCAGGATGGCGACTTCGTCGAGGCTCTTCCAGGCGA
>CAZPYU010000072.1:0-25372 GCA_964590905.1 uncultured Thermoanaerobaculia bacterium
AGGTCTTTCGGCGCGCTATCGCGGTCGAGCCGGGTTACTCCGGCGCCCACCGCAACCTTGCCAACGTCCTGTTGCGCCAGGGGCACACGAGCGAGGCCGTGGCCGCGTTCCGGCAGGCGCTCGCACGCGGTGTCCAGGACGCCGAGCGGGCCACCGTCGAGTTCGCGCTGGCGCTCGCCGACAAGGGAGCTCGCGAAGCCGGAATCGAGGTCGTCGCCGAGCTCGCCCTGCAGCGGCGCGACAGCTACCTGCTGCACCTCAACCTCGGTACGTTACTGGCGGGAGGAGAGCGCTTCGAGGAGGCGCTCGTGGCTTACCGGCGGGCCAGCGAAATCGAGCCGGGGAGCGCGATCGCTTGGCGCAATCGTGGGCTTGCCGCGCTTCGGCTCGGCCGTCCGGACGAGGCGGCGCAGGCCTTCACGCTGAGCCTGCGGCTGGACCCCGATCAGCCGGACCTCCGGAGCATGATCCGCCAGTGACGTCCGCACCGCTCTCACGGGAGATGTAGCCGTAGCCCTTTTCGTTGTTGAACCACTTGACGGTGCCTTGCTCGGTCATGCCCTGCTCCTTGCTGCTGGTGCTGCGGTTGGCGAAAAACGGACCCCGAGTCGGGGGCCGAGAAGACGAGTCTCGCCCTGAGTCCGACTCTGGACGCAGAGCAATGCCACGAGAATGCGAAGCGAGATCCGTTCTTCTCGTAAGCGCTTGACAGCGCTCTCAGAACCTATACACTTTGTAAGAAACCTACACATTGGTGGATACCCCATGCCTAAACATGCAGCGACCGTTTCCGCGCCTTCGGGTCCCGCACGCCGCATCCCGATGTCCAAGTTCCGCCAGAACTTGAGCGCTGTCATGAAACAGAGCGTGGCTCGGGACAAGGAGAACGGCATCATCGAAAGCGGCGGTATGCCGGTTGGCGTCGTCATCACCATGGACGACTACGAGGAATACCTCGACCTGCGCGACCCGGCGATCATGGCCCACGTGGCCAAGAGCCTCGAGGATTTTCAGGCGGGTAGAGCTACCCGCACGCGCGGCCTGCTCGCGGAGATCGCAGCGCCGGGGCCGCGATCAAAGCCCAGCAAGAAATGAAGCATGAAGTTCAGCACTCTCCCGGTGCAGGCCGTCAAATACGCAGTCTCCGCGATCAGCCAGCCTTTGCGGCTAGCCTGGCGCGAGCGCTCGACATCCTCGAAAACGACCCGTACAACCGCACCGGCCATCACGCCATTCTCGAGCTCACCGCGGCGCCACGGCAACAGCCGCAGTTTCGCCTGCGCGTCCGGCGTTACCGTTTCCGCTACATTGTCGTGGATGCGCGCAAGATCGTGCTCCTGCTCTACGTGAGTCTCCGCCGCGAAGATACCTACCGATAATTTCCATGCCATACCCCATCGCCATCGCCAACCAAGAAACCCGCCTCCGATAGCGACGGAAAGCGGGGCAACTCCAGTTGGTGGAGGGACGCTTGGGGGGGCGGCACTGGAGCGGCCTAGTGATGTCAAAAACATATATTGACATCATCTTCGGGCCGGCTTAGCCTATTGGCATGACTCGAGTCGCTTTCACCCTGAGAATTGACGCCGAAGAACGTGTTGCCCTAGAAAACCTCAGCAAGGTCGAAGGGCGCCCCATCAATCAGCTGCTGAACGAGGCCATCAAGGCCTACCTCAGCCGGCGGGGTCGAAAAGAACGCAGCTTGGAAGCTAACTTGGCAGGCCTTCGAGCCTATCGGAAGCAAGATCCTGAGTTCCGGCGCGCTATTGCCGCGTTCGTGGAGGCCGAGGCCAGCCTCGAGGATCCGCTCGAAGGCGAGCCGATAGAGGGGCAGTTCGTCGAGGGACAGCTCGAGCCAGCAGGGCGTGTGCAAAGCAAGATTCGAGAGCTCTTGGGTGCCTAGCTGGGACGAAGACAGTCCCCAGTTGCGGAAAAACCTAGCGCAGGTCCTGGAGGGAATCTTCCAGGCGGCGGAGCGGCGAGAGACTCCGACGGTAGAGGCGGCAAGGCACTGGCAAGCCCTGGTCATGCTGGGCTTGGATGTGCACGACTCGCGATCAGTCGGCGCGTTTCGCGGCCAGCCAGGTCTCGAGAGCGTCCAAGTGAGAATCGGCGCGAATCATGGCGTGGACTCGAAAGATGTGGTCGAGGCGCTGACACGCTTCGAAGAAAAACTCCAGAGTCTCGTCGCCGAGTTGGACGTACTGCTGCCGATCGGCCAAGAACCCGATGCCGACCAACTGGCGGCCATACTCGATCTCTGTGCCTGGGTGCATTCCGAGTGGGTGCGAATTCACCCATTTGCAAACGGTAACGGCCGCACTGCGCGCCTATGGGCCAATAGCCTCGCAATGCGATACGGCCTGCCGCCGTTCGTCCGGTTGCGGCCGAGACCCAACGCAGGCTACGGAGAGGCCGGCGCCAAGGCGATGCAACGCGACTGGAAACCGACTGCGGCTCTCTTTCGCCGACTGCTCGACGATTTTCTCATCGAGCTCTAAACAAAGAACCGCCTCCCGGAAGAACGGAGGGCGGGGGAAGAATGGGGACACCCGCGTGAGGGTGTCTCCTAGCCGGCGAGATTTCTCAGAGGCGAACGACGTTGCGGGCCTGGAGGCCCTTCTGCCCTTCGACGACCTCGAAGGAGACGCGGTCCCCCTCGTTGAGGCTGCGATATCCCTCGGTCAGGATCGCGGTGTAGTGGACGAAGACGTCCGGACCGCTCTCACGGGTGATGAAGCCGAAGCCCTTCTCGTTGTTGAACCACTTGACGGTGCCCTGCTCGGTCATGCCCTGCTCCTTGCTGCTGATACTGCGGTTGGCGAACTACGGACCCCGACTCGGGGGCCGAGAAGAATGCGAAGCGAGATCACCTAGAAAAAATTAACTCGGGAGATGCGGAGGATCGTGCGGTGGGTCGGTGCGTCGCCTGCTGGAAACAACTTCGCTCGGAGCTTGCCACAGATCTCCTGCCGCTGCAAGAGCTAGCCCCGCGCCGGCCACCACCGCCGCGAAATCCGGCGGCAGCTGCGCTTCGAACCGCGAGGGCGACAGCGCCGGGATCTCGAGTCGAAAAGCGTGCAGCAGCGCGCGACCCGAGGTGAGCGTCGCACGCAGCCGCGGATCGCGAATCGCGTGCTCGCGCGGCCCACCGTAGAGGTCGTCGCCGACGATCGGATATCCCGGCGCCGCCAGGTGCACTCGGAGCTGATGGGTGCGGCCGGTCTCGGGCCAGAGGGCGAGGAGCGAGATGTGCGGTGCCACGGCAAGAACGATGTAGCGCGTGCGCGCAGGTTTTCCTGAGGCGTCGACGCGCATCCGCCGGCGATCGGCGCGGTCGGGACCGAGCGGCGCATCGAAAACAGCCTGCCGCGGCCGCGGACGTCCCCAGACCAGAGCGAGGTAGAGCTTCATCACTCTACGGCCCGCGAATTCGGCCACCAGCCGACGATGCTCCTCGCGGTCGAGCGCCGCGACGACGAGCCCGCTGGTCGGTTCGTCCAGCCGGTGGACGAGCAGAATCTCGCGGCCGACGAGGAGCGCGCTCTCCTCCGGTAGTAACGCCGCGCGCAGCCGTTCGCCCGCCGCGTCGGGCGCCCGACGTGGCGTCGCCAGCGAGAGCCGCGGCGGCTTGTCGAAGACCACGAAGCGGTCGCCGAGATGGACGATGCGCGCGCTGGCGGTGGACGCCGCGCCGGCGTCGCGACGAGTCGAGCGGGCGCTCAATGGCGGAGCCCCCAGACGAAGTAGGCACCACACGCTCCGGCGAGAAGCCAGGCCGCCGGCAACAGGCCTCGCGCTCGGCCGGTCACGACGCGCGCCAGCGGCGCCAGGAGCAGCCCGGCGGCGACGCCGTTCGCGATGTTGAAGGTGAAGAGGGTGAGCACTACGGTCGCGAACGCCGGGACGGCTTCAGCGAAATCGTCGAAGGCGATCTCCCGCATCGAACGCATCATCAAGAGTCCGACCACCACGAGTGCTGGCGCGTAAACATACGGCATCTGCTGCAGGAGCGTCGCCACCGGCGCAAAGAAGAGAGTCGAAAGGAAGAGGAGCGCCACGACCGCCGCCGCGATGCCGGTCCTGGCGCCCTCCCGGATGCCGGTCGCCGACTCGACGTACGCCCCCGAGGTCGAGGTGCCGAGGAGCGCGCTCGCCATCGAGGCGACCGCGTCGACAGCCATCGGTCGCTCGATCCGGGGCAGATTGCCGCGCGCATCGAGCACCCCCAGCGCGGCGCCGAGGGCGACGATCGTCGCCAGCGTGTCGAGGAGACCGATGAGGGCGAGCGTGCCGAGAATCGGCCACCTCTCGGGGGCGAGGATGCCAGGAATGTCGAGCTCGAGCGCGATCGGTGCCAGCGAAAGATCACCGCGGAACGGTATCGCCATCCAGCGCTCGGGTAGCGGCGCGAGACCGAAGAGTAGGCCGAGCCCTCCGATCGGCAGCATCCCGAGCAGAATCGCGCCGCGAACGCCGCGCGCCACGAGCCCGCAGGTGAAGACGATCCCGGCGATCGCGAGGAGCGTCGAGGGATCGCTCCAATCCCCCACCTTGACCGGGACATCGGGAGCGCGGAGCATCCCGTCGCTTCCCGTCCAGACGGCGGCGGGAGCTCCGGTCACGAAGCTCGTGAAGAGTCCCCCTTGATAGAGCCCGACCTCGGCGAGGAAGAGGCCGATCGCGACCGCGAAGGCGTGTTTCAGCGAGGGCGAGATCGCCTCCACCAGCCGGCGACGCAAGCCGACGAGAGTGATGACGAGAAAGAGCGCTCCGGCTACGAAGACAGCTCCCAAGCGCTGCTGCCAGGAGATGCCGAGGGCGGCCAGCCCGAAAGCCAGGAAGGCGTTCTCGCCCATATACGGCGCCACCGCGAACGGACGCTTCGCCCACAGGCCCATGAGCAGGGTTCCGAAGGCGGCGGCGAGAATTGTGGCCATCGTGCTCGGTCCAGGCGGCAGACCGGCGAAGGCGAGAATGGCCGGATTGACCACCACGATGTAAGCCGTGGTCACGAAGGTCGTCGATCCGCCGACGATCTCGCCGCGCCAACTCCACTCCGTTCCTGGCTCGACGAACCAGTGGGTGAGCTTCACGGCTCGAACCTCCGCATCGTCGCGAGATCGCCCTTGCTGCCGAAGAAGTAGACGAAGTAGCGGCGCCTGAGCGCGGGATCGGGACTGACGAAGGTGCGGCCGAGCAGCTCGGCGAGCCAGCTCCCCGGAAAGTAGCGCGCGCCGAGCGCTGCCGCGTTGCCGCCGATCGGATTCGTCACCAGCGCCGCGACCGGGTCGCGTCCGCTCGCTTGCTCGAACGCCGGCGGCCACGGATGGTAGGCGCCGAGCGCCGAGAAAGCGATGGAGACCGCGAGCAGCAAGATCAAGGTACGCGGCAGTCGGATCCGCGCCAGCGCGACCGGCGCAGCGTAGAGCAGCAGCGGCTGCACCGGCAGCAGATAGCGATAGCCGAAGGCCCAGCCGCCGTAGGAGCCGGCGAGGAGCGCGTGCCCGACGATCTGGGCGGTGAGGCCGAGAGCCAAGAGGCGCCAGCTCGCCGACGATCCAGACATTCCGAACGGCGGGCGACGGCAGGCGATTCCGAGTCCCACGAGTCCGAGCAGCAGGACCGGCGAAGCACCGAAGAGCCCATGCCCTCCGAGGAGAACTTCCAGTGGATAGCTCGCACGCTCCGGGAGGACGACACCGCCGACGCTGGCGCCGACCTGAGCCGAGAGGTCGACCGCACCGGGAAGGAGCTTCGGGGTGAGCAGCGAGCCGGTCACAGCAAAGTTGGCGAGCAGGAAGGACGCGACTCCGGGGACGAGCCCGGCGGCAAAACGCCGGAGTCGCCTTTCTCCGCCAATCTCCCGCGGCAACGCCAGGGCGAAGAAGGGCGCCATCCCGAAACCCGGCAGCAGGTCGACCGCGCCCGCGAAGCCCGCCGCGAGCCCGGCCGCGAACGGCTTCGCGGCGAGCGTCGCGAACCAAGCCACCAAGAGGAGGGTCGCGGCGGGCACGTGGGAATTGAGCGTTCCGGAGTACGAGAAGAGGAGCGTGCCGAGGCCGAGAGCCACGCCGAGGTAGGCACGCCGCCGACTCGAGAGAGCTCCGAAGCGGACGAGCCCCCAGTCGAAGGTCGCCACCGCCGCCGCGGCGGGCAGTGCGACCAGGAGAACCGTGAGTAGCCAGACCACCCTCGCCGCGCTCGCGCCGTCGGAGAGGCTCCAGCCGGTCGCGGCCGAAAGCGGCGCGTAGAGCGCGGCGCCGACCAGCGCAAACAACGGCGGCTTGTTGGAGTAGACCTTGCCGCCGACCTGCACACGATCGACGGTGCCGCCGAAGCGCGAGCGCTCGATCGTCGTCTCGCCGTAGTCGACGATCGCCTCGATCTGCGCCCAACGCGACGCGTCGTTGCCGGCCGTGAAGACGCGCGCGTGAGTGAGCGCAGCGTAGACCGTCGCGACGAGAAGGAAGACGATCCACCAGCGCTTCGTAGGCTTCGACATCTCGCCGAAGCCTACGACGGCGACACCGAGACCCAACCCCTTCCGGCGCGTTTCTTGATAGAGTTGTTCCCGCTTCGCCGAACCGAAGACTCCGGGCGGAGCTACTCCCACAGGAGATCGACCTCGATGAGTGCCCAATCCGCAGCCCGCTCCAGCCGTTGGACAGTGACCCTTCCGGCAGTTCTCGGCGTTTCTGCCCTGGCTCTCGCTCTCGCCCTTCCCGCCTGCGCGGCGGAGGCGGAGAGCAAGGGCCGCGCCGAAATCGTCGCCGAAGTTGCCGGCCAGCCGATCACAATGGCCGATCTCGAGCAGGCACTCGCCGCTCAGCTCGCCGAGGTCGATCGCCAGCGCCGCAAGATTCTCGAGGACGGTTTGGCCAACGTAGTCAACGACCGGCTGCTCGCCACCGAAGCCGCCGCGCGCGCGATTTCGGTCGAAGCGCTGCTCGCGGCCGAGGTCGAGTCCAAGCTGGTGCCGATCGACGACGCCGCGGCGACGGCGTTCTACGAGGAGAACAAGGCTCGCATCCGGCAGCCGATCGAGCAGATGCTGCCGCGCATCAAGGAGCACCTGTCAACTCAACAGCGCGCGCCGCTGCAGGAAGCTCTCCTCGCCTCGCTTCGCACCAAGTACTCACCGAAGATCCTCCTCGAACCGACGCGCGCCCAGGTCGCGACGACGGGTTCACCGGCCAGGGGGCCGGAGAACGCGCCGGTGACGATCGTCGAGTTCTCCGATTTCCAATGCCCCTTCTGCTCGCGCGTGCTGCCGACCATCGACCAGGCGGTCAAGGTCTACGGTGACCAGGTGCGAGTGGTCTTTCGCCAGTTCCCGCTCAACAGCATCCATCCGATGGCCCAGAAGGCGGCCGAGGCTTCGCTCTGCGCCAACGAGCAAGGGAAGTTCTGGCAGCTGCACGACGCCATGTTCGCCGACCAGCAAGGCTTGGCCGTCGACCGGCTGAAGGGCAAGGCGGTCGAGCTCGGAATCATCGCGGAGCAGTTCAACAGCTGCCTCGACGGCGGCAAGTTCGCCAGCCAAGTTGCGACCGACCTCGCCGAGGGCTCGCAGGCCGGAGTGAGCGGTACGCCGGCGATGTTCGTCAACGGCCGCTTCCTCTCCGGTGCGTTGCCGTTCCAGCAGCTCGCCCAGATCGTCGACGACGAGCTGCGCCGCAAGGGGATCGAGCCGAAGAAGGCGAGCTGAGCCGGGCTTGAGCGCAACCTACCTCGTCACCGGCGGCTGCGGCTTCATCGGCTCGAACTTCGTCCACTACGCCCTCGAGCGGAACCCCGACGCGCGCGTCGTCGTAGTCGACAACCTCTCGTTCGCCGCCAACCAGCCGAATCTCGACCCGGTGCGCGACCGGGTCGAGCTGGTAGTCGACGACATCTGCAACTTTCCGGGCATGCTCGCCCTCTGGGAGCGAGTGGAGCCCGCCTATGTCGTCAACTTCGCCGCCGAAAGCCACAACGATCGCGCCGTCCTCGATCCCTCCTCGTTCGCCCGCACCAACGCCCTCGGCGCGCAAACTCTGCTCGAGGCGTCGCGCCGTCATCCGGTGGCGCGACATCTCCACGTCTCGACGATCGAGGTCTACGGCGAGCTGGCCGAGAGCGCCCCGTTCTTCACCGAGGGCAGCGCCCTCAACGCCAAGACCCCTTACTCCGCGGCCAAGGCGGCTGGCGACCAGTTCGTGCGCGCCTACATGCAGACCTATCCAGCGATGGCAATCGCCATGACCCACTGCGCGAACAACTACGGGCCGTATCAGTTCCCGGAGAAGCTCGTTCCACTGATGATCACCAACGTCTTGCGCGGCAAAAAGGTCCCTGTCTACGGCGACGGGCTGCAGTCGCGCGACTGGCTGCACGTCCGCGACCACTGCGCGGCGATCTGGGCGATCCTCCACGCGCCGAGCTCGCCGATTCCGTCCGCGGCGGCGACCGATCCCGCGCTGCTGCCGATCTTCGACGTCTCGGCGCGCAACGAGCGCACCAACCTCGAGATCGTCCAGCGCGTGCTCGAGCTCTTGGGCAAGCGGCCGGGGGAATGGATCGAGCACGTGCCCGACCGCCCCAATCACGATCGGCGCTACCTCATCGACCCGGCGAAACTCGAAACGGCGCTCGGCTGGCGGCCGGAGATCGAGTTCGAGCGCGGCCTCGAGGAGACAGTGCGCTGGTACGTCGACCAGCCTGAGTGGTGGCAGGCGATCCTGGCCCGCACCGGCGAGCTCTCGTTCGACTGGTCGCGCGGCGCCGCGACGCGCTGACCGGTAGAATCGCCGCACTCGAAATGAGCGAAGTCCTAGGCTCGGTGTCACCCGCCACTCTCTCGGCCGAAAGCGTGCTCGCCGACTACCGCCTGGCGTGGCAGTCGCGACACGCTTCGCTCATCGGCCGCCGCGAGGCGCTCACCGGCAAGGCGAAGTTCGGCATCTTCGGCGACGGCAAGGAGCTGCCTCAGCTCGCCATGGCGCGCGCTTTCAGGGCCGGCGACATCCGCTCCGGCTACTACCGCGATCAGACGTTCATGCTGGCGATCGGACAGCTGACGCTCGCCCAGTTCTTCGCCCAGCTTTACGCCGACGCCGACCGCGGGCGCGAGCCGCACTCCGCCGGACGGCAGATGAACGCGCACTTCGCGACCGCGATGCGCGCCGCCGACGGCTCCTGGCTCGACCTCACTGTAGCCCCGCACTCCTCGGCCGATCTCTCCCCGACCGCGGGGCAGATGGCGCGTCTCGTCGGTCTGGGCTACGCCTCGCGGCTCTATCGCGAGCTGCCCACGCTCGCTCCCGGCCCCGGCTTCACCAACAACGGCGACGAGATCGCTTTCGGCACGATCGGCAACGCCTCCTGCGCCGAGGGGCAGTTCTGGGAGGCGTTGAACGCGATCGGCGTCTTGCAGGCGCCAGTTTTGCTCTCGATCTGGGACGACGGCTACGGCATCTCGGTCGGCAACGAGCATCAGATCGCCAAGGCCGATCTCGCCGAGCTTCTCTCCGGTTTCGCGCGACGCGCGGGAGCTAGCGAAGGGCTCGACATCCTCGCGGTGCGCGGCTGGGACTACCCCTCCCTGCTCGAGACTTACCTCTTCGCCGCCGACCGCGTCCGCCGCGATCGCGTACCGACGGTGATCCACGTCGCCGAGCTGACCCAACCGCAGGGGCACTCGACTTCGGGCTCGCACGAGCGCTACAAGTCGAAGGAACGCCTCGCCTGGGAGGAGGAGTTCGACGGCCTGCGCCGCATGCGCCTCTGGATGGTGGAGGCCGGCATCGCGGACGGGGCGGCGCTCGACGCGATCGAAGCCGAGTCGGCGCAGGTGGCGCGCTCGGCGCAGCGTGAAGCGTGGGAGAGCTTCCAGGAGTCGCTCCGCGGCGAGCAGCGCGAGCTCACCGCGCTCGCCGGCGCCCTCGCGGCGCGTCCCTCGACGCGCGAGGAGATCGCGACGGCGGTGGCGGCGATGGAGCGGAATCAGCCGGTCCTGCGGCGTCATCTCCAGGCCACCGCCCACGAGATCTTGATCTCCACGCGCCACGACGCGACCGGAGAGCGCGCGGCGCTGGCGCGCTGGACGACCGATCATCTGCGCGCCAATGAAGAGCGCTACGGCTCCGATCTCTTCGCGCCGGGCGAGCGTTCGGCTCTGGCGGTCGAGAGCGTCGCGGCTCGCTACGGTGACGATGCGCCGCTCGTCAACGGCTTCGAAATTCTGAACCGCTGCTTCGACGCCGCGCTGGCGCGGATGCCCAACCTCGTCGCTTTCGGCGAAGACCTCGGCAAGTTGGGCGACGTCAACCAGGGCTTCCTCGGTCTGCAGGAGAAGTACGGCCCGCTGCGGGTCGCCGATACCGGCATCCGCGAGCAGACGATCGTCGGACAGGCGATCGGCCTGGCGCTGCGTGGCATTCGCCCGATCGCCGAGATTCAGTATCTCGACTACGTCCTCTACGGCTTGCAGACGCTCTCCGACGATCTCGCCACCCTGCGCTGGCGCTCAGCCGGCCAGCAGGCTGCGCCAGTCATCGTGCGCACCCGCGGCCATCGTCTCGAAGGGGTCTGGCATTCGGGCTCGCCGATGGGCGGCCTCCTCCACCTGCTGCGCGGCATCTGGTTCTGCGTGCCGCGCAACATGACCCAGGCCGCCGGGATGTACAACACGCTGCTGGTCGGCGACGACCCGGCGATCGTGGTCGAGGTCCTGAACGGCTATCGCCAGAAGGAGCGGCTGCCGGAGAACGTCGGCGAGTTTCGCGTCCCGCTCGGTGTCGTGGAGACACTACGCACGGGAGACGACGTGACGATCGTCACCTACGGCGCCACCTGCCGGATCGTGCTCGAAGCGGCGGAGCTCCTCGCCACGGTCGGCATCTCGGCCGAGGTGATCGACATCCAGACGCTGTCGCCGTTCGACCTCGCGGGGCAGATCGTCGCGAGCCTGCGTAAGACAGGTCGGCTGGTGGTCGTCGACGAGGATGTGCCCGGCGGGGCTTCGGCGTACATCCTGCAGCAGGTGGTCGAGCGCGCCGGCGGCTTCTGGTGGCTCGACTCGGCGCCAGTGACTGTCAGCGGCCGCGAGCACCGCCCAGCCTACGGCTCCGACGGCGACTACTTTTCGAAGCCTTCCCGCGAAGAGATCTTCCGCGCCGTCTACGCGCAGGCCCGCGAGGCGGCGCCATCGCGCTTCCCGTCGCTCGGGGTCTGACCCGGATTTCTCACTGGCGAAAGTTTGGCGGAGCGCTCGCCGTCTACAGGCGGCATGGCGTTCGTTCGAAAGAGAGCTCTCCTATGTACAATCTCGCCGTGGCCGTTGTGTACGAAACCGAGCAACCCCTGGCGCCGAGATCGACGTTGGGGCCGTATCTCGAGGCGGACTATCTCGCGCTTCCCGACGAGCCGCGCTGCGAGCTCCTCTACGGGAGGCTCCAGGTGACCCCCGCACCGACCTTCAGGCATCAGGAGGTCGCGATGGCGCTCGGCCGTCTCCTCTTCGAGAACGCGCAGAGAGAGGGTGCACGAACGGTCGCGGCGCCGGTGGACGTGGTCCTCGCTCCACATTCCATCGTCCAGCCAGATCTGGTCTACGTCTGCCGCGAGCGGCTGCAGATCATCGGCAGCCGCGTCGAAGGCGCTCCCGACCTGGTGATCGAGATCATCTCCCCTTCGACAAGCCGCCGCGACCTCGGCGAGAAGCTCAGGCTCTACGTCGAGTCGGGCGTCGCCGAGTACTGGATCTTCGATCCGGCGACCAAGACCTCGGAGTTCCTCGTCCACCGCGACGGCGCTTTCGTTGTTCGCCTTCCGGTCGCTGGGATGTATCGCTCCGAGGCGATCGCCGGTCTCGAGCTCGACCTCGAGACGTTCTGGCGCCAGCTCCCCGACTGAAATCGCAGCGGCGCCGTCGAGATTCCCGCCGCTCGGGGTCTGACCCCTCCGTCACTTCTCAGCCGAGAGCGCTGCCCTCTCGGCTGGCAGCGCCGAATCCGGCGCGGCGCTCGCTCCAGACGAGGTAGGGCCAGGCGAGGAGCCCGAGGAGCGCGGCGCCGACGAACGCCGCTCGATAGCCGGAGTAGGCGATGATGATCCCGAAGCCGACCGAGCCGAGGCCGATCCCGAGATCGAACGCCGCCAAGAGCGCTCCGAACGCGGCGCCGCGGCGTTCGGGATCGACGTTGCCCACCGCCCAGGAGGTAAACGCCGGTCCGAGCACCGCGAATCCGAGGCCAAAGACAACCGCGGCGCCGATCAAACCGGTGCGACCGCTCTGGAACGGAATTAGCGCCACTCCGACGGCGCAAGCCACGATAGAGATCGGCAGCAGCCGGCGCGCTCCGCGGCGATCGATGAACGGTGCCAAGAGCGGTCGCACCGCGATGATGGTGACAGCGAAGCCGGTGAAGAAGATCCCTCTCGGCGCGATCCCGTGCTCCTCGGAGTAGAGCGCGACGAAGCTTGTCAGTCCACCGTAGCCGATCGAGACCAGGAGCAGGGCGCCGGCCACCAGGAGCGTCCGCCAGTCGACCGCGCGGTGCGGCGCGAGCCGGTGGCGCAGATCGGCGCGCAGCGGCCCGTCGGCATCGAGCCGCAGCGACAAGACCGCGATCGCGAGATGGAGCAGCGTCAGGCTCGCGCAGAGAGCTCCCCAGCTCCATTCGAGCAGCCAGAAGCCGAGCGCCGGCGCGGTCGCGATCGAGAGGTTCCCGGCCATGCCGTAATAGGCGATCGCCTCCGCTCGGCGCGCTGCCGGGGCGATCCGCATCAGCTCCGAGTTCCCCGCCGTGAGCAGGCTAGACCAGACGACGCCGTGCGGAATGGCGAGAAGAACGAACAGCTTCCAGCTCGTAACGAGCGCGTAGAGCGCGCTGGTCGCGGCCAACATCAGGGCGGCGACGAATAGGACTCGACGGCGCCCGAGCAGGTCGCCGAGGGCACCGGTCCAAGCAGCGGCGAGCGCCGAGCCGTAGGTCAGGCAGCCCAGAAACCAGCCCGCCGCCGCCTCGGGGGCACCGAGCTCGCGCAGTCGGAACGGCGCGGTCGGAAAGAGCTGGAAGCCCGCTCCGGTCGCCGCCAGAGCGACGAACCAGATGCGAACGAACGGGGCGGAGAAAACGAAACGGACGCCCGCCAACTCCTCGCCTCAGCTCGCTGGCGAAGTCAGGGTCGCCAGCCGGCGCGCGACTCGGCCCGCGCCAAGTCGCGTCGCCTCTTCGAGGGCGCTGGCTGCCAGCTGGACGGCTCTCGGGTCGCGACGCAGAAAGGCGAGCTGCGCCAGCCCCGCACGTGCTTCCACCACGAGTAAAGCCAAGCCCGCTTCTCTCGCTACCTCGACCTCTTGGGAGAAGGCGCCGAAGGCCTCGTCGTAGCGCCGCTCGGCAAGAGCCAGCTCGGCGCGCGCGAAACGCTCGAGGTGTCGGAGCCGCTGCACGTCGCTCGTTCTCGCTCGCGCGAGAAGCTCCGGCGCACCAGGGAGCGCTTCGTCCAGGCGCGAGATCGCCACCAGAGCGCGCAAGCGGTTGAGAAGGGCCTCGTCGCGATCGTCATTCATCCCCTTGATCGAGAACTCGGATGCGAGCACCTCGAGCTGCTCCGCCGACTCGGCGGCGCGCCCCAGCTCGCGCGCCAGCACGGCTCGGCCCATTTCGGCATAGAGCCGCCAAGGCGTCTGCTCGAGAGTACGGAAGAGCTCGATCGCCTGCGCGTAGCGTGCATCTGCCTCTTCCAGCGCTCCCCGCTCGAGCTCGAGGTCCGCGAGCCCTTTGAGCGCGTAACCCTCGCCGGTGCGATCTCCGATCCGCCGCGCGATCTCCAGCTCCTCCTCGAGATCTCGCCTGGCACCGGCGAGATCGCCACGGTCCTGCCGGATCTGGGCCTGGTTCTGGAGCGAGACGACGATCTTGGTTTCGTCCCCGAGCGCGCGAAACTCGCGCATCGCCTCTTCGTGCTGCTCGAGCGCGGCGGAGAGATCACCGCTCTCGTAGAGCAGCGAGCCGATGTTCGAGAGCGCGGTCGCGGTGCCGGACCGGTCGACCACCTCCCGGAACTTTTCGAGCGCGGCGCGATAGAGGTCCAGCGCCCTGGCGATCTCGCCCTGTTGCGACAGCACCAGTCCCTGCGACAGCTCGGCGCGCGCCTCGCGCTGACGGTTTCCGATCGCGATGAAGACAGCTCGCGCCTCGGCGTAGAGCGCGGCCGCCTCGTCCAACCTGCCGGCGGCGCGGTCGAGGTTGGCGACCGAGAGGATGGCCATCGCAGCGCCGTTGCGATCTCCGGCCTCGCCGGCCAAACGCCGCGACTCGACCAGCGCGCGGCGGCTCGCCTCGGGCTCACCTAGCTTGCGGCGTGCGATGCCCTCCTCGTAGAGAGCGCGGGCCAGGTGCGACCGCGATCCGGCAGCACGCGCCTTCTCCGCTGCGCGGAGAGCCGCTTCGAGAGACCGCTTGAGCTCCGAGAGCGCATCGGCAGCACGCGCTTCGTAAAGATCGATCCGCGGGTCGGCATCGGCCGGCGGCGGCAGCGTCTTGAGCTCGCCGACCACTGCCAGCGCTTCGCCCGCCCGGCCGGCGTCGAGCAGCGCCTGCGCCAGGCGCAGGCCGTACTCCGGATCGTCGCGGAAGAGCCGCCAGAGGGCGTGGCCGATCTCGATCGCCGCCGGCCAGTCGCGCAGCGACGATCGAAAACGCCCCTCGATCGCCAAGGCTTCGACTCGCGGCAGCGATCCCCTCCGTTCGTACGCCTCGCGCGCCGCTTCCGCAGCCCGCTGCTCGTAGCCGAGACGCGTCCAGGTCTCCGAGAGCGCCGCCCAGACGAGGGGCGAGCCGGGCTCCTCGGCGAGCGCGGTCTCGAGTCGCTCGCGGGCTGCGACCGCTTCGCCCCGGCGGATGAGGTCGAGCGCTTCGGAATAGAGCCGCACGGCGCGATCGCCCTGCGGCAGGGCGGCACGTGCCGCGGCGACGGCCTCCGGCGCTGGCGGCGAGGCGCCGAGCGCGCTACGCAACTCCTCGCCCAGCCGTGCCACCATCGCGAAGAGATCGCTCTCCTGGCCGTCGACCGAAAAGGGCCGCAGGGCGCCACCCGCGGTCGGTTGGAGGCGCAGATCGACGCGCACGCTGCCTGTCCCGGGATTGCCGACCACCGAATAGGAGCCGATGAGCGCGATTTCGGCGCCGAGATTGCGGCGCAGCCGGTCGAGCGAGTCGGCGGCTAGTGTCTCGCCGGCGACGATCTCGAGATCGCGGACCGCGCGGGCAACTGTCTCGCCCGGAACCGCGCGCAGCGATTCGCCGGCGGCCAGCTCGGTCGTGAGCATTTCGGCGAGGGCCGTCGAGAGCCATTCGCTCTCTGGGCGACCGGTGGCATTCCTGAGTGGAAGGACCGCGAAGGAGGGCCGGACCGACTCGGTTCTCGACGCAGGTGGAGCCTCCCGGGGCCGAGTTGCGAACCGGATTCCGAGGATCACCACGAGAGCTAGCGTCGCCGCGATCGCGGCGGCCATTCGAGACCCGACCCACGCCCTCGCCGTCCCCGGAGTCCCAGCAAGCGCACGCACCGCATCTAGGGCGCTGGCGAAGCGATCCGCCGGATCGCGCGCCAGGCAGCGACGGAGCGCTGCACGCGCCTGTAGCGACAGATCGGGTCGGTAGATCTCTGGCGCCTTCGGCGGCTCCTTGAGCCGCTTGAGCGCCATCGAGATCGGCGACTCACCTTCGAAGGGGAAGCGCCCGGTCAGCATCTCGTACAGAACGACTCCGAAGGCATAGATGTCGGAACGCGCGTCGGCGAGCTTCCCCTCCACCTGCTCGGGCGACATGTAAGCGGGGGTGCCCAGGACGCCACCCGTTTCGGTGAGTCTCTTGCCGTGCCCATCCGGGCGTTGCTCGCGCGCCAGGCCGAAGTCGGTGACCACCGCCCGCATTCCGGCTGGACCCGGCACCAGGAGAATGTTCGAGCTCTTGAAATCGCGATGCACGACCCCGGCGCGATGGGCCGCCTCCAGAGCGTCGCCCAGCTGGCGCGCGATCGCCAGCGCTTCCGATTCCGAAAGCGGTCCCGACTCTTCGATCCGCTGGACGAGCGTCTGCCCTTCGAGCAGCTCCATGGTCAGGAAGAGGACCGGGCGGCGCTCGCGCTCCTGTGTGGCCTCCAGCAGATGCACACCGAGATCGAAGATTCGGCAGACGTTGGGATGGCTCACGCGCCGTGCGAGCAGGATCTCGCGCTTGAAACGCTCGACCGACTCGCGGTCCGCGTGAGCGCCGACGTGCAATACCTTGAGCGCGACTTCACTCGCCAGTTCGAGATCGTGGACCGAATGAACCTCCCCCATCGCGCCCTGCCCCAGAAGGCGAGTGACGCGATAGCGGCCAGCCACCAGGTCCCCGACGCAGAAGACCGGCCCATGTTCGGGCCAATCAAGCTCCGGCTGCGGACTCTCACGGCCGGTGTACTCGGTATTCTCTTCCGGCGACACGACGCGATCTTAGACCGTCAACGCGCTTCGATCGCGGCCAGAAGCGCCTCGCTGTCGACGCTCGTCCACGCCGCCGCGAGCTCTGCCGGCACGTTGGCGGCGACGACGTCGCTACGCAAGCCGAGCGGCTGCAGCGAAGCGCCCGAGCGAGCCAACTCGACGAGGGCCGGAATGGAGTCCGGCTCGAAGAGGCCAGGAAGCGGCTCGATCCGATCGCCGCCGCGACGCGCCACGACGGCGATCGCGCCTCGGTGTCGTTTCGCGATCAACCAACGCAGCGCCTCGGGGGTGAGGAGCGGCTGATCGCAGGCCGCGACGAGCCAGGCTCGCGCCGGCTCGGCGCGCAAGACGCCGAGAATTCCCGCTAGCGGGCCGCGCAGTCGCGGCGCGTCGGCGCAGCGTCGGAGTCCGGCGAGCGCCGCCGGAAGCTCGCCCTCGCCCACCAGAACGACCTCGTCGACGACCGCGGCGAGAGCGTCGACGACGTGCTCGACGAGCGACCGACCGCGCCAGCTCGCGAGCTGCTTGGGGCGGCCGAAGCGTCGGCTCTCGCCGCCGACCAAGACGGCGCCGGCGAGCTGCGGCAGCGCACTGGAACGATCGTTCACCCCTGATATCCTGCCACCGCTCGCGCTGCCGCGCGGGCCCCTTCTTCTGCACCGTCGCGATGCGCTTCGAATCCGAAAGCACCTTCGTCGGCCGTCTCCGCCGCCGCCGCATCCGGCTGGCGTTCACGCTCTCGGCTCTTCTCGTCGTCTGCTTCGCAGCCGCTGGCGCCCTCCGTGTCGGCCCACCCCCCACGATCTCGTTCATCCCCGAGCCGAAAGTCATCGGGCGTCAGGCTCACGTCGGAGTCCAAGTCGCTGAGCCTCGGCGCGGCCTGAGCCACGTCGTCGTCGAGCTGGTGCAGGCGGGCAAGCCGAGCCTGCTCGTCGACGAGCGCTTCGCGCCGCTGCCCGGCTGGAAGCTCTGGGGTAACGTCGCCGCCGAACGCGCTTTCGAGCTCGAGATCGGCAAGGACGCGATCGCCTCTCTGCGTGAAGGTGAGGCGACGCTGCGCGTCGTCGCTCATGGCGCTCCAGCCTGGCTGCGACGCGCGCAGCCGGTAGTCGTCGAGCGCATCCTGCCAGTGCGTCTCACCCCGCCGTCGCTCGAGGTCGTCTCGACCCAGCACTACGTGAGCCAGGGGGGCGCCGAGGCGGTCATCTATCGGGTCGGCGAGAGCGCGATTCGCGACGGCGTCGAGGTGGCGGGCTGGTTCTTCCCCGGCTATCCGCTGCCCGGCGGCGGGCCGCACGACCGCTTCGCCCTATTCGCCGTCCCGTACGACCAGAACGACGCGACCGGAGCTCGATTGATCGCCGCCGACGATGCCGGTAACGAGCGCAGCGCGACCTTCGTCGATCTCTTCTTTCCGCGCCCACCGCGCGCCGACGAGATCCAGCTCGACGAGAGGTTTCTCGCCAAGGTGGTGCCCGAGATCCTCGCCGAAACGCCCGACCTGAGCGATGCCGGCGACCTCTTGTCCAACTATCTGCAGATCAACCGCGAGCTCCGTCAAACCAATAACGCGACGCTGCGCGAGCTCGCCGCCAAGACCTCGCCGCGATTCCTCTGGAAGCGCGCCTTCACGCCGCTGCCGGGCGGCCAGGTCATGTCGAGCTTCGCGGACCGGCGGACCTACAGCTTCAACGGCCGTGAGGTCGATCATCAGGATCACCTCGGCTTCGACCTCGCCTCGACTGCGAGGGCTCCGGTACCGGCCGCGAACGCCGGTGTCGTCGTCTGGGCGCGCTACCTCGGGATCTACGGCAATGCAGTGGTCGTCGATCACGGTTACGGGCTGATGAGCCTCTATGCCCACCTCTCGTCGATCGCCGTCGCGGAAGGCGCGGCGGTCGAGCCCGGCGCCATCGTCGGCGCCAGCGGCGCCACCGGCCTCGCCGCCGGCGACCACCTGCACTTCACCTTCCTCCTCCACGGTCTCCCCGTCCGTCCGGTCGAATGGTGGGACTCGCACTGGATCGCCGACCGTCTGAAGCGCAAGCTCGGCGACGCGTTGCCGTTCGAGGGCGGTGGATGAAGCGCAGGAAAAAGAGGCGTGGCCGCGAACAGGCGCCAGATTCTCAGAGAGCCTCGACCGCTAGGCGAAACCGTTCTCCGATCGCCGGCACTCGCACGCGCGGAGCCAGGTCACGGAATTCGCGCTCGGTCAGCGCGCGCTCGAGCGCGCGGGGCGGTTCGTCGACCGCTTCGTCGGCGAGATCGAACGCTCCCCAGTGGTGCGGTACCAAGGTCTTGGCGCCGAGATCGCGCAGAGCCATTAGCGTCTCGCGCGGATTCAGGTGAACTGAACCCATGAACCAGCTCGGCGCGTAGGCGCCGATCGGCAACAGGGCGCAGTCGATCGGCGCCAGTCGGCGGCCGAGCTCGGCGAAGCCGGCGAAGTAGCCGCTGTCGCCGCCGACGAAAAGGCGCGTGCGTCCGGTGTCCACCAGCCAAGCGCCCCAGAGCGTGCTGTTCTCGGGCTGCGAGAGCCGTCGCGACCAGTGCTGCGCCGGCAGCAGCGTGCACCGCCAGCCGCCGAGCTCGGCCTCCTCTCCCCAATCGAGCTCGCGCACGTCGGTGAAACCGAAGCGACGCACGTAACTCGCCATCCCCAACGGCACCAGCCAGGCGATCGTCTTCGGCAGCCGCGCCAGAGTCCAGCGATCGAGGTGGTCGTAATGGTTGTGGGTGAGGAGGGCCACCGCTCGCCGCGGCACCGAGGCGAGCGGCAATCCGACCGGCGTCTGCCGGCGCGGCACCAGGGAGCGCGGCCCGAAATGGGGGTCGATCAGGAGCACCTGCTCCCCTTCGTGCAACGCGAACGAGGCGTGCCCGATCCAGGTCAGCTCCGCCGATTCGGCCACCCGCGCGAGAGAGCCTCCGTCGTTTGGCACGACGGCGATCGACACCTGCGGCCGCCGCAGCCGCGCCGAACCGCGCCGCAGCTGCCAACGCACGACGTCCAAGAGCGTGCGGCGCGGCATCCCCCACGGACAGAAGAAGCGGCCGTCGCGCAGGTGCGGCGCGAAGAGCGCGTCCGAATCCCCGGCCATCATCGTGAGGCCAGCTTAGCTGCGCCGAGGTAGGCTCGACTCCGATGTCGTCGGCGACCCTCCCCGACCTCCGCGCCTTTCTCGATCAGCTGCGCCGCGACGGCGATCTCGTTGAAGTGACGGCGCCGGTCTCGGCTCGACTCGAGGTCGCCGAGATTCATCGCCGAGTGATCGCGGCCGAAGGTCCGGCTCTCCTCTTCACGAACGTCGAAGGGTCTGACTTTCCGCTGGTGACCAACCTGTTCGGCACCCGACGCCGCGCCGAGATGGCGTTCGGCCGCCGCCCGTTCGAGCTGATCGAAAGGCTCGTCCGGCTCGCGCAGGAGCTGCTGCCGCCGACGCTCGGAAAGCTGTGGGGCGCGCGCGACGTCGCAGGAGATCTCTTCCGAGTGGGCCTACGCCGCGCCCGGAGAGCGCCGCTTCTTCAGGTCACCACCCGCGAAGTGCGGCTCGATCGGCTCCCCGCCCTCACCTGCTGGCCCGAAGACGGCGGTCCGTTCCTGACCCTGCCGCTAGTGCTCACCGAGCATCCCGAAGGGCTCGGCCACAACCTCGGGATTTATCGAATGCAACTCCACGATGCGCGATCGACCGGCATGCACTGGCAGATCGGCAAGGGGGGCGGATTCCACTACGCGGTGGCCGAGGCCAGTGAACGCCCCCTGCCGGTGTCGGTCTTTCTCGGCGGCCCACCCGCGGCGATGGTTGCGGCGCTGGCGCCACTGCCCGAGAACGTCCCCGAGCTGCTCCTCGCTTCCCTGCTGCTGGGCGAGCGGCTGCGCGTCGCGGTTGCACCCGATGGGCGGCGACTCCTGGCCGACGCCGAATTCGCACTGCTCGGCCAGGTCCCGCCACGCCGGCGGCTCCCAGAGGGGCCGTTCGGCGACCACTACGGTTCCTACTCGCTACGCCACGACTATCCGGTCTTCGAGGTCGAGTGGATGGCGCACCGCCGCGACGCCATCTTCCCGGCAACCGTGGTCGGCAAGCCGCGGCAGGAGGACTTCTACCTCGGCGATCTCTTGCAGGAGCTGCTCTCGCCCCTCTTCCCGCTCGTCATGCCGGGCGTTGTCGATCTCTGGTCGTACGGCGAGACCGGCTATCACTCGCTCGCCGCCGCGGTCGTCCGCGAGCGCTACGCGCGTGAGGCGATGGCCTCGGCGTTCCGGATCCTGGGCGAAGGGCAGCTCTCGCTCACCAAGTTCCTACTTGTCACCGACGGCCGCGTCGACCTGCGCGACTTTCGGGCCACACTCGAGCATCTGCTCGCGCGCACCCACCCCGAGACCGACCTCTTCGTCTTCGCCAACCTCTCGATGGACACGCTCGACTACACCGGCCCCGAAGTCAACCGCGGTTCCAAGGGCGTCTGGCTCGGGCTCGGAGAGCCGGTGCGCGAGCTGCCGCGCGAGTTCCGGCCGCCGTGCGAGCCGCCCGCCGATGCCAGCCAGATCGTCGTCTTCTGCGGCGGCTGCCTGGTCGTCGGCGCGCCGCCCTTCGCCGACGATCCGCACGCCGCGGCCCGCTTCGCCGCGCATCCGAGCTTCGCCGACTGGCCGCTCGTCGTCGTCACCGACCAGCCGGCGCGCGCCGCCGCCAGCCCGATCAACTTCCTCTGGACCACCTTCACCCGCTTCGAGCCGGCGGCCGACCTGCACGCTGCTTCACTGCGAGTGGCGCGCAATCAGCTCGTCCGCAGCGCACCGATCGCGATCGACGCGCGTCGTAAGCCGACCTACCCCGACGAGCTCTTCGTCGACGCGGCGACCGCCGCGCTCGTCGAGCGACGCTGGCGCGACTACTTTCCGCAGCGCGCCGTCCAGATGGGCGATTCGGGTCTGGCTCACCTGACCGGCTGACGCCGCGGTGGCGGCCGGCTCGCTGCTACGATCGCGCGCCCATGGAAAAGTCGCCGGCCGAGCGACCGCAGCACCGCTCGTCGCTCCTCGTGCAGATCGCCGTCGCCCTCGCGCTGGTCGGCACGGTTCCACTCGCTCTCGCCGTCTGGCAGCTCGTCGGAGTCAATCGCGACGCGCTCTTCGAGCAGCTCTTGCGGACTCACACCGCTTCGGCCCGGACGACCGCCGACGCCATCGACGGTTTCCTCGCCGGGCGTCGGACGCTCGCCGGCGCGCTGACTTCCGACCGGCGGCTCCTCGACGATCCGACCTCCGCGGAGGCGCAGGCGCTGTTGCGCGACTCGCTCGCTGCCTGGACCGAGGCCGGAGTCGCGGGCCTCGGCCTCTTCGACGCCAGCGGCGAGCTCGTCCTCAGCGTACGCACCAAGGACGAAGCCGAAATCGTCGACGCCGTGCTCGCCCGTGCTCCTGCCGAGGGCGTGCGAATCGTCGGTCGCGACGGAGCGCCGTGGGCCGCGATCGCCCTGCCGCTCGTGGGCGCCGCCGGCTCGCTGGCGCTGGTCGTCGACGCGCGGCCAGTAGCGCGGGCGCTCGCCCCCGAAGAGCTCGGCGCCGAGGCGCGCCGCCTGCTCTTCGAACGCAACGGCGCTGCTGTCTGGGGAACCTCTGTCGGCGCTTCGGATCTGGCGCCCCAGCTCGCCTCGGCGGCCTTCTCGGGCAACCTCTCGGGGGCCGGGCGCTTTCGCGAGCCCGACGGACGCGAGATCGTGGCCGCCTGGTCGTCGGCCGATGCCGGCCGCTGGATCGTCATCTCCGCCCAGCCCGGCGCGATCGCCGAAGCGACCGCGGCGCGCATGGCGCGGCGATCGATCGTGGCGGTGATGGCGTCGTTGCTCTTCGTGGCGCTGCTCTCGCTCGGCGCTTGGAGCCGGCTGGTGCGTCCGCTGCGCGCGCTGCTCGCGGCGCAACGCGCCGAGGCGGGCGGCATCGCCGAGGTCGCGCCGGTGCGCTCCGAGACCGCCGAGCTCGAGCAGGCGCTCTTGGAGCTCGAGCGCCGAGCCCGCGACCGCGCTGCGCTCGACACCATCTTTCTCGGCCGCTACCAGGTGCTCGCTCTCGTCGGCTCGGGCGGGATGGGCTCGGTCTTCCGCGGCTGGGATCCGCGATTGCAGCGCACCGTCGCGCTCAAGACGATTCGCATTGCGATAGAAGGGGGTCCCGTCGAGCACGGCTCCAAGCTGCTCGAAGAGGCGATCGCCGCGGCGCGTATCGCCCACCCCAATGTGGTCGGCGTTTTCGACGCCGAGGAGAGCAGCGAAGCGGCGTTCGTCGCCATGGAGCTGATCGACGGCATCGGGCTCGACAAGTATCTCGAACGCCGCGGCCGCCTCGATTGGCGTGAGGTCGTGCCGCTCGGCGCCGCGATCGCCTCGGGGCTCGCGGCGGCGCACGCGCGCGGCATCGTGCATCGCGACATCAAGCCCGGCAACATTCTGCTCGGCCACGACGGCGCGATCAAGATCGCGGACTTTGGGCTTGCAACTTATCTGCACCGGCTGCACGAGACGCCGGGCAAAGTTTTCGGCACCCCGGGATTTCTCTCCCCCGAAGCCCTCCTGGGCATGCCGATCGACGCGCGCGCCGATCTCTACGCGACGGGCGTCGTGCTGTATCGCGCCGCGACCGGGCGCTTTCCGTTTCGTGGCGCCAGCTTGCGCGAGCTCGTGGCCAGCACGGTGGGTACGCCCTCACCGCGCGCCAACGAGATCGATCCCGCTCTGCCGCAAGCGTTATCCGAGCTGATCGCCGCCCTGCTCGAGAAAGATCCGGAGCAGCGCCTCGCGCCGGCATCCGAGGTCGCGCGGCGCTTCGAGCTTCTGGCGCGCGAGAATTCGCTCAGCTGGCGCCTCGACTACGCCGCTGGCAGCCCAGCCACGAGAACATCTCAACATTTCGAACCGGTCACGGTCCCGACGGTTCGCCTCGACGCCGATCTGGCGTGACCTGAGTGCGATCGAGCTCGGCACGGGCCGGCCATTGAACGGACTCGGCGCTCTCGTCCTGCAGGGCCTCCTCCTCGGCTGGTCCGTGGCCTGGCCGCCCGGCCCGATCAACGCCGAGATGATCCGGCGCAGCCTCGTGCGCGGCTTCTGGCCGGCGTGGGCGGTCGGCGTCGGCGCCTCGAGTGGCGACTTCGTCTGGGCGATCGCCGTCGCCCTCGGCGCCGGCGCTCTCGCCGATCTTCCGGGCGTTCGCCCGGCGCTCGGCGGGCTCAGTCTGGTGCTGCTGCTCTTCCTGGCCTGGAGCTTTCTCGCCGGCGCCTGGCGCAGCTGGCGAGAGTCGACGAACCCCGAAGCTCGGCAACCGTCGCCGACGATCGAGTCCGCGCGGGGCGGCTTCGTGCTCGGCTTCACCCTGGCGCTCTCGAGCCCCTGGAACATCGCCTTCTGGCTGGCCGTCATCGGACAGCAAGCGGGCGGCGTCTTGTCGTTCGGCCGGTCGCTGGTGCTGGCAAGCGCTGTCGTCGCGGCGGCGACGGCCTGGAGTCTCTTCCTTTGCTCCGCCGTGCGCCTCGGAGCCCGCTTCGCGACTCCGCTCTGGGAGATCGGAACGCGCGCCGCGACCGGAGCGCTGATGCTCTACTTCGCGGTTCGCCTCGCCCTGCGTCTCTTCGGATCCGACTCCGGGGGCTGAGACGACGGCGCCCAGCGTGTCATCATCTGGTCCCCACCCCGCGAGAGCGAACGCAATGGAGATTCTGGACGATATCCTCGGCACGCTCGGCGACACGCCGCTGGTCGCTTTGCGCCGCTATCACCCGACCGGCGCCCTGCTCGCCGCCAAGCTCGAGTTCTTCAACCCCGCCGCGAGCGTCAAGGACCGGATCGGCCTGGCGATGATCGAGGCGGCGGAGCGCGCCGGCCAGCTGCGCCCGGGCATGGCTATCGTCGAGCCGACTTCGGGCAACACCGGCCTCGGTTTGGCGCTCGCCGCGTCTCTCAAAGGTTACAAGCTGATCTGCACCGCCTCGGAGAAGATCTCCAAGGAGAAGGTCGCGCTCCTCGAGGCGCACGGCGCGCGCGTTGTGATCTGTCCCGTCGACGTAGCCCCCGACGATCCGCGCTCGTACTACAAGGTCGCCGAGCGGCTCGCCGCCGAGGAGAACGGCTACATCCCCAATCAGTACGAGAACCAGGCCAATCCCAGCGCCCACTACGCCACCACCGGTCCCGAGATCTGGCGCCAGACCGATGGCAAGCTGACGCACTTCGTCGCCGGGGTCGGCACCGGTGGCACGATCAGCGGCGTCGGGCGCTATCTCAAGGAGCAGAATCCGGCGATCCGAATCGTCGGCGTCGACCCGGTCGGCAGCGCCTACGCCTATCTTCACCAGCACGGCCGCACGCCGCCCGCGGAGGAGCTCAAGGTCTATCTGATTGACGGCATCGGGCAGAGCTACATGCCGGCGAGCTGCTGGCCCGAGGTACTGGACGACGTGCTCACGGTCGACGACGCGACGGCCTATCGCTCGGTCTTCGAAGTAGCACGGAGTGAGGCGATCTTGACCGGCTCGTCCGGCGGCGCGGCGGCCTTCGCGGCGCGCGCGGTGGCGCGCACCCTCCCCGACGATGCTCTCGTGGTCACCCTCTTTCCAGACTCCGGCGAGCGCTACCTTTCGAAGCTGAATCCAGAGTGGATGGCGGCGAGAGGGCTCGCGGGCTGACGCTCCCGGCCCGACGGCTGGGCGCTCGAACAGATCATGCTCTTCTCCGCCGTTCTCGCCGAGATCTCCGCAGCGCTCCGTCGCCGCGGAATTCCGTTCGCCATCGCTGGTGGCGTAGCGGTGAGCTTGCGCGGAGTGGCCCGCTTCACCGTCGACATCGATCTCGTCGTTCCAGGAGACCACGACGAAGCGGCGATCGACACTCTCT
>CAZPYU010000073.1:0-3905 GCA_964590905.1 uncultured Thermoanaerobaculia bacterium
CCCAGATCGGCTACGACTCGGATCACCCCCTGGCCGAGGGTGAGGTCGGGCGCGTCGGCGTCGCGATCGACTCGATCGCCGACATGCGACGCCTCCTCGACGGCATTCCGCTCGATCGAGTCACCACCTCGATGACGATCAACGCCACCGCGCCGGTCCTGCTCGCCCTCTACCTAGTGGTCGCCCAAGAGCAGGGGGTCGACTGGGCGAACGTCGGTGGGACGATCCAGAACGACCTCTTGAAGGAGTTCGCGGCGCGCGGCACCTGGATCTATCCCCCCCGTGCCTCGTTGAAGCTGGTCGCCGACGTCATCGAGTTCTGCGCCGAGCGGGTGCCGAAGTGGAATCCGATCTCGATCTCTGGCTACCACATGCGCGAAGCGGGGGCGACGGCGGCGCAGGAGATCGCCTTCACCCTGGCGCACGGTCTCGCCTACGTCGACGCGGCGCTGGCGCGCGGCCTCGCGATCGACGAGTTCGCGCCGCGCCTCTCCTTCTTCTTCAACGCCCACAACGACTTCCTCGAAGAGGTGGCGAAGTTCCGCGCCGCGCGGCGGCTGTGGGCGGAGCTGGTGCGCGAGCGCTACGCGCCGAAGGACGAACGTTCGCTCTGGCTCCGCTTCCACACCCAGACCGCCGGCTCGACTCTGACCGCGCAGCAGCCCGACAACAACGCCGTGCGGGTGGCGATCCAGGCGCTGGCCGCCGTCTGCGGCGGCACCCAGTCGCTCCATACCAACTCCAGAGACGAGGCGCTGGGCCTGCCCACCGAGGCGGCGGCACGACTCGCTCTCCGCACCCAACAGATCGTCGCCCACGAGAGCGGCGTCACCCGCTTCACCGATCCCCTGGGCGGGAGCTACGCGATCGAGGCGCTCACCGACGGGCTGGTGCGCGGGGCGCGCGCCTACATCGAGAATATCGAGGCGATGGGTGGCGCCCTAGCGGCGCTCGAGCGCGGCTTCCAGCAGAGCGAGATCGCCGACGCCGCCTACGCGGCACAGCGCGCCGTCGAGTCGGGCGAGCAGAAGGTGGTGGGAGTCAACTGCTTCACCGTCGACGACGAGGCGCCCAGCGAGGCCCTCACCCTCGACCCCCGCGTCGAGGCGGAGCAGGTGGAACGGCTGCGCGCTTTTCGCGCCGCGCGCGACGCCAGGAAGTGCAACAACGCACGCGAGACTCTACGCGCCGCCGCGGCGGAGGAGCGCAACGTCCTCCCCGCCATCCTCGACTGCGTGCGCGCCGAAGCGACGCTCGGCGAGATCGCCGACACCCTGCGCGCCGTCTACGGCGAGCACCGCGAAGCGGCGATCGATTGAGGGGCTGAGAGGCTTTCGACAGCGGCAAGGCTGTCATCTTGAACGAAGTGACGGATCTCGGTCGAGGAAGGATCGAGAGTCGCACATCCCTCAGGGCGCTGTATCGGGCTCCTTGGTCTGCTCTGGACTCTCCGCCTTCTTCTCCTCCACCGGCTTGGCGGCGCGGACGGCGGCGAGCTTGGCGTCGATCTCTTCGGTGGCCGCGGGCGGCAGGAGGAGAACGACGTCGCGCCCGGAGACTCGAGCCGGGCGCAGGTTGTCGACGGCGGCGTAGAGCGTCAGCGTCTCTTCGGCGCCGTTGGCGTCGGCGAAGATCGCGGTCAGGGTCGGCGAGGCGGGCGGATAGGCCGCGGTCTCCTTACCGGTGACGATCCGGTCGGCGCGCGCCGAGGTCAGGGCGTAGAGCAGGTCGCCGACTTCGCCGTAGGAGATCTTCTGTCCGTCGCGCATCCAATCGCCGGCGCTGCGCACAAGCTCGAGCTTGCCGGTAGCGTCTTCGATCCGGATCCGCTCGATCTTCCAGCTCTCGAAAACGGACCAGCTCTTCGAGCGCCACTCCTCGACGGCCTTGCCGAGCGGTTCGGCCAAGCGGCTCTTCGCCTCGAAGCTCTGGCCCGCGGCGCGCACGTAGCGCGCCCGCTCCGCGCCCGACCCGAAGGAGCCCTCTGGGCTCGCGGCCGGCGCACCCTCGGCATCGCCTGCGGCGCCGACTTCGGCGCCGATCTCGATCACGAACGGCGCGCTCCTGCCCTTCAGCGCCAACTCGATGCGACCGATGCCGACCGCCAGACCCAGCTCCGATTCCGCCGAAAGCGGCGCGTCGAGGAACCTCTCGGCTCGCAGAGCGGTGAGATCCGAGAGCAGCGGGTCGACTTGATCGCGATCCGCCGCGTCGGCGAATGGACGTTCGACGACGAAGCGCTCCCCTTGGCGCGACAGCACGACCTCGTCGCCGGCGGCCGGCACTAGGCGTATGCGCTCGATCTCCTCGCGCGCCGCCGACAGCACCTCCTTCGACCGCCAGTCGCCCGGCGCGCGGTCGAGCCCCGAGGCGATCGACTGAGCCACGACTAGGAGATCGCTCTTCCCCGTCGCCGCCGCGACAAGATTCGACGAGGCCGGAACCTCGCCACCGAGCTCGAGCGCCCCTTCGCTGGCGCCGCTCTTCCAGACGATCTTGCCTCGCGCCGGTTCGAGCCCGACGTCCTTTCGCGCCACCCCCTCGAGCTTGCGCACGATCTCGAGCCCGGCCAGATCGCCGAGAAGCTTGTCGGCCAGGCCGCGGTCGGCGCGCGCCGTCAGCGGCTCCACCAGGCGCCACTCGCGCGGCAGCGGAAAGGCCGGAGCGTCGGACGCTCCGCTAGCGCTCTTGGGATCGCGCTCTACCGCAACGCGCTTCCCCTGCCACTCGATCTCGAGCCGCACGATCTCTTCGGCCTCGAAGTCGAAGACCCGCTTGGCGCTGTCGCGCCGCTCGTCGCTCGACGGCAGCTTGCGCTCGTAGAAGGCGATGAACAGCGCCAGCGCGGCGACGACGCCGGTCAGGCCGGCCAGAGTGCGCGGCTTCACTTCGACCTACCTTCGCCGGCGCGACCAGACGGTGAGGCCGGCGCCGATCGCCAGCGCCGGAAGGCCGGCGAGCGTCGCCCAGGTAATCGCCGCGAGTTGACCGGGGGTGAGCGAGAGGCGAACCTGCTCCGGCTTCTTCGGTCCGATCCCCAGCAGCTTCTGGCGCTCGAGCAGCCAGTTGAAGGCGTTCGAGAGCAGCGTCGGGTTGCCGACGTTGGCGAGCTGGGCATTGGTGGCGAAGTCCGAGTCGCCGAAGACCACGAGACGCCAGCTCGGCTCGGCGCTCGAGCCGGTCGTTGCCGCGGCCGTTTCCGCGGCGGCAGTGTCCACTGTCTCGGGCTCGCCCTCGAGGTCGAGCTCCTCCTGCTCGCTTTCCCCCTCGGGCCGCTTCACCGCGGCGACGGGTGCGAGAGCGACTCCGACAGCGACCGGGCCTGGCGTGTCGGTATCGCCCTTGGCGACGCCGCGCAAGTTGGCGAGATCGGTCTCGCCCCAGCCCTCCGAAGTGGTCTGCAAGAGCGCCCGCGCCTCGAGCTTCGCCGGCACCGACCCTACCCGCACCGAGCGCGCCAGGCCGAAGATGACCGGATAGTCCGCCTGGCTGAGGCTCTCGACGATCGGATGCGAACCGGTCGAGCGGACGAAGATCGTCTCGTCGCCGAAGAACGGCACCGTGGACGACGGATCGACCACCAGATCGTCGCCCACCGTAACGCCGCGATCGGCGAGCCACGGCTCGAGGCCGGTTCTGACTAGCCCGCCCTTGGAATCGAGCTGAGGGTCGATCAGAACCAGCAGGCGGCCGCCGCGCTCCAGGTAGCGCCCTAGGGCGTCGAGCTCCGGCGGCACGAAGTTGACTTTCGGTCCGGCGACCACCAGTAGGTCGGCTCCGGCCGGCACCTCGCTCTGGCCGAGCGACGCCCAGCTCTCGAGCTCGAGGTTCTCCTTGCCGAGCAGGTCAGCGATGCGCGACAGCCCATCGCCCTCGAAGTCGTCGAGCGCCCGCTCGCCGTGGCC
>CAZPYU010000074.1:0-4032 GCA_964590905.1 uncultured Thermoanaerobaculia bacterium
GGCCGAGCCCGAGTTCGGCAAGCAGAAGGTCTTCACCTGGCCCGACCTGGTCTACACCGAGTTCATCTGCATCATTCTGTTCACCGCGATCCTGACCGTGTGGTCGATCGTGGTCGAGGCGCCGCTCGAGGAGCCGGCCGCGCTGGCGCGCACGCCCAACCCGTCGAAGGCGCCGTGGTACTTCCTCGGGCTGCAGGAGATGCTGGTCTACTTCGACCCGTGGATCGCGGGCGTGGTCTTGCCCGGCTTCATCATCGTGGGGCTGTGCGCGATCCCGTACCTCGACACGAACCCGAAGGGCAACGGCTACTACACCTTCGAGGAGCGCCCCTTCGCCTGGTCCTTCTTCTGGGTCGGCTTCGTGCTGTTCTGGGTGCTGTTCGTGATCCTGGGCACGTTCCTGCGCGGGCCGAACTGGTCCTTCTTCGGACCGTTCGAGTACTGGGACATCCACAAGCTCGAGCCGCTGGTCAACGTCGACCTGTCGACGTACGTGTGGGTCTACGGGCTGGACGTGAATCCGCCGACGAACTGGCCATCGGGGGAGCCGCTTCCTGGGTGGGTCATCCCGCTGGTGCGCGAGGCGCCCGGCATCCTGGCGCTGATCGGGTTCTTCCTCGTCATCCCACCGCTCTTCGGCAAGACCGTGCTGAAGGGTCTGGTCGAGCGCATGGGCATCGTGCGCTACAACGTCTTCATGCACCTCATGCTGTGGTTCGCGCTGCTGCCGCTGAAGATGCTGCTGCGCTGGACCGTGAACCTGAAGTACATCGTCGGCATCCCCGAATGGTTCTTCAACGTGTGAGCGCCTGATGGCGGATCGCGGCGACACCCACTATCGCGTCGGCAAGCTGAACGCCTGGTTCGCGGGCTCGAGCGTGTTCCTGCTCGTGGCCACGTTCTGGATGGTGATCGACGACTGGTACCGCCCGTGGAAGGGCTACCAGCGCGAGTTCAAGGCCATCGAGGTCGTGCGCGCGAAGGCGCAGCTCGACACGCCCGAGGCCAAGGCCGTGCTGGCCGAAGAAGAACGGCTGGGCGGCGAGCTGGAGCGGGCGCAGGCCCTGCTCGCCAGCCGCAAGACCGATCTCGACCAGGCCGAGCAGGAACTGCGCGACCTCAAGGGCAACGCCTTCAAGGCCACCGAGGCCGAGAAGAAGGTCAAGCAGGTCAACAACTGGGAGCGCTTCCTGACCGAGGAGGAGCGCCTGCACAGCGGCGACCAGCGCGCCAAGGCGGACGAGCTCAAGGCGGTCGAGACCGAGCTCTTCCAGCGCGCCGGGGTCAAGCAGGAGGCCGACGCCGCCGTCGCCGCCCAGGAACGGCGCATCGCCGCCATGAAGGCCGAGCTGACCGGGGTCGAGGTCGAGCTCAAGAACGCCGGCAAGAGCCTGGAGCTCACGCGCAAGAAACTCAGCACGCTCGCGCCCTCGGACTTTCCGACCCAGGTCGCCAACGTCATCCGCGACTTCCCCGGCCTCGACTTCATCGGTCCGAGCCTGAAGGTCCAGAAGGTCCTGCCGCCCGACCTGACCTTCGAGCTGAACTTCGTGCTGAAGCCGCGCATCGACATGTGCCAGACGTGTCACGTTTCGATCGAGCGCGAGGGCTTCGCGGGCGAGCAGAATCCGTTCCAGACGCACCCGCGCCTGGATCTCTTCCTGACCGCCAAGTCGCCGCACCCGCTGAACCAGTTCGGCTGCACGATCTGCCACCGCGGCGCCGGCGAGGCGCTCGACTACCAGCGCACCGACCACCGGCCCAGCGACGAGCAGGAGGCCGCGCGCTGGGCCGACGAACACCACTGGCACAAGCAGCACTACTGGGATTACCCCATGCTGCCCGCGAAGTACGTCGAGGCGAGCTGCGTGCAGTGCCACAAGACCTCGATGGACCTGATCGCCGCCGACGCGCCCGCGGTGGCCGAGGGTTTTCAGCTCTTCGAGCGCTACGGCTGCTACGCCTGCCACAAGGTCGACTGGTTCCCGACCAAGCGCCGGCCAGGGCCGTCGCTCGCGCGCGTCGGGCAGAAGACGACCCGGGAGTTCATCGAGAGCTGGGTCGCGAACCCGAAAACGTTCCGCCCGACCACCTGGATGCCGCAGATCTTCCACCTGGAGAACTACGGCCCGGAGGTGACGGTCACGACCTCGAGCTACGGCACCGGACGCGAGATGAAGGGCGACGAGTGGAGCGACGCAGCCATCGCCGCGGTGAGCGCCTTCGTGCGCTCGCGCGACGCGAGCGAGCCCCTGCCCTCGATCCCCGTGGACGGCGACGCCACGCGCGGACGCGAGGTCTTCCGCCTGGTGGGGTGCCTGGCTTGCCACAACCTGGCGCCCTTCACCGAGGAGGCGCGCGCGGACGAGGCCGACCTCGCGAACCAGCTCCGCGTCACCAACGAGCACGGACCGAACCTGCGCGGCGTTGCCAGCAAGGTCAAACCAGCGTGGCTCTACGCCTGGATCAAAGATCCAACGGCCTACTGGAGCGAGACGCGCATGCCCAACCTGCGGCTCTCGGACCAGGATGCGGCCGACATCGTCGCCTACGTATTCGCGGATCCGCTGTTCCAGGACGTACCGGCCGGCTGGCGCGCGGACAAGGTCACTTACCAGCGCGACGTGCTCGAGGAGCAAGCCCGCTGGTTCTTCAACCGCGACCTGCGCAGTGCGCTCCAGGACAAGTTCCAGTCCGAATGGAAGGACGATCAGGAGCTGCTGGTCGCGCTGGGCGAGAAGTGGGTCCTGAACCAGGGTTGCCATTCGTGCCACGAGATCCCGGGCCTGCAGGACGCGCAGCCGATCGGCACCGAGCTCACCACCTGGGCCTCGAAGACGGTCGACAAGCTCGACTTCGGCTTCCTGCCCGAGATCCTGGCCGAAGAGCACGGCTGGAGCCACGAGCATGCCTTCGAGTTCAAGGAGTACCGCGAGAACTTCCTGGAGCAGAAGCTGCGCGCGCCGCGCAGCTTCGACCAGCGCAAGATCAAGAACCCGAGCGAGCGCCTCAAGATGCCGTGGTTCAACTTCACCGAGCACCAGATCGAGGCCATCACGTGCTTCGTGGCCGGGCTCGTGAACGACGAGGTGCAGCACGCCAAGATGAGGCCGGCGAGCGAGGAGCTCGCCATGGACACCGGCCTGCGCGTCATCCGCCAGAAGAACTGCGCCGCCTGCCACCAGATCGAGCCGGGCCAGATCGAATTCGAGGATGAGGCGGGCAAGCACTCCGTGCACGGACAGTTCATGGTGTTCGACGAGGACGTGCTGCCGCCGCCCATGGAGAAGTTCGCCGAGTACGTCGCGAAGTACGAAGCCGACGCGGGCGAGCTCGAGGAGGTCATCGTGCGCCTGCTCGCGCCCGAGCCGGGCTTCGGCGACGTGGGCGGCTCGGTCGTGATCGAGAACGTGGACAGCATCCGCGTGACGCCGCCCCACGGCGGCGATCTCGTCGACCTCGTCAACGAGTACTACCTCTACGGCGACGACCACCACGAGGACGTGGAAGACGTCGACGGCCAGCGCCGCGACTACAAGGAAGAGGTCTACGACAAGTTGCGCTGGACCTTCGCGCCGCCCGTCCTGTGGAACGAGGGCGGCAAGCTGCAGCGCGAGTGGTTCTACCGATTCCTGCTCGATCCCGTGCCGCTGCGCCAGCAGATCCGCGTGCGCATGCCGAGCTTCCAGTGGGGCGAGGGCGAGGCGGGCGCGGTGGCCGACTACTTCGCCAACCGCTCCAAGCTCGACTGGCCGGCGCGTTACGCGCGCACGCTCCTCCTGAAGAGCGGCAAGACGAGCGCGAAGGTGGCCGAGGAAATGGCCCAGCAGGGCCTGAAGAGCAGCGCGGCCGTGGTGCAGGGCATCGCCCAGGGGAAGCCGGTCGAGACCGCGACCGGCCTGGACGCGCTCACCCGCTACGGGAGCAAGCTAGGCTTCGCGCTGGCCGGGCCCGTGAACCCGACCTACGAGGCGATCGCGCAGCGCTCACCGGCCCAGCTCGCCTCCGTACTGGGCGCCGATCCGGAGTACT
>CAZPYU010000075.1:0-5997 GCA_964590905.1 uncultured Thermoanaerobaculia bacterium
GTCGGGCGCCGACGCGGAGCGCATGCGGCGCGTGCGGCGTCTCGCCAACCACGGTCAGAGCGAGCGCTACACGCACGTCGAGGTCGGCACCAACAGTCGGCTCGACTCCCTCCAGGCGGCGGTGCTCAATCTGCGCCTGGCACTCCTCGACGAGGACAACGCCCGCCGCCGCAGGTTGGCCGCGCTCTATCGAGACGGTCTGAGCGAGGTCGGCGATCTGCGATTTCCGGAGGACGATCCGGCCGACGAGTGCGTCTATCACCAGTTGACGATCGCCACCGCGCGGCGCGACGACCTGAAGCGCTTTCTCGAGCAGCAGGGCGTCGGTTCGTCGATCCATTACCCGTCGCCCCTCCATCGCCAGGCGGCGCTGTCGGCGCTCCTCCCCGAGCCGCCCGCGCTGCCGAACGCGGAGCGAGCGGCGCGCGAGGTCCTCTGCCTGCCGATGTTCGCCGAGCTCCGAGACGACGAAGTCGCGACGGTGATCGCGGTCGTACGCCGCTTCTTCGACGCCGGCGCCTGAGCCGCGCCGCGACCGCGCCGCCGCTATGAGCGACGCTGGGCATGCCACCGCCGAAACCGGCGCCTCTCGTCGCTACCGACTCGTTCTCGGCGTGCTCCTGGGGCTCGCCGCGCTGCTCCGGCTGGCGCACTGGAGCGCGGTGCGCGAGGCGCCGTTCGTGGCTCAGCTGGCGCTCGACGCCGCCGAGTACGACCGCTGGGCGAGCGCCATCGCGGCCGGCGACTGGCTCGGGAGCGCGCCGTTCTTTCAAGCACCGCTCTATCCCTACCTGCTGGCCGGGATCTACACGCTCGTCGGCCGCTCCCTCGACCTCGTCTACCTGCTGCAGATCGCCGTCGGCGTGGCCGGCATCGCGCTTCTCGCCGCCGCGGCACGGCGGCTCCTCGACCGCCGTCACGCGCTGGTGACGGCTGGGCTCGCGGCGCTCTATCTGCCGTTCGTCTTCCACGAGGTCCAGCTGGCGAAGGAGGCGATCGCCGCGGCGCTGGCGAGCGCCCTCCTGCTGGCGCTCGTCGTCGCCCGCGCGCGCGCTTCGTGGCCGCTCTGGCTGGCGAGCGGAGCTCTGCTCGGGCTCCTCGCCCTCCTGCGCGAGAACGCTCTCCTGCTGCTCCCCTTCCTCCTGCCACTCACCTGGCGTCGCGGCGAGGGCTGGAAGTCGGGCCGGCGCGCGCTGGCGCTGGCGATCGGCGTCATCATGCCGCTGCTACCGGTGGCGGCGCGCAACGCGGCTCTGGGCGGCGGCTTTCTGCCCACGACCTTCCAGGGGGGCGTGAACCTTTGGATCGGCAACAACCCCGACGCCGACGGCACCTATCGACCGCTCTCGCCAGGCAAGCAGATCCCGGCGCTCGAGCGCGACGAAGCCGAGCGGCTGGCCGAGGAGGCGCTGTCGCGACCGCTCTCCGGCGCTCAGGTCTCGCGCTACTGGTTCCGCCGCACGCTCGATTGGGCGGCCGCAGAACCGATCGACTTCGTCCGCCTCCAACTGAGGAAGCTCGCGCTCTACTTGCGTCCGTACGAGTGGCCCGACGTCGTCGACTACTACTGGATGAAGTCGATCTCGCCGCCGCTGGCGCTGGCCGGCCTCGAGTGGGGGTCGCTCCTGGCGCTGGCCGCCGTAGGGTTCGTCGCGGCGCGCCGCCGGCTCGCAGCGCTGGCGCCGATCGTCCTCTTCGAAGCCGGCTGGCTCGTCGCGACGATCGCCTTCTTCCTCTTCTCGCGCTACCGCCTGCCGGCGGCGCCCGGCCTCGCCATCTTGGCGGCGATTCCGATCGTCGCGCTGCGCGATCGTTGGCGACGCGGCCGGCGTGCCAGTGCGGTGGCAGGTGCGCTCGTGCTGCTGGGCGTAGTGCTCGCGCCGCACCTCTGGCGCCCGGCTCCGCGCATCGATCTGCTGGCTTACAACCTCGGCCGGCTGGCCGAGGAGGCGGGCGACGCTGCTTCGGCGCGACGGCAGTACGAGCGCGCCCTGGCGGCCGACCCGACGAACTTCCTCCCCGCCATGAACCTCGGCACCCTCGCCGCACGCTCGGGAGATCTCGAGCTCGCACTGCGCCGCTTCGAGCAGGCGGTGGCGCTCGAGCCGCGCTCCGACGACGCCTGGGCGAATCTGGGCGCAGCGCACCTGGCGCGGGGCGAGCTGGCCGCGGCTCGCGCTGCGCTCGAGCGCGCCCTGGCGCTCAACCGCCGTCATCCGGCGGCGAGCCGAAACCTGCAACTCCTCGATCGTCGCCACGTCGCGACCTGAATGGCCTAGCTCACGGTAGGCGCGGCGCGTACCAGCCCGCTTCCCAGCCGCGGCTCTCGTAGTAGCCGAGCTGGCGAGCGATCTGCTGCTCGAGTGCTTCGACGAGCGCACGAGCGCGTTCGGGCTCGGCCGCCACGAGACTCCGTTGCTCCTCGGGATCGGCGGCGAGATCGAAGAGCGCCGCCTGGCGACGGTCGTGGTTGACGATCCACTTCCAGCCGTCGAGAAGGAGCCCGTCTTCGTGGGTCATCCCCTGGATCGTGAACGGGAAGGGGCGGCCGGCCGCCGAGTAGCTGGATTCGAGCAGGTCGTCGCGGCCCTGGAGCGCGCCGTGGCGCGGCAAGCCGAGCGCGCGGTAGAGCGTCGGCAGCGCGTCGAGGACCGAGACCGGCTCGCCGACGACGCGCGGCGCTTCTCCTGGCAGCCGCATCAACAGCGGTACGCGCAGCTGCTCCTCGAAGAGCATCGTGCCGTGGGTCGGTACGCCGTGCTCGTAGAACGCCTCGCCGTGATCGGCGACCACAATGAGCGCGGTCTGGTCCCAGACGCCGATCTGCTCGAGCCCTTCGCGGAGCCGCCCGGTCCAAAGATCGGCGTAGGCGAGCGCGTTGTGGAAGCGATCGAGGAGGATCGGGATCTTCTCCCGAGGATAGCCGAGGAAAGTCCCCTCGAAGTCGAGCTCAGCGGCGCCGAATGGCGGCGCAAACTCCGTTGGCCAGACGTAGGGAAAGTGCGTCGTCTGAAAGTTGAGATAGGCGACGAACGGCTCGGAGGGCGCTGTGCCGACCCAAGCCAGGAACGATTCGACGGCGGTCTGCTCGAAGATCTTGGTTTCGGAGCCGGCGCCGCGCCGCGGTGCGTCGGGAAAGTCGGGGGCGTGGCGGACGATTCCGAGCTGCGGCGTGCGGACGAAGGCGAGCATGTTCCCCCACGCCTCGTTTTGAGTCGAAAAGAGCGCCGAACGCCAGCCGAGCGGCGACAACAGGTCCCACGGCAGGGCGCGCGGATAGGAGAGGTCGGCGAAGAAATCGTGCTGCTCTAGCTTGCGCGGATGCAACGAGGCGAGGATGGAGGTCTGCGCGTAGTCGGAGTGCGTCGAGGTGGCATAGGCCCGTTCGAAGACGATCGACTCGGCGGCGAGCGCGCGCAAGTTCGGTGTCGACGCGTGCCGCGCTTCGGCGCCGAAGAGCCGCTTCCACGGCACCGATTCGAGCATCACCACCACGACGTTCCAGCGCCGAGCAGGAGAAGCGGCCCGATACGGCTCGATGCGCGCCTGAAGCGATGGATCAGGAGTGAAGGCGCGGGCGAAGCGAGCTCCTTCCGAGGGCGAGCTCCACCGCGCTAGGAGGGCGGTTTCTGGAGCTAGTCGTGTGGCCGCCCAGCGAGCGGTGGGCGAGACGGACACGAGCGCGGCGAGCCCGAGAAGGGATCCGAGAAGGAGGCGCGATGCTGCCCGCCAGGAGGGAGTGATGTCGCGCTGCCGCAAGGCGCGGAGAACGAACCAGAGCAGGGTCGCGGCAGCGCAGGGGAGCGCCAGCGCCAAACCGAGCGCGCGCCGCTCCGAATCCGTCGCCTCGCCGAAGAGCTGCGCCAGCGACGCGGCGAGAAAGCGGAGGTCCGTGCTGCGCAGATGAACCTTCTGGAGGACGAGCTTGGCGAGGGAGAGTCCGAGCAAACCGTAGATAACGCCGCCGCCGAGCGCGAGAGCGGCGTCGGCAACGGCAGTGGCGCGGCGGTTCGCCTGTCGAGCGGCGCGAGCCAGGAGCGCGAAGAGTCCGCCGTGAACACCGGCGAGAGCCACGCAGAGCAGAGCGAGAAGGGCCCAGTTCGAGAGCGTTCCGGGTCCGGGCGGGACCCGGAAGGCGAGCAGTGCGAAGAGAGTCGCGCCCCAGAGGGCTCCGGGGAGGAGGGTAAGCCAGCTGCCCCGCAGCGAGACCGGCCCCGGGAGAGGTTTCAAGAGAGGCGAAGGATAGCGGATCGTCTCGGCCGTGCCGGAGAGAGAGGGCGACGGTTTCTGCGATACTCCGGGCGCCCCGCATGGAGTCCGCGAATGCCGCTGCCGAGCGCCGCCTCAAGTGGGTGCTGGTGGGCCTGCTGTTCGCGCTGGTCGTCGCTCCGCTCGCTGTCGCTCGCTACCCGCCGCTCCTCGATCTCGCGCAGCAGTCGGCGCAGATCCGCCTCTTCGGCGAGGCCTGGACGAACCCCGATGGCCCGTATCGGATCGAGTGGAGCTCGCCGAACAAGCTCTCGTACCCGATCCTCGGCATCGCCTTGTGGCTCGGAGGAGCCGAGTGGGGGCCGCGGCTCGCGCTTCTGGGCTGCGGTGCTCTCTTCGTCGCCTCGATCTGGTCCCTCGCGCGGCGACTCGGCCGGCCTCCAGAAAATGCAGCGCTCGCCTGCATCTTTCTCTACGCTGGGACTTACTACGGTGGCTTCCTCAACTTCATCGTCGGTGCGACCGGCTTCGTGCTCTGGCTGATCTTGCTGTTCGAGGAAGACGGAACCAACGCCCGCCGCTCGTGGGCGATGCACTTCGCCGCAGCTTGTCTTCTCTATCTCGGTCACCTGCTCTGGCTCGCTGTAGCAGGCTACATTCTGATCGTCGTCGGACAGCGCCGGCGCTCCTTCCGGGGCGCCGCGTTGGGCATTGTCGCACTGGCGCCTTTCGGCCTGGCGGCACTGCTCTGGTATTCGAGCCTCGAGGACTTGCGCTGGGGCGGCACGATTGAGTACGGAAGCCTGCCTTGGCAGCGCCTCATCCAAGCCAGTTCGTGGTCGACCTGGCCGCTCGGCGGTCTCGAGGGGCCGTGGGAGGACATCTTGCTGCTCGCTCTCCTCGGATGGGCGGCGATCTGCTTACGTCCCTCGAATCCGAGGCGCTCGGGCGGTGAGCGGTGGCTCGCCAAAGTGGCGCTTGCGCTCGCGCTGCTCGCGCTGCTGCTGCCGGACAATCTCGGCGATACGGCGAATCTGGCGCGGCGTTGGATGCCTTGGGCGGCGATCTGCGGGCTGCTGGCGCTGCCACCGTGCGGCCTGTCGAGGCGTGTTCAGGGCATCGTGGCGACGCTTCTCGTTGGAGGACACGCGGTGGTCACGGCGACGGACTGGCGCGGGTTCGATCGCGAGGAGATGCGCGGATTCGCCGCCGCCGTGGCGGCGGTTCCGGATGGGTCGCGGCTCCTCGAGCTCGATTTCGCGAGAAGGAGCCCGCGCTTCTGGATCGAACCGTTCTACCAGTTGGCGGCCTACACCCAACTCGATCGGCGAGTGATACTCGGCTACTCGTTCGCTTCGACGCCGAGCTCACTGGTCGTTTTTGATCGGGATGGAGCCGGCATGGGGCCGTGGACGCCCGGGCTCGAGCACAATCCGGAGCGCCTCCTGCTCTCGGATCTCGATCGGTTCGACTACCTTCTCGTGCACGCCGCGCCACGCGAGCAGCCGCTCCTCGTGCACTGGTTGCGACGAGTCGAGTCCGTTGCAGGAGAGGCGAGTTGGGTCCTCTATCGCACTCTTCCGAAGGGAGACGCGTCGTGAGCCCCCCAACGGGCGTCGGTGGCCGTCCTGGCGCTCCGGGAATCTCGATTCGAGCGCCCTACGTCCAGTAGATCAGCCCCACGACCGTCGCGCCCCAGAGCGCGAAGTTGACGAGGAACGGCGCGTCGCGGAGGATCGCTTCGGTGGGATTCCGCTCGCTCGGGCGCTGGTAGAGCAGGTAGAGGAA
>CAZPYU010000076.1:0-2546 GCA_964590905.1 uncultured Thermoanaerobaculia bacterium
AAACAGGCGCGAATCTGCGCGGACCATCGCGTAAGGCTAAATACTACTCGGAGACCGATAGTGAACTAAGTAGCGCGAGCGAAAGGTGAAAAGCACCCCGAGAGGGGAATGAAAAGATCTGAACCCATCTACCTACAAACACTCGGAGGCCCGCAAGGGCTGACGTGGTGCCTTTTGCTTAATGAGTCCGGGAGCTATGGTCGGGTGCAAGCCTAAGGTGTTCTGCACCGGAGGCGGAGCGAAAGCGAGTCCGAAACGGGCGACTAGTGCCCGGCCATAAGCCCGAATGCCAGTGATCTACGCAGGGGCAGGCTGAACCTTGGGTAAAACCAGGGGGAGGGCCGAACGCGTGAAAGATGAAAATTTCTGCGATGACCTCCGTGTAGGAGCAAAAGACTAGTCAAACTGGCGGATAGCTGGTTCTCCCCGAAATAGGTTTGGGCCTAGCGTCCGGCAACTACGTTGCGGGGGTAGAGAGACTGAATCGGTCTTGGGGGTCTACCCGACTACCCTGCCGAACCAAACTCCGAATACCGTGACGACTATCCGGGCAGTGAGTAAGGTGGGGATAAGCTTGCTTTACGAGACGGAAACAGCCGAGACCGCCGGCTAAGGTCCCAAAATCAGGGCTAAGTGTAAAAGGAGGTAGGAGTGCTAAGACAGCCAGGATGTTGGCTTAGAAGCAGCCATCATTTAAAAAGTGCGTAACAGCTTACTGGTCGAGCATTCCTGCGCCGAAAATGATCGGGCCTCAAGCCCTGTGCCGAAGCCGCGGATGCTCATGGTTCGCAGAATCATGGGCGTGGTAGGGGAGCATTCGAAACAGCTGTGAAGTCGTCAAGTAATTGGCGGTGGAGCGTTTCGAAGCGAGGATCCGGACTTAAGTAGCGTGCTAAAGTGGGTGAGAAGCCCACTCGCCGTAAGCCTAAGGATTCCTGGGCAACGTAAATCGGCCCAGGGTTAGCCGGTCCCTAAGGCGAGGCCAAAAGGCGTAGCTGATGGGAAGCGGGTTAATATTCCCGCGCCACCAACCTGAGGTTATCACCGCAAGGGGGGGTGCAGAAGGTTAGGGGAACCGTGCGGATAGAAATGCACGGCCATGCTCATAGGCGGGGTCGCCTGGCAAATCCGGTGGCCCATTCAACGCTGAGGGGTGTGGCGACGCTTCGTAACGGAGCGGTAGTCCCTGATACCATGCTGACTAGAAAAGCCCCGGCGGGACGAAGGTTGGTGACCGTACTAAAACCGACACAGGTAGGCGAGGAGAGTATCCTAAGGCGCTCCAGTGAGATCTGCTGAAGGAACTAGACAAACTAGCCCCGTAACTTCGGAATAAGGGGTGCTCTTGGCTGTCAGGGCGTTTACCGTCCAAAGCGGTCGGGAGTCACAGCAAAGCGGGCTGGGGAACTGTTTATCAAAAACACAAGTCTGCGCGAACTCAATCAAGAGGACATATGCAGACTGACGCTTGCCCAGTGCTGGAAGGTTAAGGGGTGGGGTTCGCCGCAAGGCAAAGCTCCTAACCGAAGCCCCAGTAAAAGGCGGCCCTAACTATGAGGGTCAACCAAGCTACCGGCTGTCAGCATCCGCTGTCAGCGCGGGCCCTCAAGAAACCTGGCCATATGCGGGAAACCCCGAGTATGCTTCCCTACCCTCACGGGTAACAATGGGAAGCTGCGGACAATCCGCAGGAAAGACCTGTCGCAAGGCAGGAATCCTCAGAGACTGAACGCCAGGGACGAGTGCACCAAACAGTTCAAGCTCCGGCTAGAAAATCTACGTTCGGCACAAGTGATCGTATTTGGCATCGGACCCGACTGACGCACTCAGTCAAGATACAGTCCGATCCCCACAGCGATGTGGGAGACTGTCGACCGTTGTTCGTCGACTGTCATAGCCTAAGGTAGCGAAGTTCCTTGTCGGGTAAGTTCCGACGCGCATGAATAGCGTAATCACTTGGCCATTGTCTCCAGCAGATGCTGGGCGAAATAGCAACGGCGGTGAAGATACCGCCTACCCGCCACAAGACGAAAAGACCCCGTGAACCTTTACTGCAGCCCTAATATTGGGTTTTGGCTTTGCATGCGTAGGATAGGTGGGAGACGTTGAAAGTACGGGTCTGCCTGTACTTGAGTCGACGGTGAAATACCACTCTTGTAAAGCTAGGATTCTAACCTGTGTCAGTGAAGCCTGCGCAGGAACAGTGTTAGGCGGGCAGTTTTTCTGGGGCGGAATCCTCCCAAAGCGTAACGGAGGAGTCCTTAAGGCACCCTCAGCGCGGTTGGCAATCGCGCGTCGAGCGCAAGGGCATATGGGTGCTCAACTGCGAGGCCGATCAAGCCGAGCAGATGTGAAAGCAGGGCCTAGTGATCCGGTGGTTCCGAATGGAAGGGCCATCGCTCATCGGACAAAAGGTACTCCGGGGATAACAGGCTTATCGCGTCCAAGAGTCCACATCGACGACGCGGTTTGGCACCTCGATGTCGGCTCATCGCATCCTGGGGCTGAAGAAGGTCCCAAGGGTTCGGCTGTTCGCCGATCAATAG
>CAZPYU010000077.1:0-6012 GCA_964590905.1 uncultured Thermoanaerobaculia bacterium
TCGGAGCCCTTTTTTCCCTCTATGAAGGTTTTTCCGTCTTTTTTTTCTAGAGAAGGAACCGCCCACGCCAGCGCCGCCACGTCGTTGATGACGAGGAGGCGTTCGAGCCCGAGCGCGCGTCGGGTCGCTGCGATCGAAAAGCGCCAATCGACGTTCGTCAGCTCGATCTCGTTCGAACCGACAGGACCGGCCACCGCGACTGCAGCTTCGGAGATCTCTTTCGCGAAAGGCAAAGGCTTCCATAGAAGGGAAAGACCCTCCCTGGCGGCGGTGGCGAGGTCGCGAAAGCGTGCGCTCGGTAGGTCGACGGGCGTGGAGATCGTTCCGTCTTCGAGCCGCAGCGCGAAGCGGGCGTGCGTGCCGCCGATGTCGGCCAGAAGCGCCGGAGCCCGATCGGACATCGAACGGAGGCTAGCAGCTGGGCGGTCGAAGGCGATGTCGAGACTCGCGACCCAGCGTTTCGAATGTCATCCTGAGCGAAGCGAAGGATCTCGTCGGCAAAGAGACGTCAGGGAGCATCCGCCGGCATCGAGATGCTTCGCTGCGCTCAGCATGACAAAGTTGACGCACTGATTCGGTCTCGAATCAGCCGCTTCTGTCCGCTAGGGAGACGGACTCGCTTCCAGGGCGAGCATCCGCTCGCGAATCTCGGTGGGAAGGGCGGCCTTCGCTCCGGCTCGATAGTCGAACGCGACGATCAGCCCTTCGCCCTCCGCTGCGAGACGGGCGAGATTCGTGCTCTGGATTTCGTAATACATCGTGAAGCGATCAGCGAGGAGGTTGGTGGCGCGCGCGGCGACGACGATTTCGTCGGGCCAGGTGAGCGGAGCACGGAAGCGGGCGCGCGTCGAGTGCAGGATCGGACCGATCCCAAGCTCGCGCTCGAGCTCGGGCCAGCCGAGCCGGCGGAAGTACTCCATGCGCGCGCTCTCGAACCAGCGGAAGTAGACGGTGTTGTTGACGTGCCCGTAGGCGTCCATCTCGCCCCACTGGAGCGTCAAGCGCAGCGCCACCGGAAAGCCGTTGGTCGCTCTGGATGCGTTCATGCCGACGCGGAGGCCATGCTTTCCGAGACGTAACGCGGCAGGGTAGCGCGCCAGGTCGACCATTCGTGATGCCAGTCGGGGCCCCAGTCGTCCAGCCGGTTCGGCACTCCGATACGGCCCAGGAGTCGGGCCACCTCGCAAGCGTACTGCGGGCGCTCCGCACGGCCGCGGCCACAGATCAAACTCACGAAACGCTGGCGCAACAGGGTCAGATGCGGTTCGTCAGTCAGGAATGGCAGGAAGTGGAGCGGCGAGGCGAAGTGGAAGTCGAGCGTCGGCCTAGCGCCGTCGAAGAGCTCCGAGAGGTCGTACTTGCCCGACAGGCAGATCGCCTCGCGGAAGACGTCGGGATGGCGACAAACGGCGATCAGCGCCAGGAGCGCGCCCAGCGACGCGCCGCACGCCACCAACTCGCATTCGGCGCCGCACTCCCAACGCACGAACGGCACTAGCTCGTGGTAGACAAAGACGTCGAAGAGGTAGAGCAGCTCCGCGAAGCGCTCCGGCGATGGACTCTCGCTCAGGATCGCCTTGCCCGGCACGCTGTCGCACGAGTAGATGCGGATCGCACCGCTCTCGACCCACGGCGCCAGCGCCTCGACGAGGCCGAACCGCTCGACCTCGCGCGCATCGCCACCCGCGGTCGGGAAGAGAATCAGCGGCCGTCCGGCCGTTCCCCACCGCGCCACGCCGATCTCCCGGCCCAGTGGCGCCGAGCACCAGAGCTCGTGGAGCGACGGCTTCACGAGACGGGCGTGGCCTTGCCCGGTGTGAGGTAGGCGCCATCGGTCTTGCGCCAGAACTGGATGAGGCCCCAGAAGTGCTCGGTGAACTCCTCGATCTCGTGCTCCGGGAAGAGCAGCGCCACCTTGCCGCGCACCGCCTCCTTGGCCTCTGGCGATCCGAAGAACTCCCAGGTCACCTCGTCGATGTTCGACAAGTGGGTGGCGCAGAACTCGACGAAGCGGTCGCTCTCGAAGCGCTGGTGGGCGAGGCGTGCGTAGTGGGTCAGCTTCTCCTTGAACGGTTCGTCGCGCGCCGCGATCTCGAAGAACGGCTCCCACTCGAGGTTCTTGCGCATCTTGCGCTGGGTCGCTGCGGCGAAGAGCGCCCACTTGAGCTTCGCTTTGACCAGCCAGGGGAAGTGGTAGTGGAGGGAGGTCACCTGGGAGTCGGGGCAGGCGTTGGCGAAGTCGATCGGACAGAAGACTCCCTCGCGGCGCAGCGACTCGCACGAGTTGAAGTCCCAACCGAAGAAGGCGTTGATGGTCAGGCACATGTTGGCGAGCGTCTGCCACTCCTCCGCGGTCACGAAGTCGAACGCCACCTCGTAGCGCGCGTGGAGCGGCGCGGCAGGGTCGTACTTCATGCAGTGGACCTGCGGCCCGACCCCGAGCGCGCGCACGAAGAGGTCGAACGGATCGACAGCCTTCTGCGCATGCAGGATGCGCTTGCCCGAGGCGTCGTAGGTCTTGTAGATCTCCTCCCTGTCTTTGACCTTGGATACCCCCACCCAGGCGCCGCCGTCGTACGGTTTCAGGAAGAGCGGATAGCCGACACTGTCGCCGATCTCCTTCAGGCTGAACATCTTGGCGTAGAGCGCCAGCGTCCGCTCGAGGTCGGGCGCCGGCTCGTACTCCTTGGGCGGCAGTAGCCAGGTCTCTGGAATCGGCAGGCCGAGCCGCATCATCGCGCAGTAGCTGGTGTGCTTCTCGTTGGCCTGGATCGACCACGGATTGTTGAAGACGTAGAGGGCGTCCATCACGGCCGCCTTCTTGATCCACTCGCGGCTCAGGTGGTACCAGTGGGTGAGGCGGTCGAGAACCACGTCGTAGCGCACCGGCTGGCGCAGATCGAACGGCGCGATTTGGATCCGCTCGACTTCGAAACGGACCGTGTCGCCCGCGATCGGCAGCGCCAGCTTCAGGCGCTTGAGAATCTCCTCGAAACAGATGGGCCAGCAGTAATCGGCCCCGAGCGACAACCCGATGCGGCGGACGACCTCGGCCATGGCAGCGCTCCTCTCGCGACGATAGGTGTGAGACTAGCAGCCCGCCTCGCCACCAGCGCCCTTGCTACTCGTAGATCATCCAGAGCGCGCCGGGGAAGAGCCAGGAGAGCCCTTCGCGCAGCCGGTCGCGCCAGTTCTCCCAGTTGTGTCCGTCCCACGCCTCGACGTAGCGGATCTCCATTCCGGTCCGCTCGAGCAGCGGCACGAGAGAGCGGTTCTCGTAGATCAGCGATTCGTAGATCCCGCACGAGAGGAAGATCCGCTCGGCGACCGCCCGCGGCCGGTCGCGGAAGGCGTTGACGAAGGCGACGATCGGTTCGAAGAGCGGGCCGCGCTTCGACTCGCCGATGTCTGTGAAAGCGAACGATCCCGACTGCAGGAGCAGCCGTCCGAACCGCCCCGGGAAGCGACAGGCGACCGAGAACGCCGCCACGGCGCCGAAGCTCGCGCCGAGGAGGCCGCGGTTCGCTGCACCGGCCGCCAGCGGAAAGAGCCGTTCGAGCTCCGGCAGCAGCTCCTCGACGACGAAGCTGGCGTGCCGGGGATCGTCGGCGTATTCGCGCAGCCGCTGCCGAGACTGCGTCAGTGCCACCACCATCGGCGCGATTTCGCCGCGCTCGATCAGATTGTCGAGCACCGTCTTCAGCGACGAGAAGCGGAGATAGTCGAGGCCGTCGTGCACCACGAGCAGCGGATAGCGGCGGCTTTCTCGGAAGCGGGCCGGGAGGTAGACGCCCACCTCTTCGGCGCGGCCCAGCTCGCGCGACTCGATCTGGAGATTTCGAATCGAGCCGGTGCGCGCCTCGGGATCGGGATACGCCCACTCCGGAACTGCGTACTCGGCCCCCTGGCAGACCGAGTTGGCACCGAACGGATCGTGAGCCAGCTCGGAGTTGAGTGGGTCGAGAGCGAGGCGCGCCACTTCGCCCTCGTGGATCTCGAGCTTGTACTCCATGCGCGAGCGGACCGGCACCTCCTGGATCAGGTACCAGAGGTCGCTTCCCAAGACCGGCGTGAACGGGCGCGCCGACTGCAGCCCGAGGGTCCAGTGCTGCAAGTAGACCTCTTCCGCCGGACCGCGGTAGAGGAAGGTCGCGTTGCCGCCTTCGACGATCGGACAGCGCCGTATCGACAAGAAGGCGTCGATTGCGGCCGGCGAGAGATCTCCGTCTTCGAGAAAGCGCCGGATCGCCAGCGTCAAGCAGCCTCCAGCGCCGAGAGGTCGCCTGCGACGGTGAGGCGGTGCGCGCCGACCGCGTGAACCAGTTGACCGTCTTCGAAGACGACCCAGGCGCCGTCGTCGAGCGCCAGCGGTTGTTCGGGAGCGAAGCGGCGCGCGAAGAGCGCTACCCGCAACGGATCCTCGAGTTTCAGCCGCCGCCGGGCGTGCGGTAGCGGCAAGAATCCGCGCACGATCCCGATGCCGCTCTCGAACACCTCTGGCGCGCCGCCTCCCTGGGGCGGAGAGTCGTGAAAGAGCACGATCCGACGCGCGGTGAGCATCGCCCCCGCCGACCACGCGAAGAGCGTGCGCGAGCCGACCCTTTGGTCGAGTCCGAAGAGTCGCAGCCGGTTGAGCAGGATCGCAACGTGTCCGCCGGCGATGGCCACGCCCTCGGTGCGCTCCAGCAGGCGGTCGATCGCCTGCCCGTGACGGACGATCGAAGGCCGTGACAGGGGTCGCAGCCGAGCCTGAAACTCCGCGTCCAGCCGCTCCACTCGCTCCAGATGGTGCGCGTCGAGGCGGGCGAGCGCGGCGATGGCGTCGTCGCGCTCGGGCACCACGAGCGCTTCGTCGCCGTCGGACTCGAACAGCCTCATCGTTACTTCGCGCATCGGCGCCAGGCGCGCCCGGTAAAGCGCTTGTAGCTCGCGCAGCTTGCCCTGCCGCTCGCGGTGCGCTTCGAAGAGCTCCGGGTCGCGCTCGAAGACGTCCTCGCCCCGCGCGTAGAGCATCAGGTTGACCGTGCGTTCACCGAGGTGCTCGTGGAGCTCCAGATCCTCCGCCTCGCGCTCCTGCCAGCCGGCGGTGATCGAAGCGAGCCGTCCGGTGATGCCGATCGACGCGACCGCCACGCCCAAAGTCGGAGTGAAGCGCTGCGGTCCGAGGAGCACGACGGTCGCCATCGGCTAGAATCCTATGAGCAGAACCGAGATTTCCGGAAGTTCCGAAAGCGGGGCGGCCCATGCACGTGCTGTTCGTCGAACCGAAGTTTCCCTACAACCAGCGGCAGTTCGTGCGTGGCCTAGCCGAGGTCGGCGCTCAGGTGACCGGCATCGGCGAGCGGCCGATCGAGTCGCTCGACGACGAGATGAAGAGCTGGCTGCACGCTTACGAGCAGGTGCCGTCCGTGGTGCACGAGCCGTCGATGCTCGAAGCGGTGCGTCGCGTCCAGACGCGCGGATGGGTCGACCGGCTCGAGACCACGGTCGAGGCGCACATCTTACCCGCCGCGCGCGTGCGCGAGGCCTGCGAGATCCCGGGCACCACCTACCGCACGGCCTTTCTCTGCCGCGACAAGCCGGCGATGAAGGAGGCGCTGCGCGCGGCCGGCGTGCCGTGCGCGCAGTCGGCCGGCGTCTCCTCGCCGCGCGAGCTGCGCGAGTTCGTCGCCGAGATCGACTTCCCGATCATCCTCAAGCCGCGCAGCGGTGCCGGCGCCTCGGGCACCAAGCGGATCGACAACGACCGCGAGCTCGAGAGCGCGATCGTCGAATACGGCATCGACCGCGGCGCCTCGGTCGCGGCCGAGGAGTTCATCGAAGGCCACGAGGGCTTCTACGACACCATCGCGATCGACGGCAAGGTCGCGCACGACTTCGCCTCGCATTACTACCCTGGGGTGCTCGAGGCGATGCGCAACCGCTGGGTCTCGCCGCAGATCGTGACCACCAACCGCATCGCCGCCGCCGGCTACGACGAGGTCAAGAAGATGGGCCGGCAGGTGATCGAGG
>CAZPYU010000078.1:0-4517 GCA_964590905.1 uncultured Thermoanaerobaculia bacterium
GACCCGGCCGACGCGCCCCGCATGGTGAGCAAGCGCGTGCCGTTCGACGACCTCGGTAAGTCGCGCGAGGCGCTCCGCCGCCACGTCTCGCGGCACGATGTCCCCCACCATCTCGGCGGCTGGCGTACCCGGACGGGGCGAGAAGATGAACGTGTACGCCGCATCGAAGGCTGCCCCGTCGACGACTTCCAGTGTGCGGGTGAAGTCGCGATCGGTCTCTCCCGGGAAGCCGACGATGATGTCGGTCGTCACCGCGAGCTCGGGGATCGCGGCCCGCGCGGCGGCCAGACGCTCGAGATAGCGCTCGGCGGTGTAGCCGCGGTGCATGCGCGCCAGCGTCCGGTCGCTGCCCGCCTGGAGCGGGAGGTGGAGCTGCTCACACACCGCATCGCACTCGGCCATCGCCTCGATCGTCTCCGGTCCGAGGTCCTTCGGATGCGGCGATGTGAACCGGATGCGATGGATCCCGTCGACCTGATCGACCGCGCGCAGAAGGTCGGCGAACTTCGGGCGCCATTGGCGTGCGCCGAGATCACGACCGTACGAGTTGACGTTCTGGCCGAGCAGCGTGATCTCGCTGACCCCCGACGCGGCGAGCTCCTGCACCTCTCTCACGACATCACCGAGGCGGCGGCTCACTTCACCACCGCGGACGATCGGGACGATGCAGAACGTGCACGAGTTGTCACATCCGATCTGGATCGTGACCCATGCAGAATGCGTCGCTGCCCTCTCCGACGGCAGCGTGGCGTCGAGCGAGGCGGCGTCCGGTCGATGCTCCTCGACGATCTCGACGACGGGTGCGCCCGTGTCGCGGGCCTCGTCGAGCAGGGTGGCCGCGCGGTGCAGGTTGTGCGTGCCGAAGACGACGTCCACACAGCCCGAGCGACTGACGATGAGCTCGCGGTCCTTCTGGGCGAGGCACCCGCCTACCGCGATCTGGAGGCCGGGCCGCCGCTCCTTCAGCGACTTGAGGTGCCCGAGGTGCCCGTAGAGCTTGTTGTCGGCGTTCTCCCGGACGCAGCACGTGTTGAGAACCACGACGTCCGCGTCTTCCGGATCATCGGTCACCTCCAGACCCTGCGCTGTGAGCAAGCCCGCGATGCGCTCGGAGTCGTGCTCGTTCATCTGGCACCCGAAGGTGCGCACGTGGAAGCGGCGAGTCACGACGGCCCAGTGTACGAGCGAAGGGGCGCGGCCCGGCTCCCGCGATCTGGAAGGATCGCCGGAATGCACATCGGCGTCGCTGAGGCACTCGTCGTCGGCGGCGCCGTGCTCGTGGGGTCGATCGTGCAGGGCTCGATCGGTGTCGGACTCAACATCGTCGCGGCGCCGTTCGTGGCGCTGACGGTTCCCGAAGCGCTGCCCGCGACGCTCGTGCTGGTCGCGATACCGCTGGCGATCACGACGCTGCTGCGCGAGCACCACGCTGTCGACCGACTCGCCCTCCCCTGGATGCTCATCGGCGCGGTCCCCGGGACCGCATTGGGTCTCCTCATCCTCGAAGCCGCCGACGTCACCACACTCACCGTGATGGTCGCGTCCACGGTGCTCGCCGGAGTGCTGCTGAGCGTCGTGGCGCCCCCGGTTCCGATCACCCGTGGCACTGCGCTCGGAGCGGGGTTCATCTCCAACGTGTTCGGCACGGCGACTGCGGTCGGCGGACCTCCAGTGGCGTTGCTCTTCCAGCACCGCCCCGGTCCCACCGCACGCGCGACGCTGGGCGCTGCGTTCGCGTGGAGCGCCACGCTCTCGATCATCGGCTACGTCGCGTTCGGGAAGATCAACGGCGACCAGGTGCTGTTCGCGCTCGCACTCCTCCCCGCGATGGTGACGGGGCTCTGGATCAGCCGCCATTTCCACGTGCACGTCGACGGCGGTTGGCTCCGCCCGGCCGTGCTCACGCTTTCCGCCGTCGCAGGCATCGCGGCGCTCGTCCGCGCCATCACCTGACCGCCGCCACCGAGCAAGTGACGTTCGCGTGCGAATGACGCGACGCAGCGTCACTTCCTCGGCTCAACGCAGGAGCCCGCGGCGGCGAAATCGTGAACAAGGAGTGCCGGCGGGAGCTGGGCACTTCCGCCGGCACTCTTGGGGCGTTGCTGGGTGTTGCTTGGGGCATTGCTGGGGGAGATCGCTACGTGGCGGCGGTGACCTCTTGCGCCTTGGTCGTCTTGCGGGTCTTGGGCGCCTTCTCCAACGCGTCGAGATCGTTGGCGGACAAGACCACCTCGACCTCGGCTTCGGCTTCGACCTCGGCCTCGGCTTCGGTGTTGGTCCCGATGAGGTCGCCGTCTTCACCGATGCCGGCCGCGATCTTGATCTTCTCCATGATCTCGAAGACCATGTCGACGTTCTCGGCCAGGAAGGTCTTGGCGTTCTCGCGACCCTGCCCGAGCTGCTCACCCTCGTAGGTGAACCACGCGCCGGACTTCTTGATGATGTCGAGGTCGACGGCGACGTCGAGCAGCGAGCCCTCGCGGCTGATGCCCTTGCCGTACATGATGTCGAACTCGGCCAGCTTGAACGGCGGTGCCACCTTGTTCTTGGCCACCTTGACCCGCGTGCGGTTGCCGATCATCTCGGCCCCGTCCTTGATCGTCTCGACGCGGCGGATGTCGAGCCGGACCGACGAGTAGAACTTCAGCGCCCGGCCACCCGGTGTCGTCTCGGGCGAGCCGAACATCACGCCGATCTTCTCCCGCAGCTGGTTGATGAAGATGCAGATCGTGCGCGACTTGTTGAGGTTCGCGGTGAGCTTGCGCAGCGCCTGGCTCATCAGTCGGGCCTGGAGCCCGACGTGGGTGTCGCCCATCTCGCCCTCGATCTCGGCCCGGGGCACGAGCGCGGCCACGGAGTCGATGACGATCACGTCGAGCGCGCCCGACCGGATCAGCATGTCGGTGATCTCGAGCGCCTGCTCACCGGTGTCGGGCTGGGAGATGTAGAGCTCGTCGATGTTGACGCCGATGGCACCCGCGTAGACCGGGTCCATCGCGTGCTCCGCGTCGACGTACGCGCACACCCCGCCGTTGCGCTGCGCCTCGGCGACGACATGCATCGCGAGGGGCGACTTCCCCGCCGACTCGGGACCGTAGATCTCGACCACCCGCCCGCGGGGCAGACCGCCGATGCCGAGCGCGAGGTCGAGCGCCAGCGCGCCGGTGGAGATGGCGGCGACGCCGACGTGGCCCCGCTCGCCGAGCTTCATGATGGAGCCCTTGCCGTACTGCTTCTCGATCTGCCCGAGCGCCATGTCGAGTGCCTGCTGACGTTCCACCTGGGGTTCCTCCCTGGACTCTCTGGCCTGGATCATGTGGCCGGTTTGGGGCGCTGGGGTGCGCCGATGTGGGCACCGTACGGGTGGGGTGTGACAGCCACGGGCGAATCACACGCGTGTGACCCTAGACGAACACCCGTTCGTCTGCAAGCATCTCCGGGGGCCGAAGGCGGAGGCGGAGGCGAGCAGGGAAGATGGACGAGGCCAGGAACCGCTCCCGGATCACCGTTCTGCTCGTCCTCGCGACGCTCAACTACTGCCTCAGCGCCGCGCTCGCGGCGGTGGCCGTCGGCCTCGCGATCGTGCTGTGGGCGATCTTCGAGGGCGGCGTCTTCCCCGACGACGTCGATCAGGCGAAGGTCCTGGGGATCGGGGTGCTCGCCATCGTCGTCGTGTCGACGGCGATCGGGTTCGTGATCGCGGTGTTCCGGATCCCTCTGCAGCGCCGGCGGCTCGAGCGCCGGGTCCTCGCGGAGACCGGTGCGCGCCTCGCGAAGCCCGACGAGCACGCGCGCGTCCGGAACCTCCTCGAGGCGCTCGCCATCGCCGCCCACCTGCCGGTGCCGCGCTTCGCGATCGTCGACGACCCGGCGCCGAACTCCTTCGGCGTGGGGACTCGGCCCAAGCGCACGATCATCGCGGTCACGACCGGCCTCGTCGACAAGCTCTCGCGTGACGAGCTCGAGGCCGTGCTGGCCTACGAGGTGAGCCGCACCGGCAGCTGGGACGTGGCCCTCTCGAGCTGGACGGTTGCGCTCACGGGTGAGGCGATCGCGGCGCGCGACTCCGACAACCTCATCTCGCTCGTGCTCGGCTGGCTCCCGCAGCGCCTCGCCGAGTGGCTCCAGACGTGGGCGGTGCGTGGGCAGGCACGGGAGCGGGACGAGACGGCGATCAAGTTCACGCGCAACCCGGCATCGCTCGTCCGGGCGCTCGAGCAGCTCGACGAGGACCCGAGCCAGGTCGGGCGGGTCAGCCGTGCGACAGCGCCGCTGTGGGTCGAGTTTCCCGCGCGAGCGTTGGGCGACTCGTCGTCGCGCGCGACGCGCGCGCTCGCGAGGGAGCTCCTGCTCGACGAGCGGATCGCCCACTTGCGCGAGCTCGCGACTCTCGGCCCGCGCGAGACGGCCCTCGACCCGACGGCACCAGCCGTGCGCGGTGACGCGGGCCCGACGACCGCCTGATCCGCCGCCCGATCCGCCGCCCGATCCGGGGACGAGGCCGGATCCGGCGTCCC
>CAZPYU010000079.1:0-4100 GCA_964590905.1 uncultured Thermoanaerobaculia bacterium
TCGTGCTGTCGATGCTCGTCGTCGGGCTCGTCTTTGTCGCGGTGATCCTGCTCGGCGATCTCTACGCCTGGCGCGCCCGCAAACGGCACAACAGCCGCTAGGGCAGGACCGGGAACCCTTCGCGCCGGACGGCCAGCGCGCGCCGCTCCTGTTGCCGCGTGAAACGGAGCCTTCGCGGGGTTCAGGTTCGTGGTGGATCGAACTAGAGTGGGCGGCATGGTCGACTTCGAGTACGACGGTCAAATCTACGTTCGCCCCGTCGGTCGTGGTGTGTCCCTGGTTGAGCTGGAGTGGCGGGATCTTGCCGAGGCGATCGAGGCCGCCGTCCGGGTGCGGCACGACGTCGGCTCGGGCTGGCGCGGCCAGGCCAGGATCACCCTGGAGATCGGCGACGTTTCCGATGAGGAACCGGCGACAGCCTCCGCTGACGGCTGAGGTCGGAAATGCGTCGTCGTCCGAACTCCTCCGACCGCTCGCCGCGGTCGTGAATGTCGAGACTCCGTCGCCTGGACTGCTAGAGCTGGCTCGCAGATGATTAGGGCCGCAGTGCGGCCTGATCTACCCAGCGGCACGGTCACCTTTCTCTTCACCGACGTCGAGGGTTCGACGCGGTTGCTGCACGAGCTCGGGGCGGAGGGATACGCGGAGGCGCTCGCCGAGCATCGCCGGCTGATCCGCGAGGCCTGCTCGCGCCACGACGGCGTCGAGGTGGACACCCAGGGCGACGCCTTCTTCTTCGCCTTTCCGACCGCGCCGGGCGCGCTTGCCGCAGCGAGGGAGATGACCGAGGCGCTCTCGGCCGGGCCGATTCAGGTGCGGGTCGGCCTGCACACGGGGACGCCGCTTCTCACCGAGGAGGGCTATGTCGGCGGCGACGTCCACTTCGCGGCGAGGGTCGCCGCATCGGGCCACGGTGGCCAGATTCTCGTCTCGTCTGCGACGGCGGTGCTGACCGGGCCAAGTGGCTCAGAGCCACAAGCGTTGTCTTTCGCCGATCTGGGTGAGCATCGCCTGAAGGACATCGAGGGATCGGTCCCGATCTTCCAGCTCGGCGAGGGCTCGTTCCCGCCGCTCAAGACGATCTCGAACACGAACCTTCCTCGCCCGGCGAGCTCCTTCGTCGGCCGGGACGAGGAGCTCGCCGAGGTGCTCTCGCGGATCGAGGCTGGTGCCCGCCTCGTCACCCTCACCGGGCCCGGCGGCTCGGGGAAGACACGGCTCGCACTCGAGGCAGCGGCTTCGCTGGTCTCCGAGTACAAGGCAGGAGTCTTCTGGATCGGGCTCGCTTCGCTTCGCGACCCCGCGCTTGTCACCGAGACGATCTCGCAGACGCTCGGCGCCAAGGACGGTCTCGCTGAACACATTGCTGAAAGGGAGATGCTCCTGCTCCTCGACAACCTGGAGCAGGTGATCGAGGCTGCCGCCGAGCTGTCCTCGGTTCTCAGCGCCTGCCCGAACCTGACGCTCCTCGTTACCAGCCGCGAGCTCCTGCGCATCCAGGGAGAGGTCGAGTACCCAGTGCCGCCGCTCGCCGAGTCCGAGGCCGTCTCCCTCTTCTGCGAGCGCGCGCAGTCAGACCCCAGCGAGGAGATCGGCGAGCTCTGTGCCCGCCTCGACTCCCTTCCGCTCGCGGTCGAGCTTGCGGCCGCCCGTACGAAGGCGCTCTCCCCGGCCCAGATCCTCGAGCGTCTCTCCCAGCGCCTCGACCTGCTCAAGGGCGGACGCGACGCCGACCCCCGCCAGCAGACGCTCCGCGCCACCATCGAGTGGTCGTACGAGCTCCTCTTGCCCGAGGAACAGCAGCTCTTCGCCCGACTCTCGGTCTTCGCCGGCGGCTGCACCTTCGAGGCCACCGAGGCAGTCGCCGATGCCGACCTCGATACCCTGCAGTCGCTCGTCGAGAAGAGCCTCCTCCGCTTCACGAACGAGCGCTACTGGATGCTCGAGACGATCCGCGAGTACGCCGGGGAGCAGTTGCGCACATCGATCGACGCGGAAGAGCTCGGCTGGCGACATGCGCGGTATTTCGTGTCACTGGCATTGCAAGGGGAGCCGCATCTGGGTGGTACGCGCGATCAGGCGGCGTGGCTGACTCGAATCGACGACGAGCACCACAACATCAGCGCAGCTCTTTCCTTCATCGAGTCCCGCGACGCGCGAATGTTTATGCGCTTGGCTGTCGCCGTCTGGCGTTACTGGCAAATGCAATCGCACTTCACCGAAGGACGTCAGTGGCTTACGAGAGCGCTCGATCTGAATCGAGAGCCGTCGCCACTACGGTGTGCTGCTCTGGAGGGGGCGGGGTTTCTTGCATACGTGCAAGGAGACTTCACACACGCGCGAGCGCTCACCGAGACGCTGCTCGCCGAAGCTCGCAGCGTGAATGACGGTCCGTCGATCGCGCAGTCGCTTCATCTTCTTGCGCACCTGGAAGGTGCCGCGGGTCGCCGGAAGCGAGCGATTGAGCTGTACGAGCAGGCCCTTACGTACGAGGACCATCCCCGCCGGGGCGACTCGCTGTACGCGCTCGGGCACTTGGCTGTACTCGGGGGCGATTACGACCGCGCGATCGACTGTTTCGAACAGGCCCAGGTGGCGAATCGTGCTGCCGGAGACGACTGGGCACTCGGTTCGGATCTCATGGGGCTCGGCTACGCGCTTCACGGGCAGGGACGCGACGAGCAAGCCCGCGACGTCTTGCGGCAGAGCCTCGCGCTGCTCGCGCCTCTCGGCGAGAGGCAGGCGCTTTCCACCTGTTTGGACGCACTCGCGGCGGCGAGTGCTCAATACACGCCCAAGCTGGCCTCCATCCTCATGGGCGCTGCCGAGGGCCTCCGCGAGCAGATCGGCAGCCGGACAGGGACCTTCTCGAAGCACTGGAATCCGAGAACGCGGCAGGCACTTCTCGAGGCGCTTTCCAAGGAGGACCTCGCGCTCCACCTCGAGCGGGGGCGCCAGATGACGCTCGACGACGTGTTGGCTGCCGCCGATCGCTGGACGGAGAACGAGAGGAATAAGTCCATAGACTCGGCTGTGTGAAGCCGCCCCGAGACCTCCGCGACTGGATAGCGCTCCTCGAGCGCGAGGGCGAGCTTCGCCGTATCTCAGCGGAGGTCGACCCGGACCTCGAGATCACCGAGATCACCGATCGCGTTGTGAAGTCGGGTGGGCCTGCGCTCCTCTTCGAGAACCCGAAGGGGTCGCAGCACCCGCTGCTCATCAACCAGTTCGGCACCGAGCGGCGTATGTGCCTGGCGTTCGGGGTCGAGAAGCTCGACGACGTCGCCGCCAAGCTCGGTGACGTGCTCGACATGCAACCGCCGCAGGGGCTCGTCGAGAAGGTGAAGGGTCTCCTCAAGCTGAAGTCAGTCGCGGACTCCATGCCGAGGACCGTCTCCAAGGCGCCGTGTCAGGAGGTTGTTCTCCAGGGTGATGACGTCGACCTCGGCACGCTTCCGATTCAGCGCTGCTGGCCGGGCGATCCTGCGCCGTTCATCACACTCCCTGCGGTCATCACGAAGGACCCGAGCTCGGGCGTCCGCAACGTCGGCATGTACCGGATGCAGGTGATCGACGGCCGCTCGACCTTCATGCATTGGCAGATCCACAAGGACGGCCGGGCGGATCTTCTCGCCGCGAAGGATGGGCGCATCCCGGTCGCAGTCGCGATCGGGCTCGACCCGGTGACCGCGTACTCGGCCAGCGCTCCGCTTCCGAAGCACATCGACGAGTTCATGCTCGCGGGGTTCCTGCGCGGCGAGCCCGTCGAGCTCGTCCGCTGCAAGACGATCGACCTCGAGGTGCCCGCGAACGCCGAGATCGTGCTCGAGGGAACCGTCTCTCGCGACGACGTGGGCATCGAGGGTCCCTTCGGCGACCACACGGGCTACTACTCGCACGCCGAGGAGTTCCCGATCTTTCGGATCTCGGCGATGACGATGCGGCGTGACGCGATCTACGCCTCGATCGTCGTCGGCAAGCCGCCCGCCGAGGACGCCTGGCTCGGCAAGGCCACCGAGCGGATCTTCCTGCCCGCTGTCCGGATGACGCTGCCCGAGATCGTCGACTACGACCTCCCGGTCGCGGGCGCGTTCCACAAC
>CAZPYU010000080.1:0-6462 GCA_964590905.1 uncultured Thermoanaerobaculia bacterium
AGCGCGCGGTCGGTGCGCCAGTCCTTGGCCAACTCGACCACCGCGCGCTCGAGATTCTGATTCGACTCCTCCAGCTTGGTCTCGAAGCGCGCGAAGAGGGCGAGGCCGTCGGCGGCGCCGCCGGCGAAGCCGACCAGGATCTTCCCCTTGCCGGCGCGCCGCACCTTGGCGGCGCCGCGCTTGACCACCGCGTTGCCGAGCGTCACCTGGCCGTCGGAGACCATCACCGTCGCGCCGTCGCGGCGCACCAGGAGCACGGTCGTCGCGTGAGCAGCGGACATGAGACGCGAATCCTATCAACGCGGTCGCGACGGACCGGTACCGAGCGCGCGGTGACGAGATCTGACGGTGAGTGCGTGCGGCCGTCAACGGTAGACGTCGCGCCGATGGCCGATCTTGACGACGACGATGCGTCGGTTCGTGTCGTCGATCTCGTAGAGGATCCGGTAGTCGCCTTGGCGGATCCGGAAGCACAGGGCGTTGCCGGCGAGTCTCTGCGCGCCGGCCGGTCGCGGCTCGGCAACCAGGGTGCGGATGCGCGAAACGATGCGCTGCCGTTGGGCGCGCGGCTCGATCGTCTCGAGCTCTCGGGCCGCAGAGCGAACGATCTCGAGACTAAAGCCGACCACGCTGCTTGAGGTCGCGCACGAACGACTCGAAGTCCAGCCGCGGCTCCTTGTTTCGGGCTGCAAAAGTCTCGAGATCGGCGGCGTCCTCGGCGAGCGCCTGCCGGACGGCGTCGTTGACCATCGCCGACAGCGACAGATCGAACGCCGCCGACCGCAGCCGCAGCGCGCGATGCAGCTCGGAGTCGAGATAGATCGTCGTCCGCCGCGGTTCGTTCACGCTGTTATTATAGCGTCGAGACGTCGTGACGTCAAGACGTCGTGGCCCGGACAGAGTCCGCTCAGCGGATGACGGCGTGCTGTTCGATGTGCGCCGGGGCGATCGGCAAGAGGATCCTGAAGATCGTGCCGCGCCCCGGATTCGAGTCGACGGCGAGGCCGCCGCGGTGGCGGCGCACGATGCCGACCACCGAAGCGAGCCCGAGCCCGCGCCCGCTCTTCTTGGTGGTGAAGAACGGCTCGAGCAGCCGGGCGCGAGTGGCGGCGTCCATGCCGGGGCCGTCGTCCTCGACTTCGAGCAGGACGGCCGGTCCGAGCTCTACCTTCTCGCGCAGCTCGAGGACCGACGCCTGCGCTTCGTCGACGTCGACCGGCAGGGCGCGGACGACGATGGTGCCGCCGCGGTCAGCAAGCGCGTCGCGCGCATTGCCAACCAAGTTCATGATCACCTGGCGAATCTGGCTCGAGTCGCCGGCCACCGGCGGCAGCTGCGGCGCGATCTCGGTCTCGAGGGTGACATCGGACGGCAACACCGGCTCGAGCAGCGCCGCCGCCTCGGCGATCAGATCGCCGAGATCGACCGGACGCGGCTCGAAGGCGCCGCGGCCCGAGACCACGAGCAGCTGGTGCACCAGCTCGCCGGCGCGCTCGGTAGCGGTCTTGATCGTCTCGACTCGCGAGCGCAGAGGAGAATCCTCGGGCAGCTTGCGCAGGATGAGCTCGGCATGGCCGAGGATCGGGGTCAGCAGGTTGCCGAAGTCGTGCGCCAGGCCGCCGGCCAGGAGTCCAATCCCCTCGAGCTTTTCGCTCCTCCGCAGCGCCTCTTCGCTGCGCTTCAGGTCGGTCATGTCGATCGAGACACCGAGCATCTGCACCATGCGACCGTTCGCGTCGCGTAGGAACGGGGTGTTGATGCTGCGGTACCAGCGCCAGTCCCCGGCGCGGTTCCGGAGTCGGAACTGGACGATGTCGATGCCGCCGTCGGGGACGTGCAGCCAGCGGGCGTCGCGGTCGATCGCCTGCAGGTAGTCGTCGGGGTGGCAGAGCTTGGCGAACGGGTACGGTTCGAGCGCCTTCGTCTCGACCGCGGAGTAGCCGAGCGCGGTGGGAACGGCGCGGTTGATGTAGACGTCGTGGCCGAGCTCGTAGTCGTAGACGAAGATGAAGTAGGGCGAGACCTCGGCGATGCGCGCCAGAAGGTGCGACAGGCCGGCCGCCTCCCGGCGCTCGCGCTCCCGCTCGGTCACCTCGACCATGAAGGTCATCACCGCGGCGGCGTCGTTCCAGACGGTCGGGATCGAGGAGCCCTCGAGGTAGCGGGTTTCGCCCTGCTGGTCGACGATGCGGAAGCTGAACGAGCCCTCGCTCCAGTCGCCAGCCAGGCGTCGCTGGTAGCGCTCCAGCGCGGCGGGCAGATCGTCGGGATGGAGGAGCTCGGCGAACGGACGTCCGAGCAGCTCTCTGCTCGAACAGCCGGCGAAGCGCGCCGCGGCCGCGTTGGCGAGCTGGATGCGACCGTCCTGAGCGACGATGATCGCGTCGGGCGCGTGCTCGAACGCGAGGCGATACTGCGCCTCCACGCCTGCGTCACCACCGAGAGCGCCGTGGCGATTCGATGGTGACGAACTCCGACCCATGAGGGCCTCCTTCTAGAACGGGAACTACCCTAGCAGGGTCGTAGGCAGGGCGTGAACCCCGCCGCTACGGGACGCGGCGGGCCGCCCTCTCCTCGACCGCGGCGCAGAGGCGAGCGAGCCCGGTGGGCGAGCCGGCGAGGAAGAGGGTTGGCTCGACGAGCTCGAGCTCGAGCAACAGCGGCTCCCCTCGCGCGTCGCGCACGAGGTCGACCCGCGCATAGAGCAGGTCATCGAATCCGGCTGCAGCGAGGATCCGTTCGGCCGCGGCGCGCTCCGCCGCGGTGGCCTCCACCGGAACCCCCTCGGGCAGATCGGTCCATCGTCCACCGCGGGTGAGCGCGTTCTTCTTCACGGCGTGCGAGTAGGCGCCGTCGAGAAAGACCAGACAGCGCTCGCCGTACTCCTCGACGGCGGGAAGGTACGGCTGGACAAGCAGGTCGCGTTCGCCGAGCAGGCGCTCGACTTGAGCTTGAGCGCGCTCCGAGTCGGCGCGGCTCGAGCGGTGGGTCTCCCACGAGTCGGCGGAGACCGCCGGCTTGAGGATGAAATCGGTCCAATTCCGTTCGTTCAGGAGCCGCGCCAGCTCTACGATTTCGCCCTGACGCAGGAGCGCAGTTGGAACGACGGGTGCACCGCGCGCTGCCAGCTCGACGAGGTAGCCCTTGTGGAGGTTCCAGCGTACGACCGGGAGCGGATTGAGCAGAACGGTCTGGCGAGCGACGCGCTCGGTCCAGGAGAGGAATTCGTCGACGCGCCGGTAGTAGTCCCACGGATTGCGCAGCAGTACGAGCCGGGCCGAAGTCCAATCGAACACCGCATCGTCCCAGGCCACGATCGCCACTTCGAGCCCGCGCGCGGCGAGAGCAGCGGCGAGTGGGCGGTCGTCGGGGTCGAGGTCGGGCAGACCCGAATAGGTCACCAGGACGACGTCGGGGCTCACGGTCGGCGCGCGCCCGAATCGTGACGCGCGCGCGGGTGCGCGTCCCGGTAAACGGTCAGCAGGCGGTCGACGTCGACGTGGGTGTAGCGCTGCGTGGTGCCGAGCGAGGCGTGGCCTAGAAGCTCCTGGATCGTGCGCAGATCGGCCCCTCCCTCGAGCAGGTGGGTGGCGAAGCTGTGGCGCAATGTGTGCGGATGAGCTCCGCTGGTGATCGCCGCGGTGGCGACCCAGCGGTCCAGAATGCGCCGCACCGAGCGGTCGGTCAGCCGGCCGCCGCGGCGATTGAGGAAGACGGCGTCAGCCGAGCCGGAAGTTTGGAGCTGGCGCGCCGCGGCGCGCCAGGCGACGAGCGCGCCGCCGGCCGGGCGGCCGAACGGGACCATCCGCTCCTTGCCCCCCTTGCCCAGAACGCGCAGCACGCGGGAGTCGAGGTCGAGAACGCTCCAGTCGAGCGAGACGAGCTCCGCGACTCGCAGGCCGGTGGCGTAGAGCAGCTCGAGCACGGCGCGGTCGCGGATCACCAGCGGGGCGTCGCCGGTCGGCGCCGCGAGGAGCGCCTCGATCTCCCCCGGACGGAGCTGGTTCGGCAGACGCTGCGCCGCCTTCGGGGTACGCAGCCGCGCCGCCGGATCGGCCGCTAGCTCGCCGACCTTGCAGGCCCAGTAGAAGAAGCTGCGCACCGCGGCGAGAGCCCGCCCCTGGCTACGCTTGCCGACTCCGCGGGCTCCGAGCGCGGCGAGGAAGCTGCGCAGGGCGACGATATCGATCTCGTCCAGGCGAAGCTCGGCGGCGGGACGATCGGCGTAGACGGCGAGAAAGGCGACGAAGCGTTCGAGGTCGCCGCGGTACGCGCGCAGAGTGTGGGGCGAAAGCCCACGCTCGTGCTCGAGGTGCTCGAGAAACCGGTCGATCAGAGCGCGCATCGCGAGCGCCACGTTTCGAGATCCTGCCGCGCACGCGCTGCGTAGGCGGCGCGGCGCTCCTTCTTCTTGGGCTCGGGGAGGATGGGGGCGAAGAGGCCCAGATTGATGTTGGCCGGCTGGAAGCGCTTGGGATCCGACTCGGTCAGGTGCCGCGCCAGAGATCCGAGGGCGGTCGTCGCCGGCAGCAGTTCGCTCGTCTCGCCGCGCCGCTCGAGCACCAGATAGAGAGCCGCCGCGAGCCCGGTGGCCGCCGACTCGAGATAGCCCTCGACGCCGGTCAGCTGGCCGGCGAGTCGGACCTGCGGCGCGCTGCGCACGCGGTAGCGCGCATCCAGATTCGCCGGCGAGTTGACGAAGGTGTTGCGATGGATCTGGCCGAGGCGGACGAACTCGGCGGCGGCGAAGCCGGGCAAGGTGCGGAAGACGCGCAGCTGATCGGGCCACTTCATCCGCGACTGGAAGCCGACCAGGTTGAACTGGTCGTGGGCCAGACTCTCGCGCCGAAGCTGGACGACGGCGTGAGGGCGGCGCCCGTCGGGCGTGGCGAGCCCGACCGGCTTCATCGGACCGTAGCGCAGCGTGTCGACGCCGCGCCGCGCCAGCTCCTCGATCGGCAGACAGCCCTCGAAGAAGAGCGCCTGCTCGAAGTCGTGGAGCGGCAAGACTTCTGCAGCGCAGATTGCGGCGTGGAAGGCGAGGTAAGCGTCGCGATCGAGCGGCACGTTGAGGTAGTCGTCGCCGCCCTTGCCGTAGCGCGAAGCCCAGAAGAGCGGCCCGCGGTCGAGCGAATCGCCGTCGACGATCGGTGCGATGGCGTCGTAGAAGTAGAGCCAATCGCCGCCCAGGATTCCGCGCAGCAGCTCGACCATCGCCGGCGAGGTCAGTGGACCGGTGGCGATGACGACGTCGCCTTCGGGAAGCGCGGTGATCTCGTGGCGCTCGATCGTCACGCCCTGCAACTCGGCCAAGCGTGCGGTGACCGCCGTGGCGAAACAGTCGCGGTCGACGGCGAGGGCGCTCCCCGCTGGCACCGCGTGCGCGCGCGCCGCGGCGATGATCAGCGAGCCGAACGCCTCCATCTCGCGCTTCAGAATCCCGGCCGGATGGGTCGCTTCGTCGCCGCGAAACGAATTCGAGCAGACCAGCTCGGCGAAGCGGTCGGTCTGGTGCGCCGGCGTCCGGCGCTCCGGGCGCATCTCGTGGAGGACGACCGGCACGCCGCGCGTCGCGAGCTGATAGGCGCATTCGCTGCCGGCGAGCCCGCCGCCGACGACGTGAACCGGGTGGCTCTTCATGCCCTCGGTCGACTCTCGCTCACGCCGGCGAGCCTACTGGATCGCTCGCCGGGACCTCGCTTCGCGGGCGGAACGCGGGCCGGCCGGCTTCTTGCTACGACACTCGACCGGGTCGAACCGAGCTGGACAAGACGAGCCCAACCGTGTACGATTGAGGAAATTGTTCATTCCAAGTTCGACTGTTTCACGGGCGGAGATCGGCTTCCCGTCCTCGAGAGTCTTGTAGACAGTCTCTGAATCGAGGTTGAGGCCAGGCGAGCCGGGGGGTTCGCGGGGCCGGATCGAAATCCGATGCAACCTTCTAACCCTAGAGCCCCCCAGAAGAAGGAGTCTCCGATGGACCTGTCGAAGCGTCGTACCCGAGTCGCCGTCTTGGTTGTAGCCGGCCTGGTGGCCGCGGTCGTTCCGGCCTTGGCCGGCCACGGCTGGGGCCCTTCGCCGGGCGTCTACTACCATTGGGCACGCACCTCGAACCCGTTCACCCTCAAGGTGGGCGACAACGTCACCTCCGCCTGGGATGCGCACCTGGGCACCGCGATCAGCGACTGGCACGCGTCCTCGGTTCTCAACCTCACCGGGGTTGCCGGCAATCTGAATCCGAGAACCTGCAAGGGGACGACCGGACGCGTCGACGTCTGCAATGCCAAGTACGGCTTGAACGGCTGGCTCGGCATCGCCAGCATCTCGATCACCGGCGGCGTACACATCACCAAGGGTACGACCAAAGTGAACGACAGCTACTACAGCCCGGGCAGCCAGTACGACACCCCGGCTTGGCGCCAGTTCGTGATGTGCCAGGAGATCGGGCACGACTTCGGGCTC
>CAZPYU010000081.1:0-3132 GCA_964590905.1 uncultured Thermoanaerobaculia bacterium
GACCCGACTCGCCGACGAGATCGCGGTCACGCTCCACACCCACGAATCGACGGGCAGCTACACGTCGACGCCCGGCGCCTGCCATTCTGGGCTCTATCGATCGCCGTTGCCGCTCTCGAACGGAGAGCTGATTGTCGTCCACGCCGGCGAACGGCAGGCCGGCGTGCCCGAGACGCGCGAAGACGTCAACGAGGGAACCACCGCGGCGCCGCGCTCGCGCTACGGCTTCCGGCTGCGGAATACCGTCGCGACCGCCGGCGCCTGCGCGGGCTACTCGAAGTACGGCGCGACGATAGGTCCGGGAATCCAGAAGACGCTCTGGTACTGGTCGCCCGACGTACGGGTCGACCACGTGAACGTGACGATGTGGGAGCTCGACCCGGTCGAGGTGCGTTCGCGCCCGGCGCCCCCGGCGACCCCGGCAATCACCGGCGAGCTACCGGCGATCGAGCAGGCGATCTTCTCGCAAGTCGGCGTCGACGTCGCCGCGTTCACGAGCTACCTGAAGCAGAACCGACTGGCGCTGATCGTCTCGCGCGACGTCACCACGCGCGACGAAGCGGACCGCCAGCAGCCGTTCAACCTGCGCGTCCCAGGTGGAGCGCAGACGATCGGGGCGAGCGGCAAGATCTACGATGTCGAGTACCTCCAGCTCCTGCAGGGCGATCTCTTGCGCGGCATGGGTGGACAGTCCGACCCGCCGCGCCCCGGGCGGCGCGTGCTGGCGCGCACGCTGCACGACCCAGCGGCGAAGAATCCGCCGCTCGATCCCGGTGACCCGGCGGGCTCGGTCGAGATCGCCACCGACGGCTCGATGGCGGCGCTGATTCCGGCCCACCGCGCGATGAGCTGGCAGCTCACCGACGGCGCCGGCGCGCCGATCGTGCGGGAGCGCTACTGGCTCACCTTCCAGGCCGGCGAGATGCGCGTCTGCACCTCCTGCCACGGCCTCAACCGCGCCGATCAGAGCGGCGCCGGCGAGCCGGTCAACTCGCCGCAGGCGCTGAAGCTCCTCCTCGAGTGGTGGAAGGGGGGAGGAGGCGGTGGGGGCGGGGGCGGCGGCTCGAGCGCGATCTTCGCCAACGGCTTCGAGACCGGGAACCTCGCCGCCTGGTCGGCCTCGAACGGCTGAGATCCGCTTGCCCCCGACTGGGGGTCGCTTCGCTCAGGATGACAGCACAGTAGATGTCATCCTGAACGAAGTGAAGGATCTCGGCGCTCGACCGAGCCTCAGCGTATTTCCGCGTCGACCGGTATCTCGATGACCGGGAACCGCTCGTCATCGGTGGCGATGCGGATGCTTCCGTAGAAGAGTCCGGGAACCAACTTCTCTTTCGTGACGGCAACATCCAGTTGAAACCCCGAGCTGCGGCCGGTAGCGGGCGCCCGCGTGATCGTCAGGAACGGAACGTCGGTCTCGATGCTCTCGATCTCGAATTCACCCACACGCTTCTTCAGCATGATCGTCTCGTACAGGTGCTCGATCAGCTGCGGATTCGCAGCCAATTTCGAGAGATCGATCCCGGTGAAGTCGACCCGCTCGGGATTGGCATAGAGGTCCCGCTTGACGAAGATGTTGACCCCGACGGGGATCTTCTGGAATTTCGGATGATTCGTGTGCAGGAGAACGGCCTCCTCGTATCGCCCTGGAGCTGTTCCGGCAGGGACCGTGACCACGAGCTCGAAGATCTCCCCGGCTCGAACCTCTTTCAGGTGGGCCCTGAAATGCTCCCCTTCCGGTTCGACCCGAGTAATCTCCAGTGGCCTCTCTTCGTGATTCACGACGCGTAGAACCTGTTCCCGCTCCTCGTCCGCGTAGATGCTGAAATAGGCGGCCGGAAGCGGCTGAATCTCGATCACCGGTTCGACGGCGACGATCATCGTCAGGCCGATCCTGGGTTGCGCGGGGTCGTTGGTGAACAGCACGGCTTCGATCTCGTGTTCACCGATCAGATGAATCGTGTTCACCTCGACTCGGACCGTACCTACCGCCCCCGCCTCGATGCCCGGCCTGAATCTCGAGGTCAAGCCCGGCAGGTTGAACTCGACGCGGTCGAGGAGCAGAGGCGCACTCCCCTCGTTCGCGACCGAAAACTCGTGGACGACGACCTCGCCCTGCTTCACCTGACCGAAAGAGTGCGCTCGCTCGACGACCAGAGCGCGAGGCGCTCCCTCGGCTCGAGCGATAGAAACGCCAGCTAGGGCAAGGTTCAGAAAGAGAGCTGAAGCTAGAGCTCGCATGGAGGATGAATGCTCCAAAACAAGATTGGAGACCGAACTGCTCCGGTCTCCAATCTGACGAGGCGAAGGCTTGAAATCAGCTGCCGCAATCGGCGCCGCAGAAGATCATCTGACCGTTCCGCAGCCCCTGATTGTCGTACTGCCACAAGAAGTCTTCGAACTCGTTCCGGAACAGTGCATATCGTCCGCACTGTTGAACGCCACTGACGGTGACGCATCCAACCAGGGAGCTCAGTTCGTTGGTCACCCGGGTGAATTTGGGTGTACCTGTGTTACGGCTGATCAGCCCCGTATTCTCACTGGAGCAGACCCGAGTCCCGTCCGCCAAGAGCCCGCAGGTGGTGATCGTAACCCCGCCGCCCGGAGTTCCAAGCGCGCGGAAGTAGATGTCGTAGCAAGCCTCGGCACCGCCGTCGCAGGCGAAGTCGGCCTGGATGTTCAGGTTGCAGGGAAGTTGAAACACGGCGCCGATTTTGGTGGAGCCGCTGTTGGTGATCGGATTGCCGTTGCAATCGCGAGCGGTATCGAATCCGTTGCCGTCGCAAACCGCGAACGCGCCCTGAGTCAGGTAGATGTCCGTGCGGGAAATACTGCCGGTGCTTCCCAGTCCGACGAAGATCGTCTTGCGGCTGATGTTGTTCATCGGTGGATTCTTTGCTTTCGTCCCGATGATATTCATCTTGAAGATGAACTTGTCGTCACACAGATTCCCAACGCCCCCGGCAAACAGGGGGGCCGTGAAGCCTACTCCTACGATCAGTGCCGCTACCAGCGCGAGTTTCTTCATCGTTCTCATCTCCGAGTCTGAATCCAACATCGAATGGGACAACTGCTCTTCGCTCGTCCTGTCCAGCGGTACAAAGCAATCCAATCCGATCGAGCGGCACCCTA
>CAZPYU010000082.1:0-3009 GCA_964590905.1 uncultured Thermoanaerobaculia bacterium
CTTCGGCTTCCTGCTGCTGCTCTGGCTGCACCTGCGGGACCTCGGCTTCTCGCCCCCGCTTCGGGTCACGGGCCTCCTCGTCACAGGCTTCACGCAGGGAGCCGTGCGCTGGTTCGAGTACCAGTACTGGATGAGCGACCCCGTGGCGCTCTTCCTGGTGATGCTGGCCTTCCTCCTGATCGAGCGCGGGAAATGGGGGGCGCTGTTCGGCGTCAGCGTTGCCGCGGCGTTCGTCCGGGAAACCTACGTCCTTGTGTACCCGTACGTCTTCCTGCGCAAGCTGCGGCTCGGGCGACCCTTCCCCGCCGCTCTCGGCCGGACGGCCGCGGTGGCCGTGCTGCCCTTCGCGATCCTCGTGGCGATCCGCGTCCTGGTGACGCCCAATCAGCCCGACGGCTTCGTATCGGGGATCGTCGACAGCATGACGTTCCGCCTGAACCACCTCCTCGACAGCCAGCCGTACGTCGTGACGCTCGGCGCCTTCGGCGTCCTGGTGCCGCTCGTGCTCCTTTTCCCGATGCGGCTGCCCGGCCTGGTGCGCCGCCACTTCGATCGCGCGCTCTTCGTCGTCTCGGTCTACGCCACGCTCGTGATTTCGAACAACAACGAGCGGCCGCTCGCCTACGCGCTGCCGGCCCTCGTGCCGGCCGCGCTTTGGTGCCTGCGGGCGTTCCTGCAGGAGACTCGCCTGCCCGTCCTGCCGGTCTGCGCCGCGGTCGTAGCCCTGCAGCTCCTGTTCTGGACCGGCCAGCGCTGGGCCGAGATCGGCATGAGCATCTACCAGCCCGTCAACTGGACGACCGTCGTGGCGATGACGGGTGCGTGGCTTGCCGCGCAGGTCGCGTTGCGGCGCGCACACCGTTCGAAGTAGCCGGCCAGTGCCGCACCGACCCGCCAGCCACGGGATCGCTCGATGCTCTTCTCAGCGAAAGTTGTCGACCAGCTTGCTCGTCCGGGATCCAGAGCTCGGGTCGTTGGCGCTCAGGCCGCACCACGGCGCCGCTCATTCTGGTGTGCGTGCCAAAGGTCAACAGTCATCTGGAGATTGAGCCAGAACTCGGGCGAAGTGCCCAGCAGCCGAGCCAGCCGGAGAGCCGTCTCGGCCGTGACTCCGCGCTTCCCGCGGACGAGCTCGTTCAGTCGGTTCGTGCTCATCCGCATGCGGCGCGCAGCCTCGGCCTGGCTGAGCCCCAGCGGCGCAAGGAACTCCTCGATGAGCACCTCGCCCGGCGGAGTCGGAGCCCGCCTCATCCGCCGGACGTCAACGCCGGACTCAGTGGTAGTCCTCACAGAGCACCTCCCAAGCTCCGCCATCCTGAAAGCGGAACGTGATCCGGAACTGTTGGTTCACCCGGATGCTGTGGCGGCCTGACTGGTCACCTTTCAGCGACTCCAGGCGGTTGCCTGACTACATGAGTACCGTGTATTCGTCAACGTAGGCCCGTCAGCGCGCGTCGTACGGACCGTGCACGGCCTTGACGGCGTACGTCTCCGCGGCGTCGTCCAGGACGATCACGTGGTAGCTCCCACCCCCGGGCACCACGCGGACCACGATGTGTCCCTGCGCGCTCGCCAGCTTTTCGAGCATCGGCCCGATCACGATGCGGTTCGCCTCGATCAGGTTGGTGGCGAAGACGTCGCGCGGCCCCGGGTACAGCCGCGTCGAGTAGACGCGCTCGAGGACGTCATGCGCGGGATGGTCCGACGACCAGACGTGGAAGATCCAGACCCTGGGCCGCAGCGTGCTCACGAGGAAGGCGTTCTGCGAGTCGCGGTTGCCGTGGTGGTTGAAGAGGGCGACGTCGACTGGGCCGGTTGCCTTCGCCACCGGAGTCTCCACGTCCTGCCAGGCGGGATAGCCGGGGCGGACGTTTCCGGGCATGTCGCCGCCCGTGAAGTAGTCGAACGGCCCGTAGCGCAAGCGGATCGCCAGGCTGGACATGTTCTCCGTCGGCCAGTCCTCGCGCGGCAGGGCCGCGAGGTCCGGGAAGACGCGGCGCACAGCGCCCGTCGCGTCGCCCGTCCACACCTCGCCGTTGGCTGCGATGTTGCGCACCTCGAACTGTGGGTACGGCTTCGGGTCCCTGACGAGGACGATCTGGTCGCTGCGCCCGGGCTGCAGCCGCATCGCCTCGACCTTGCCCGACGTCACCAACTGCCTGTAACGCGCGAACCCGGGCTCGCTGAACTCGCGGTGGTCCGCCGCCGGAAACGCATAGTCCGGCCAGCCGCGGTCCAGCATGTTTCGGATCGGGACCCGGCTCGCAACGTCGACCATCGCGTTCATGTGGTCGGAGTGGAAGTGCGTGATGCAGCCGTAGTCGATGGCCAGGGCGCCCATGGCCTGCACGTAGCGCGCGATCCACTCCCCAGGCGGGCGCGAGGCGTTCGGCCTGGGCGGAGTCCCACGCGGCGGCAGGGAACCGCCGTCGCCGGCGTCCACCAGCAAGGTCGTGCCGTCGGGAAGCTGGAAGAACGTGGCGTTGCCCCGGCCGGTGTTGATGTGGTGGATGTCCAGCGTGCCGGGAGTCCATTTCGGGAAGATCTCCCCCGGAGCCTGCGCCCGCGCCTCAGCCGCGGCGAACGCCGCACCCGCCGCCATTAGCAGGAGTCGCGCGACCCGTCGAGTGTCGAGGAGCATGCGGCGCCAGCATAGCGTGAGTCCGAGACGCCCCTAGTACCCCCGGAGCGTCTCGAAGCCCGAGGGCCGGTAGTCGCGGCAGGACGGGCCGCTCGGGACGGCGTCGCAGAGCCAGCCGCGGGTGCAGAGGGCGTCCCTGACGGCGTGGGCGGCCACGCGGTGGCCGAGCGGGCTCGGGTGGACGACGTCGATGCGGAGGTCGCGGAATTCGTAGGCCGAGAAGCAGTCGAGGAGGTCGGCCGCCGCGACCGACTCGGCTTCGGCCGCCTGGACCACAGCGTGGTGCAGCTCGCGGTACGGGTAGCGCTCGAAGCGGTCGCCGAGGACCGGCACCACGACGACCAGCCCGGGGATGCCGCGCGAGGCGA
>CAZPYU010000083.1:0-8658 GCA_964590905.1 uncultured Thermoanaerobaculia bacterium
CCCTTCAATGGAAGCCTTTCCGTCTTTGTCTCTGTTCTTGTCTCTGCTTTTCTCGACCTCTTCTTCTTTGGCATTGGAAAGAGTCCGGATCTGACTTCTATCGAGCGGGCCGGCGAGGTACGACATCGCCCAGCGCGATTCGAAGAGCGTCGGCGCGTCGTCGTGGACGTTGTGGAGCAGGAAGACGCGGGAGCGCAGGCCGGAGAGGAGCTTGTCTATCCGGGCGCGGTCGAAAGCGCCCCCGGCGGCGGTCGAGGCGCCCTCGAGCCCGTCCAGGACGCGCAGCTTGTCGCGCTCGGTCTGCAACCGGCCGAGAAACCAGGTGCCGATGTTCGAGAGCGCTTTGTAGTCGAGGTCGACCGGATTCTGCGTCGCCAGCACGACGCCGAAGCCGAAGGCGCGCGCCTGCTTGAGGAGCAGCAGCAGCGGCTTCTTCGACGGCGGCTCGGCGACCGGCGGCAGGTAGCCGAAGAGCTCGTCCATGTACAAGAGGGCACGCAGGCTCGACGTCCCCGACTTCGAGCGCATCCAGGAGACGCACTCGTTCAAGAGCAGCGCGACGAAGAACATCCGCTCGGCGTCGGAGAGATGCGCTAGCGAGACAATCGCCAGCCGCGGCTTGCCTTGCGGGGTGTAGAGCAGAGTGTCGAGCGCCAACGGTTCGCCGCGCAGCCAGACGTCGAATCCTGGCGCAGCGAGCAGGTTGTTGATCCGCATCGCGAGGCCGAAACGATCGTCGGCCGGGAAAAAGCTCTCGAGATCCAAGACTCCGATCTTCTGCACCGGAGGCTTCTGAACCTCGGCGATGAGTGTTGCCAGGTCGTAGCTTCGACCTGCCCGCCAGGAGCTCGTCAGCAGAGTGGCGAGCAGAATGTGCTCACGGCTGCGGAGCGGATCGGCGTCGACCCCGGCGAGAGTCAGAAGGCTCGTCGCCGCGGTCTCGACGCGGTCGCGGAAGAGATCGGCGTCTTCCACGACCGCTGTCGGCGGCGCGGCGAACGAAGCCAGAATCGAGATCGGACGGCCGAGATCGCTGCCCGGAGTGTAGAGCGCGACCTCGGCTGCGGAGCGGAGGCGGCGGATCCGCTCGCCGTCCTGCCCCCACGCCGCCAGCCCGCTCTGCCACCGCTTCGCCTCGGCGGCTGCGAACGCTTCGCGCGAGAGGCCGTGGCGTGCCGCCTCCTCCTCGCGCACCCAACCCAGGAAGTCGCTCGGCGCCAGATCCGGAGAGGTCAAGGCGAGATTGGCGAGGTCCCCTTTGGGATCGATGACCAATGCCGGGATGCCGTCGATCGCCGCCTCTTCGAGCAGGTCGATCGCCAGACCGGTCTTGCCGCTCCCTGTCATGCCGACGATGGCGGCATGAGTCACGAGGTCGCGCGAATCGTAGAGGAGCGGAACGTCGGTGGTCTCGAGCGAACCGCGATCGACCTGCCGACCGAGGTAGAACCAGCCCAGCTTTTCGAAATCGGCCATCCGCCCCTCCGGGGCGCGATCCTACCCGGGGGCGGCGCCAACGGTCGGCACGCCGAGAGCATAGGATCGTCGCCACGATGGCCGACGAGGAGGAGAGGAAGCGGTTCGAGGAGTTCCCGCTCAGCCGACCCGAGTACATCTCGGCCCTGGTTCACCTCTATCGCGGCGAGCTGGCGCGCGCCAACCTCTGGCGCTCACGGCTCGACACCACCACCAACTGGGCGGTGCTCATCACAATGGGGCTGCTCTCCTACGCCTTCAACTCGCCCGAAAACTCGCACGCCAGCATGCTGGTCGGGATGCTGATGGTGGGCCACTTCCTGCTCCTCGAGGCGCGCCGCTATCGCGTCTGCGACGTCTGGAACAGTCGGCTGCGAATGATCGAGGAGAACTTCTACGGCCCCATCTTGACCCGCGATCTGCAAAGCCCACGCGGACACTGGGGCAAGCTCGTCGCCGCCGATCTGCTCCATCCGCGCTACAAGATCAGCTTTCTCCAGGCCGTTCGCGCGCGGCTGACGCGCAACTACGCGGCGCTCTTCTCGCTGCTGCTGCTGGCCTGGATCGTCAAGGTTTCGATCCATCCCAAGAGCATCTTTCATGGCGCCCTGCTCGCCGAGAATCTGGCGCTCGGCCCGCTGCCGGCCTGGTTGCTTGTATTCCTCGTCACCCTGCCCTACGCCGCGATCTTGGCCGTCTTCCTTTTCGTCGACCGCGTCAGCCATCCGGAGTCGGAGTGGGAGGTCCCCACCAACACCGGAGTGGGCGAACACCTGTAGAGCGAGCTTTCAGCTCCAGGCGCGCGGGTCGAGCTCGTAAGGTAGCGGAGTGAGGTTCTCGGTGCCGGAGCGGGTCACGACGAGAAGATCCTCGAGTCGCACGCCCCACCCATCTGGCCCGGGCTGGTAGAGACCCGGTTCGAGCGTGACCACGTCTCCAACCGCGAGCAGCCCGTCTTCTTCGTTGGCAGTTTCCTTGAAGCTCGGCAGCTCGTGCAGCTCGAGCCCGACTCCGTGACCGAGGTTGTGCACGTAGCCGGTGAGCGTCCCCGGCGCCGAGATCGGGGTCGGCCAGCCGCGCTCGGCGAAGAGCGCGCAGACCTCCTGCTGGATCTCCCAACCGCGCCGGCCCGGGCGAGCCGCTGAGCTGGCGCGCTCGACCGCCGCGCGAACGTCCGCGTGGGCGCGCACCACGATCTCTTTCGGCTCGCCCACTACGAAGGTGCGCGTGCAGTCGGCGAACAGGAGCCCCTTCGGAAAGAGATCGACGATCAGCGTCTCGCCGGCCCGGAGGACGCGGTCAGGCTTTCCAGCGTTGTGCGGAACTCCCCCCTCCTCGCCCGGAGCGACGATGTTGGCGCGCGGCTCGGTCAGACCGTCCGACGCGAAGAGCAGCGCGATCTCGCGCTTGAGCTGGCCGACGGTCAGCCGCTCCGCCTCACTCCAGAGCTCGCCGTCGCGCTCCACGGCCGTCGCGAGCCGGGTGGCCACGGCGCGAAACGCCTGCACGGTTACGCCAGCGACGCGGGCGATCTCGCGCAGCTCCGGCTCCCGTTTGCGCTTGCGCGCTCGCTGCAGCGCCCGCGTGCCGTCGACCAGGCGCCAACCGTCGACGGCGAGACGCCTCGACGCCTCGATCAACGCACCCGCAGGCCAGACGCCGGCGAGCGCCAGGCGGCCAGGCGGGAGCCCCGACTGCTGCAGCGCAGCAGAGAGGGCCGCGGCGAGAAATCCTCCCGGCTCGGGATTCTCCTTGGCACAGCGCGCCAAATCGAGCCGCTCCGGCTCGAGGAGCGCGAGTCCGGTGGCGCGCGCCTCGTCGCGCTCCATCGGCGTGAAGTAGGCGAGGCGAGGCTCGTGGCTGGCCGCGTAGACGATCAGACAGTCGCCGAGCTTGGCGCCGCCGACGAACCAGGCGGCGTCCGCTCCCAGCCCTACTGATCCAGAGAGCACGATGAGAGCGCCCGCTTCCAACCGGAGAAGCTCGCGGTCGAGGAGGCGAAGACCGCCGTTCGCGGCGGCCGCGGCGGTCACAAGTGCGACGAGAGAAAGTTCTTGAAGGCGGCTTTGGGAAGAGCGCCCACCGTGCGGTCGACCGCCTGCCCGTTCTTGAACAGCACGAAGGCGGGGATGCTCGAGATCCGATACTGCATCGCCAGATCCTGATTCTCGTCGACGTTGATCTTGCCGATCTTCACCTTGCCGTCGAGCTCGCCGGCCAGCTCGTCGAGCACCGGGGCCACGATCCGGCACGGGCCGCACCAGACCGCCCAGAAGTCGATCAGAACGGGCACGTCGGAGCCCAGGACCTGCTCGGCAAAGTTCTCCTGAGTCACCGTCATCACCCTTTCGCTAGCCATCCGCAGCTCCCTCTCGATCGTCTCGCGCAACAACAGAACGTACCCGGCGCGCGAAGTATTCTCTCCCAGCGGCGACATCCAAAGCGATCTGCGCCCGCAGAGCGTCGAGAGACGGAAAGCGCTCCTCGTTCCGCAGCCGGGCGACGAAGGCGACAGCCATCTGGGCGCCGTAGAGATCGCCCTCGAAGTCGAAGAGAAAGGTTTCGACCCGGCGCTCCCCGGCGCCGTCGCGGGTTGGTCGCACGCCGACGTTGGTGACCCCCGGCAGCGGCTCGTCGCGGCCGCCGAGCTGGGTGAGGGAGACGTAGACACCGTTCGCCGGCAGGAGCTCGCTCTCGATCGCCAGGTTCGCGGTCGGCCAGCCTAGCTCGCGGCCGACGCGGTCGCCGACCACGACCGTCCCGGTCAGCTCGAACGGCCGGCCGAGAAGCTCGGCTGCCAACTCGATCTGCCCCGCCGCCACCGCCTGGCGGATCCGGCTCGACGAGATCGGCAACCCACCGTGCAAGAGCTCGCTCCGGCCGAGAGCTTCGAAGCCCCACCGGCGCCCGGCTGCCGCGAGGGAGGCGAGATCGCCCTCCCGGTTGCGGCCGAAGCGGAAGCTGGAACCGACGTGCACCTCTCGCGCGCCGAGACCGCCGACCAGCACCCGCTCGACGAAATCGACAGCCGCGAACCGAGCCAGCTCGGGGGTGAACGGCACGATCCAGATCTCGTCGATCCCACACGCGGCGAGCAGTCGCCCGCGCTGCCCGTCGGACGTCAGCCGCAGCGGCCTCCTCGACGGTTCCAGAACCGCGAGCGGATGCGGCTCGAAGGTGACGACCGCGGAGGGGATCGCCTGCTCCCGGGCGCGCGCCACGACGCCGTCCAGGATCGCCCGCTGACCGCGATGAATGCCGTCGTAGTTCCCGATCGTCGCGACGCCGCCGCGCGGCAGGTCGGCGGCGCGACTCTCGCCCCGGACGACGCGCACCGCTCAGGCCGCCGGCGCCGGCCAGACGCCGGCGACCCCCAGCGGGCCGACGATGCGCCCGACCAGATCGCTCGGATAGGCGTCGGTGATCTCGACCTCGACCAGCGTTCCGGCCGCCGCACGCCCGTCGTTGATGAGCAGCCGGCCGTCGGTCTCCGGACCCATGCCGCGATGTCGCCCTTGGAGCAGGTGCTCGCTCTCCTCGCAGACGCCTTCGACAAGCACCTCGATCGTCTGCCCGATCAGCGCTCGCCGCCGACGGAGCGCGATCGGCCGCTGGCGCGCCAAGAGCTTGCGATAGCGGCGGCGCGCCACCGCGCGCGGCACGGCTCCGTCCAGCGCCGCCGCCGGGGTCTCGCTCTCCGGGCTGAAGACGAAGGCGCCGAGATGATCGAACTCGACGCGCGAAACGAAGTCGAGCAGGTGCTCGAACTGCTCGTCGGTCTCACCGGGGAAGCCGACGATGAAGGTCGTGCGCAGGAAGATCTCCGGAGCCAGCTCGCGGGCGCGCTCGAGCAGTCGCTGGTAGCGCGTTGGCGAACCGCCGCGCCGCATCCGGCGTAGGACCTCGGGATGGGTGTGCTGGAGAGGGATGTCCAGGTAGGAGACGAAGCGCGGCTCGCTGCCCATCAGACGGAGCAGCTCTTCATCGAGCGTCGTCGGATAGGCATAGAGGAAGCGGATCCAGGGAAAGCTAGTCCCCGCCAGGAGCGCCTCGACAAGCCGCAGCAGACCGTGGCGACCGTAGGCCAGATCCTCGCCGTAGCGGGTTGTGTCCTGGGCGATCAGGCAGAGCTCCTGGGCGCCGCCGGCTTCGAGCCGCCGCGCCTCCTCGACCAGGCTGGCGATGGTGCGGCTGCGGTAGCGGCCGCGCCAGTGCGGAATTGCGCAAAAGGTGCACGGGTTGTTGCAGCCCTCCGCCACTTTGAGGTAAGCGTAACCGCGCGTGGTCAACAGTCGCGGCGCAGTGTGGTCGAAGACCAGGTGCGAGGGCGCCGGCAGCGGCGGGTCCCCTCCCAGCTCGACTACCTCGGCCACCCGTCGCAGGTCGTCGAGCCCGATGAAGCCGTCGATCTCTGGGATCTCCCGCCGCAGCTCCTCGCCGCTCTTCTGCGCCAGACAGCCGGCCACCAGGATGCGATCGACGCCGCGACCCTTCCGTGCCGCCAGCGCGACGATCGCCTCGATCGACTCCTTGCGCGCCTCGTCGATGAAGGCGCAGGTGTTGACGATCACCGTCCGCGCCCGGTCGGGGTCTCCGGTCACCTCGTAGCCGCTCTCCACCAGCCCGCCGAGCAGGATCTCGCCGTCGACGAGGTTCTTGGCGCAGCCGAGGTTGACGAGGCCGACGGGTTGACGCGCTGGGAGGCTCATTCGAGCCCGGGAGCTTACCAAGCCGACGCGAAGGGGTCCGAGCTCGCGAGTGGCTCCGTGGCTCCAGCGATCAGACGTTCGCCGGCATGCCTCCGGGTAGTCGCCGCAACAGCCAGCGGACCAGAAGATCGCTGGAAACGATCTGGGTCATTCCGAACTCGGTCGGCAACCGCGGCGGTTGGCTCAAGCTGAGCGCTCGGAAGACGCAGTAGGAGAAGTTCTCGCGCACGCTGTCCTGCTTCCTGTCGGAGAACATCTGGCGCAGGCTGTCGAGCTGTTCGCCCAGGAGATCGTTGACCGCCGGCTGGGGCGCGAGCGCCCGCATCGGCGCGGCGGTACGTCGGGCCTCGGCGCGCTGACCGGCCCGGCGGTCGAGGCCGAGCGCCGCCGAGCGCAGCGCTTCGAGCTCCGCCAAGTATGGGTCGGACGCCGGACCGCTCTTCGGCTTGGTTGCCGGCTCCTCCTCCAAGACGATCGGCCGCGCCGAGCAGTTGGCGCGATGGACCCGCGCGTCCTGGCAGATCCACCCCAACTGCGTCAGATCCAGCCGCGACGAGACGTTCTCTGCCAGGTTCTTCACGAACGGAACGATCGCCTTGTTGTGGCTGACCTCGATGCCGTTGAACTGGTTGAGAACGTAGTGCACCCGAAAATCCGACAGCAGCCCGTCGAGAGCGGAGATCAGCGGCTGCGGCCCCATCAGCTCGGTCATCTCCCAGAGCATGCTGTCGAGGTTCGGGATCGAATCGTCGTAGGAGTCTTCGGCGCGGGCGAGCAACTCCTGAATCAGCTCGCGTCCGTCCGCCCAGCCGTGCAGCTTCCAGACCTCCGAGGCGTCGCCGAAGACGGCGCGCAACATCCGGAAGACGACGCTCTTGACGACGTCGGCCGCCGCAGCGGTCGCCTGTGGCAGCGCCGGCGTGAAGACCAGCACGCCGGTGTTGGTGAAGGGCAGGAAGTCGAGCACGTTGGCGTCGAGGCCGGCCCGCAGGTCGACGACCACGTAATCGCACGGCAGGGTGCTGATCTCGGTGGCCAGCCGCTTGCGCAGCGCCGCGTCCGGGTTGGTCAGCTCCTCGAGATAGTGCTTCGGTCCGGCGACGAAAGCGAAATCACCGTACTGGCCGTGCGGATCGAGGCTGCGGTCGAGGCGAGTCAGACAGTTGGCCAAGCGCTCCCCGCGGCGGTGAAAGTGATAGAGGTCGTTTCCGACTGGCGTGCCGATCGCGCCGCGAACCGACGAAGTCGCGGTGTCGAGGTCGACCAGAATCGTCGGCGCATGCCGCGACAGGGTGAGCGCGAAGTTGACCGCAAACGTCGTCTTGCCGACCCCGCCCTTGCCGGAGGAGACGGGTATGATCCGCTTGGGCATGAACGATTCAGCATACCTCCCCGCGGAGGCTCGGGACCGATGACACGCGCGACCGCTGCGACACTCCTGATGGGCCTCTGGGCGGCGCTTCCGGCCGCCGGGCAGGACAGCTTTCGTGACCCGCACTCCTTCTCTCGTCCCGACCAGATCGCGGTCACCCACCTCGACCTCGACCTGACTGTCGATTTCGCGGCCAAGCGGCTGTCCGGCAGAGCCGCGCTCACGATCGAACGCCGCGACCCCGGCGCCGAGGAGCTGATCCTGGATACGCGCGATCTCGAGATCGTCGCGGTCTACCTCGACGATCGCGCCGGTCCGGTGAGCTTCCGGCAGAGCGACGCCTATCCGTTCCTGGGTCGCAGTCTCACGGTCGCGATCGAAGGCGAAACGCGCATCGTGACGATCGAGTATCGGACCAGCCCCGACGCCGCGGCGCTGCAGTGGCTCGACCCGGCGCAGACCGCGGGCGGCCGACAGCCGTTCCTCTTCACGCAGTCGCAGGCGATCTTGGCGCGCACCTGGATCCCGTGCCAGGACTCGCCCGGCGTGCGCACCACCTATTCGGCGACAGTGCGCGTGCCGCCCGGACTGCTGGCCCTGATGAGCGCCGACAATCCGAAGGCGAAGAACGCCAGCGGGGTCTACCGCTTCCGGATGAATCGGGCGGTGCCGTCGTACCTCTTCGCGCTCGCGGTGGGCGACCTCGAGCTCGCGGAGCTGAGCAAGCGCAGCGGCGTCTACGCCGAGCCGTCGATCGTGACCGGGGCGGCCTGGGAGCTGGCGGACACCGAGAAGATGATCGCGGCTGCGGAGAAGCTGTACGGCCCCTATCGCTGGGGGCGCTACGACCTGCTGATCTTGCCGCCGTCGTTTCCCTTCGGCGGCATGGAGAATCCGAAGCTGACCTTCGCGACGCCGACGATCCTCGCCGGCGATCGCTCGCTGGTCTCGCTGGTGGCGCACGAGCTGGCGCACTCCTGGTCGGGCAACCTGGTCACCAACGCGACCTGGAACGACTTCTGGTTGAACGAGGGCTTCACCAGCTACTTCGAGAACCGGATCATGGAGGCGGTCTACGGAGCCGAGTACGCCGGCATGCTG
>CAZPYU010000084.1:0-9677 GCA_964590905.1 uncultured Thermoanaerobaculia bacterium
AGTCATCCCGGCGCCCTCGGTGCCTTCGCCGTGGCTCGAGTCGGAGCGCGATTTCGAAAGCCGCGCCATCTTGCTTCTGCTCGCCGACCGGCGGCTCTACGACGCGACTTCGCTCGAGACGATGCTGGGCGGCTCGGCGCCAGTGCGGCGAGCCCTGGCGGTGGCGCTGGGCCGTATCGGCGACCCGCGCGGGCGCAGCCTGTTGCAGGGGCTCTTGGTCGACGCCGATCTCGAGGTCCGTCGCTCGGCTGCCTTCGCCCTGGGGGAGCTCGGCGCGGTTGAGGCGAGCCGCGCGCTCCTGGTCGCCGCCGTCGACGACGATCCCGAGGTCGGAGCGCTCGCCGTCGAGGCGCTCGGCAAGCTCGGCGCTCCGCTCGCCGACGTGCGACGCGTCCTCGGCGCGATCGAGCCGGACGAGGCCTGGCGGCGACTGGCGCTGCCGCTCTTCCGCTTCAAGGAGCCACTCGCTGTCGAAGCGGCGCGCGATGCGCTGGTGCGCTCGGATCCGGTAGTCCGCCGCGGCGTCGCCCATGCGCTGGGGCGGGCGGCCTGGCCCGAAGGGATCCATCTTCTGCGCGGGCTGCTCGCGGATTCCGATCCTGCCGTGCGCGCCTGGGCGGCACGTGGGGTGGGCGAGGTCGGCGGCCTCGACGACCTGACGCGGCTCGAACCGCTGCTCGGGCAGACGGAGCTTTCGCCGCGGGTCCAGGCGCTGCGGGCGGGCGCGAAGATCCTCGGGCGCGCTGAGGCGCTGCCCCCGCTCGCCTGGGGCGTCCGGCTCACCGCGCTCCTCGCCGAAGAGGGCGCCAGCCTTCGCGCCGCGGCGCTCGAGGTGGCGGGACGGTTTCTTCCGCACGAGGAGCTGGAGGTGGCCCTGCGCTCGGCGCTCGAACAGGGTGAGCCGCGCGAGCAGGAGCTGGCTCTCGCCGCGCTCATTCTCGGCCGCGTGCCCGACCGCGCCGCGCTCCTGGCCGCCGCCGCCCTGAGCCCGGATCGGATGCTGCGCGCCGCAGCGGCGACCGGTTCGGCGAAAACCGGCGAAGTACCGCTACTCCTCAGCCTTCTCGACGATCCCGCGCCGGCGGTTCGAGTCGCGGCGGTTGCGGCCCTGGGCGAGCTCGAGGACGCTGCTTCGATTCGCCCCACGCTCGCTGATCGCGACCCGACCGTGCGGGCCACGGCAGTGGATGCGTTGGCCGAGCTCTCCGAGCTCAGCGTAGCGGAGGTTGCAGCGGCCATCGCCGCCGCCCGCTCGGACGGCGCCATGAACGACGTGCGGATGGCGGGCCTGCGCGCCCTCGCGGCGCTGGCCGAGAGCGCGCCCGAAAAGCGGCCAGAAGTCATCGCGGCACTGCAGCGGCTGGCCGAGGACGCCGACTGGCTCGTTCGACGCGAAGCGGCACGTGCGCTCGAAAAACTCGGTCAAGCGCGCCCGGAGATCGGTCCGCTGGAGACTGCCCGTGAGCTCGCCTTCTACCGTCAGATCCTGCTGCAGACGGCCGTCGTACAGCGGGTCGAGCTGGTTACCGAGCGCGGCAGCGTCACGCTCGAGCTCGCCTGTCCGGAAGCGCCGCTCACCTGCTTGTCGTTCTTGCAGCTCGCCCGGCAGCGCTTCTTCGACGGCATCGCCTTCCACCGCGTAGTTCCGGACTTCGTCGTGCAAGGGGGGGACCCGCGTGGCGACGGCTGGGGGGGACCCGGCTACGCGATTCGGGACGAGATCAACGGGCTCCGCTACGCGCGCGGCGCGGTCGGCATGGCGCTTTCGGGCGCCGATACCGGCGGCAGCCAGTTCTTCGTCACCCTCTCCCCGCAGCCGCATCTGGACGGCGGCTACACGGTCTTCGGGCGCGTCGTGGCGGGGATGGAGACGATCGACAGGATCCGCCAGGGGGACCGGATCGTCACGGTCCGGGAGAGCGCCGGGAGCGCGCCTCACCCCTAATCTCGGTCCCGGGGTGCAACCCGGAGCGGGGGGAGAGCGTACTTGGCGATGCCGCACGGGACTCTTCAGATGACCGACGAAGAGCTGGTGCGGACGGTCCTCGCTGGGGACCGCGAGCGCTTCGCCGAGCTTGTCGAGCGCTATCAGGCGCGGCTGGTCAACTATCTGGTCCGCCTGATGCGCAATTCGGACGACGCGCACGATCTGGCGCAGGAGGTGTTCGTTCGCGTGTATCAGGCGCTCGACAGATTCGATCCGAGCTACCGCTTCTCGACCTGGCTCTTTCGCGTCGCGCAGAACGCGGCGATCGATCAGATCCGCCGTCGACGCTTCCGGCTGGTTCCGATCGCGACCGGCGGTGGCGAGAGCGAAGAGGGGCGCTGGGAGATCGATCTTCCCGACGGCGCCCCCTCGGCGCTCGAAAAGCTCGAGGAGCGCGAACGCGGCAGCGAGGTGCGGGCCGCGATCGACGCCCTGCCCTGGGAGTACCGTGAGCTGATCCTGTTGCGCCACTACGGCGAGCTGGCCTACGACGAGATCGCCGCGGCGAAACAGATGCCGCTCGGCACGGTCAAGAACAAGCTGTTCCGCGCCCGACAGATGATGAAGTCGATCCTGGGAGGCGCGAGGTGATGGTCGACGAGGAGAGAGCGATGGAGCACGAGAGTTGGCTCTTGGCGATCGAGCTGGCGCTCGATAACGAGCTGTCGGCGGCGGAGCAAAAGGAGCTCACGCTCCATCTTGCCGGCTGCGCCGACTGCCGCAGCGAGGCGGAGCGCTCCGAGCGCGCCGTGACCCGCCTCGCTGCGGAGCGCATCTCTCCGCGTCCCGGCTTCGCCGATCAAGTGATGGCGGCGCTCGAACCTGCGACCTGGGAGGCGCGTTCACCGCGCTCTTGGCGGCTCCCTGTAGCGCTCCTCGCCGCGCTCGCCGTCGCCTCGGCGGCGCTTTTCGCCAGCGGTGCCGCCGCACTACGGCCGAGCGGCGGCGCGGCCGAGGTCGCGGCGGCGCTGTTCGAGCTCTTCCGCGCCGCGCTCACAGCCGGCAGCGGGCTGGCGACCGCGTCGTGGCGGGGCGTCGGAGATGCTGTCGGTGAATGGCTGCGCGGCTCGCCGGGCAACTGGACTGCCGGGCTTGTGCTCGCGGTAGCGACCTACTACCTGCTCTTTCGACTTCTGACCGCCCGGCGGCGCCCGGTGGCGCTAGCCGAGCGCCGAGGACCAAGAGCGTGATCGCGACGCCGGTAGTGGCGTGGGTAGTCGCTGTGGCCCCAGTCGTATTGGGGCTGGCTGCGACCGCGGCCGGAGTCGGTTCTGGCTCCGAGGCGCTTCTCCTCGAGCGCGGCGCCGTCGCGACGCAGCAGATCGTCGGCCTGGGGCGCGACGTGATCGTGGCCGGCGACGCGCTCGCCGGGGTGACGGCGCTCGACGGCTCGGCGACGATCTCGGGGAGCGTCGCCGGAGACCTCACCGTTCTGGGTGGAAACGCGACGCTCGCAGCGGGCGCCGTCGTGCGCGGCAGCGTGCACGTTCTGGGCGGCAGGCTCGCCGTTGCGCCGGGGGCGCGGATCGGCGGTCGGTCGATCGCCTATCCGACCTTCTCTCGCGCCTGGACGACGCTCCTCGAGGGGCCCAGCCTCGGGCTCGCTCCCGGCTCGCCGGTGATGCTGGCGGCGAAGCTCGGCCTGATTGCGGCCTGGCTCGTGGCGACGATCGGGCTCTGCGCGCTCGCTGGGCGCGGGATCGCGACCGCGTCCGACGAGATTCGTCACCAACCGCTAATCTGTTTTTCGAGCGGGCTAGTCGCAGTCTTCGCCGCCTTCCTTTCGGTTCTCCTGCTCTCTCAGCTCGTCCCTTCACCGCTCTCGCTGCCGCTGGTCGTGCTGGTAGCGCTCGCCGCGATCTTCGCCCGGCTCTGGGGCGTGGTGGCGCTCTTTCACGCCCTGGGCCGTGCCCTGCTCGGGTGGGCCGGTCGCCGGCGCGCACCGCTGCTCGACGCCGCGGTGGTCGGACTCACGCTCTTGGCGATCGTCAAGTTCGTGCCGTGGGTGGGGGCCGCGGCGTGGACGGCCGCGACCTTCGTCGGCGTTGGCTCCGCGTTGCGAACCGGTTTCGGCCGCCGCGAGGCCGCCCTGGCAACCCGCGATCCGCTCCTCTCGCCGTCGCCCTGAGCGACGCTGTGCGTTGCTTGACCCTTCGCGTGGCGACTCCGTAGGCTCGCTGGCGAGGGGAACGAGAAGCATGGAGATTCGCACCATCGGCGTCGTCGGGGCCGGCACCATGGGCAGCGGTATCGCTCAGGTGGCTGCCACGGCCGGTTTTCCGACTGTGATGGTCGACGTGGCGGCGGCGGCACTCGAGAAGGGGCTCGCCGCAGTGGGCCAGAGCCTGGCGCGACTGGTTGCCAAGGAGAGGCTGTCCGCGGCCGAGCGCGAGGCCACCCTGGCGCGGCTGTCGACCGGCGGCGCGCTCGACCTCGTCGCCGGCTGCGATCTCGTCGTCGAAGCGGTGGTTGAGCGGCTAGACGTCAAGCGAGCAGTTCTCGCGGAGCTCGACCGCCTCGCGTCGCCGACCGCGATTCTTGCCACCAATACTTCGTCGATCTCGATCACCAAGCTCGCCGCCGTCACCGGACGACCCGAGCGGGTGGTCGGCATGCACTTCATGAATCCGGTGCCGATGATGAAGCTGGTCGAAATTATCCGCGGCTTGCAGACCTCGCAGGCGACCTACGACATCGTCGCGGCGACGACGCGCCGCCTCGGCAAGGTCGCGGTCGAGGTCCACGACTCACCGGGCTTCGTCTCGAATCGCGTCCTGCTGCCGATGATCAACGAGGCGATCTATTGTCTGTACGAAGGGGTCGGCGAGCGGGAGGCGATCGACGAGGTGATGAAGCTCGGCATGAACCACCCGATGGGGCCGCTGGCGCTCGCCGACCTGATCGGCCTCGACGTCTGTCTCGACATTCTGCGCGTCCTGCACGAGGGGCTCGGCGACGACAAGTACCGCGCCTGTCCGCTACTCGTGAAGATGGTCGACGCCGGTTGGCTGGGCCGCAAGAGCGGCCGCGGATTCTACGAACATGCAACGAGCGCCTGAGCTCTCCGGCGACCCCGGCGGGGGCGCGATCGTCTTCTGCCAAGCGTGCCGCGCGCCGAACCCTGCTGAGCGCGACCTCTGCTCGCGCTGTCACCAGAGGCTCCTGGTGCTCTCGGGGCCGCCCACCGAAGAGGGCCAGGAGCTAGCCGGCGAGCGCGACGCCGAGTTCTCGCTCGACGAGCACCTCCTCGAGCGAGTTTCGATCCTCGAAGAGGCGGTCAAGCGCACCGCCGAGACGCTCGGCAAGCTGGTCTCGGCCGTCCAGAAGCAGGAGAAGAACCTGCTTGTCAGTCAGACCGGCTTCGCGACCCTGCGCGAGCTGTTCGAGAGGCGGCGCCTGCTCGGACGCGAGGAGTGGAGCGACCTCTGGCGCACCAACATGGAGTACCAGCTCCGCGCGCTGGAGAAGCGCGAGCGCTTCGCCGCGGTCAAGGATCGCATCGGCGCGCTCTATTCGGGCCAGCGCCGCAAGCTGTTTCAGAAGCATCTCGAGGACGCCGAGTACGCCCTCTTCGCCTTCGATCTCGATCGCGCCCGGCGCAGTCTCGAGCAGGCCTTTCGATTGGATAGGGACAACTACGAGCTGGCGCTTTTTCTCGGCGAAACAGCGTTCAACGAGGGCGAGGCCGACGACGCCCTCGTCTACTTCGGCAAGGCACTCGAGTCGCGGGCCGACCAGTTCGAGGCGCTCGTCTACTCGGGCGTCATCTGCCACGAGAAGGGCGACGTGACGCGCGCCGAGGGGCTGCTCAAACGCGCCATCGCGATTTATCCCGACTCGTTTCTGCCGCACTTCAGTCTGGGCGCCGTAGCGGCGGCGCAAGGGCAGCTCTCGAACGCCGTCGCCTACCTCGAACGGGCGTGCGAGCTGGATCCGGTTCCGCAGGCGCTCTACCTGCTCGGCAACTGCCGCTACGAAATGGGGCAACCGAGCGAATCGATCCGCTGCCTGCAGGAGGCGGTGCGCATCGACCCGGCTTTCGAAGAGGCGCACTATCTCTTGGGCCTCGCCTACCTCGACAAGCACTGGAACCGCAAAGCGCTGGCCTCGTTTCGCGAGGCGCAGCGGCTGAACCCACGCCGGTTGCGCTATCAGGACCTGGTGCGCTTCCTTTCCGGCGGCGGCGGCGTACCACTGCCCCAAGTCGGAGCGGAAGCGGCTGCGCTGGTGGCCAAGGCGGAACGGCTGATCGCGAAGGGCGACTCCGACCGAGCGCTGAGCGCCTATCAGAGCGCGCTGGTGCTCGAACCCGACAACCCGACGCTCCTGATGTCGCACGCTCTCACTTGCCTGTCGCTCGATCGCGCCGAGGAGCTGGAGCGCTCGGCGCGCCGCGTTCTGGACCTCGAACCGAACGAGATGTTGCGGACGACAGCGTCTGCCGTTCTCATCGCCGCGCTGCGGAGCACGGGCAACTACCGCGAGGGGAACAGGATCGGCCGCGCGCTGCTCGACGAGGTGGAGTCGAACTTCGCGCGCACCATCGCCTACTACGAGATGGCTTACAACCTGGCCGAGATGGAGGAGGATCTCGACCAGGCGCTCGACTTCGCGCGCCGCTCACTGGACTTGGCGCCCGACGAGCTGAAGCAGTTTCCGCTCGCCGCGCTGGGTTGGGTGTACTACAAGCGCAAGGAGTACGATCAGGCGGTCGATTGTCTCGAGAAGTCGAACGATCTCGGCTCCTCGCCGACCACCTTGACCCATCTGGGCATGGCGTTTCTCGCCGCCGGCGAGGAGGAGCGAGCGCGCGGCGCCTTCGGGCGCGCTCGCGGGCTGCAGCCAAGGGTCGGCGCGCTCGAAGAGCGGATGATGGAGTGTCTCAAGGACTCGGCGCAGCTCCTCGAACGGGTGCAGAGGAAGCCGAAGCGATGACGCGCTGGAGCCGCTACTACCTCCACACCACGCGCGAGGTCCCCAACGACGCCGAGGTGGTGTCGCATCAGCTGATGATGCGCGCCGGAATGATCCGCAAGCTCGCCGGCGGGATCTACACCTACCTTCCTCTCGGCTGGCGGAGCCTCTGGAAGCTCATGGCGATCGTGCGGCGCGAGATGGGAACCGCCGGCGCGGTCGAGCTGGCGATGCCGGCCATCCAGCCCGCCGAGCTCTGGCAGGAGTCGGGCCGTTGGCAGACGTACGGCAAGGAGCTGCTGCGCATCCGCGATCGCCACGAGCGCGACTTCTGCTTCGGCCCCACGCACGAAGAGGTGATCACCGACCTGGTGCGTCGCGACGTCAAGAGCTACCGCCAGCTTCCGTTCAACCTCTACCAGATCCAGACCAAGTTCCGTGACGAGATCCGGCCGCGCTTCGGCCTCATGCGCGGGCGCGAGTTCCTGATGAAGGACGCCTATTCGTTCCATGCCACCGCGGCGAGCCTCGACGAGGGCTACCAGGCGATGCGCGCCGCCTACGAGCGGATCTTCACCGCCTGCCGGCTCGACTTCATCGTGGTCGAGGCCGACACCGGCACGATCGGCGGCTCTTCGTCGCACGAGTTCATGGTCGTCGCCCCGACCGGCGAGAGCGCCGTCGTGCGCTGCCCGGCATGCGGCTACGGCGCCAACCAGGAGAAAGCGGAGCGCGGGAGTTGGGGGGTCGCCGAGCCGGCAACCGCAGCGCCGATGCGCCGCGTCGACACCCCCGGCCAGACGACGATCGCCGAGGTCTCGGCATTCTTGGGCGTCGCCGCCGAGCGGTTCGTCAAAACGCTGCTCTACGAGACCGACCGCGGGGAGATCGTCGCGGTGGCGATCCGCGGCGATCGCGAGGTCAACGAGGTGAAGCTTCTGAACGCGCTGCCCGAAGCGGTCCATCTGCGCCTGGCGCCGGAGGAGCGCGTGCGCGAGGTGACGGGCGCCCCGGTCGGCTTCGCTGGACCGGTCGGTCTCGGGAAGCCGGTTCCTTTCCTCGCCGACGACTCCGTGCGCGGCCTGGCGGGCTTCGTCTGCGGTGCGAACGCAGTCGATGCGCACCTGGTCGACGTCGACTGGCAGCGCGACGCTCCCGACCTCGCCGAGTGGCACGACCTGGCGCTGGTCGTCGCCGGCGACCCCTGCCCACGTTGCGACCAGCCGCTCGCCCTCTCACGCGGCATCGAAGTCGGGCACGTCTTCAAGCTCGGCACCAAGTACTCGCAGGCGATGGGCTGCACTTTTGCCGACGAGCAGGGGGTCGATGCGCCGATGATCATGGGCTGCTACGGACTCGGCATCGGGCGCACCGTCGCGGCGGCCATCGAGCAGAACCACGACGCCGACGGAATCATCTGGCCGCTGCCGCTGGCGCCGTTCGAGGTGCTGGTGATCGCTCTCTCTCCGAACGATCCGGAGTCGTCGCGAGCTGCGGCCGAGCTGGCCGACAGGCTCGAGGCGCGCGGGCTGGAGGTGCTCTTCGACGACCGCGACGAGCGCCCCGGAGTCAAATTCAAGGACGCTGATCTGCTCGGTATTCCGGTGCGGGCGGTAGTCGGCGGCAAGTCGTTCGCGGCCGGCCAAATCGAGCTGTCGCTGCGTCGCGATCGCGTCAAGCTGCCGGTGCCGAGCGCAGAGGCCGCGGTGAGGCTCGTCGAGCTGGTCGACAGCTTGCGGTAGCTGTCGATGTGGTCCCAGGACGACCCGCTTTCGCGACAAGCTCAGGTCGTGCCCTCGATCGCTTCGGCGGCGGCAGTGACCGCAAGGTGCGCTGCGGACGCCGCGCGGTCAGCATCGGCCCGTCCGTAGCGCTCGGTGGGAATGAGGTCGATCTCGCCGTAGAAGGCGAACTCCCGCTCCTTGCGCAGCCACGCCGACGCCTCCGCCAACGCCGGCAGGCGCGGCTGGAGATCCGGCGTGAAGCGCGAGGCGTACTCGAGCAGGAAGCCGCCGCCGTCGTGCCACTGCGGCGGCTCGATACCGACTTGGCGCAGCATGGCCTTGAGCGCCAGCTCCACGATCTCCTGGGACTCCCTGACGACATCCGAATACGCCTGTTGGTCGGTGAGGACTGGCAAGATCGCGAGTCGCGCGCGAGCCTTGGTGAGATAGCTCTCCGCCAGCGTCTGGTTGGTCACAGCTCGAAGACCTCGCCCGGGCGGTAGTCGGGCTTGAGGTCCCAAAACCATGCATCGCCGCGGCGAATCCGTCGCGCCCCGAGCTCGGCGAGCCGTTGACGCAGCCGCTCCAAGCGCCGCGCCAGTAGGCTGTCGCGGTCGACGAGGATGCGAGCATCTTCGACCATGTCGAGCAGCAAGACACTCCCCTGCTCGAGCTCCGCCGGCGTCTTGAAGACCGGCGAGAGCTCGGTGGAGATTCCAGATTTCCGGGCTCGTTCGAGTGCTGAAGCCAAGCGCGCCTCGATGCTCCGGAACTCGTCCAGACGAGCGACGCGGCCGTCCGCAAGGCCCTCGACCACCAACAGCAAGTCCAAGTCCGATTCCGGCCGCGGCGTCTTGCGGCCCACCGAACCGAAGACCGCCAAGCTACGGAGGCGCTGCGAGTAAATCTCCAGGCAAGCGCTCCGGAGCGCTCCTTCCAGAGACTCGAACTGGGACAGGGTGTCGGGCACGAAAAAACTATACCCCGCTCGACCTGTCGTCGCCCCGTTGCCAGAAGTACGGCAACGAGACCTAGCGCTGGATCGTGTCAGC
>CAZPYU010000085.1:0-4808 GCA_964590905.1 uncultured Thermoanaerobaculia bacterium
TGAGCGCGCGACGCGGCTCGCGGTGCACTTCGTCGAGGCGGCCATGCTGTCACCGCGCCACGCCGCCAGCGCCGTGCACTACGCGAAGCTGGCGGCTCAGCAGGCGGAGGCGCAGTTCGCCTGGGACGTCGCGGCGCGCCATTATGAGCACTGCCTGGCGCTCGTCAGCGAGGCCGAGGACGCGCTCGGCGAGGACGAAGCGGCGCTGCTGACGGCCCTGGGCATCTGTTCCCGCAACGACGGCGAGTGGCGCGCCGGGTGGCGCTCGCTGATGCGCGCGGTCTCCATCTACCGGGAGCGTGACGACGCGTCCGGTGCGGCGCGCGCGACGTTGGAGGCGCTGCTGATTGATGCTCCTCCCGCGCGTCAGCTCGGCCTGATCAAGGACGCGCTCGCGGCGTTGGGCGACAGCGAGCCCTACCTGGAGGCGCGATTATTGGGCCGGCTTACCTTCCCCGACTGGGACAGGACGCTCGGCACCGAGGAAACCGGACGCGTCGCGCAGCGCGCAGCGGCGCTGGCCGATGCGCACGGGTTTGAGGACGTGCAGGCAGTACTCCTGGCTGGTGATGCGCAGAGAGCTGCGGCTGTTGGAGATCTCGAGCGGACTGTCGCACTGCAGGGTCAGGCGTTCGAGCTTTTTGCGCGCCTTGGCAGGCCGAACGAGGCAGCGGGGTCGCTGTTCTTCCACGCCAATTCCGTCCTCACTATGGGGCGCCTCGATGAGGGAAAGGCGGTCATGGAGCGGGCGTTCGTCTACGCGCGCGAACACCATATCCGCTGGTTCGAGGACAACAGCGCCGCCATGCTTGCCGCGCTGATGGTCGCGCGCTGCGACTTCGCCGGATTCGAGACGTTAGCGGAAGAGCGCGCCGCTGACGTGGGCTATCCTATCCCGCTGTTGAAGGCCTGGTGCGCCCAGATGGCGAACGATCACGAACGGGCGCTGAATCTACTGCCGGACCCCGCCGTGGCGGGCGGTTTCCCCCTGTACCTGTCACACATATTGGGAGCGCGCGCGCGCGTCACATTCAACGCCGGCCACGTCGAGCAGGCACGACAGGAGTTTACGCGCCTGCGTGAGGCCATGAAGGCCAGTCCGTCGGCGGGGTTCCACGACGACGTGGCGATAGAGGCTTGGGCGCTCAGCCACGTTGACGAGGCGCTCCCGCATCTGGCCGACGACGCGTTCATGGAAGCGGCGGAGAAGGTCCTGCGCCGCCGGCAAGATGCGCCGACGCCTCGGCCCTACGACCAGATCGCAGCGAGTTGTATGCACCGGATCTTCGCGGACATCGTGCTGCATCGCGGATTGGTGGACGAAGCGGCGGAGCATTACGAAAGAAGCCTGGCCTGGTGCGAGCGCGAGGGTTTGCCGATCCAGGCCGGACGCTGCCTGCAGGGCCTCGCGGAAGTAGCTGACCGGCGCGGCGAGCGCGCGGAGACGCTGCAACTGCTGGACCGCGCGGCGGCGCTCTTCCAGCAGCACGGGGCCCGGCTCTACCTGGACCGCGTCATCGCCAGGAAGCTGGAACTGCAGGGGATCTCTTCGGGCAGCGTCTACAGCTCGATCGATGCCGTGGCGGCAGCGGTGCAGCGCGAACGCCCGAAAATCAGCGTGCACCCGGCGCCGGACGGCACCGTCACGATCATGTTCAGCGATATCGAAGGCTCCACCGCGATGGCCGACCGCCTCGGCGACACGAAGTTCATGGAGGTACTGCGTGAGCACAACGCCATCATTCGTGAGCAGATCAAGGCCCACAGCGGCTTCGAGGTCAAGTCCGAAGGGGACGGCTTCATGCTGGCGTTCCAGAGCGCCGGCAAGGCGCTGGCGTGCGCCTCAGCCATCCAGAAAGCGCTGGCGGAGAGAAACGACGCCGGTGGGGTGGATCGGGGCGTAGGGGTTGAGCAACTGCCGGATGACGTCTCGGATACTGACGTAGGGGCGAGGCATGCCTCGCCCCTACGGGCGTCTGAACCCGGCCCAACCTCCGCTGAGCCCGTCCTCGTCCGCATCGGCCTCCACGCCGGGGAGGTCATCAAGGAAGGCGAGGACTTCTTCGGCCGCAACGTGATCATGGCGGCGCGGGTGGCGTCTCAGGCGAACGGGGGCGAGATACTGGTGTCCGGCGTGGTGAAGGCGTTGTTGCAGGGGTCGGACGTAGTTTGGGGGGAGAGCCGGACGGTGGAATTGAAGGGGTTATCCGGGGATTACGAGATTTGGTTGGTGGAGTGGGCCTCCCGCTAAAGGTCGCGTGAAGTATGTTAGCGAATTCTGGAATACGAGTTCATATCAGAAAGACCAAAACTGCCAAACGAACTTCGCCTGACATACGCCGGCGGCAGTTGAAGTCAGGCCTCCACGACAGACCGCGCATCGGGAACAGCCCCGGTGCGCGGTCTGTGCGTGATCCGCGTTGCTACTGCGTCTGGAACTCGCCTGACGACAGCGTCTGGTTGCCGCTTTCCTCGATCGCCAGCACTTCCCACTTGTAACCTGTGCCCGGCTCGAGGAATCCGTTCGGCACGGCGATGCTGGTCACCGAGGATGGGAGGTACATGCTGAGCCCGATCTTGCCGATCATGTGCGCGTGCGGCGGCGCGTCCTTTTCGATTATCAACTGGTAGGCGATGATGTTCACGCTGCCGCCGTTGATCGTCTCTGTGACAGCACCCCATCTCGCGACCAGGCCGTTCGTGGGCACCGTGGCCCGTGCCGCGGGTGAGATGAGCTCGGCGCCGGCCGGGATGTTGTGCGTCAGCCAGGCCGTGCCTGCCGTCTTGCCCAGGCTCTCGCCGTTCTCCATCGTTGGGCCACTTATCTCGTAGTCGCCTGCCGGCAGGTTGGCGAGCATCTCATCGATCGGCACGTCAGCGTTTGCTGGCTCGACGGTCTCGAAAAACAGTTCCGTCAGACCAAGCTTGGCCAGATCGCCACGTCCTGCGAACGAGAGGACGGTGCCATCAGGTCCCCTGACGTCCAGCGACTTCCAGCCCTCGCTGTCGATGAAACCCTGGAATCCGGTATCGCTGTCGGTGGCGTTGTGTTCGATGTTCAACTTCGCGTCTTTGAGCGGAACCGGATCCTGGGCGGCCTGGCTCGATCCGATGCAGGCTGTGACGGCTGTCGACACAACTGCGAGGATGGCCAACCCCACGATTGCCTTTTTCATTACTTACCTCCTTGATTGTCGTTACGTATCACTGCGCGCACCTCTAAGATGCTGGTTCGGAATGAACCGCAGATGAAGCGAAAGTGAGGTGGAGATGAAGTCACGCCGGGAAATGCGGGCTCTCCGTGGACTGACCCTCTTGGGCGGAGTGCGGCGCCGTCCGTAAGAGCAGAGGCGGTTGCTGTTGGACGTCAGCGAGAGGCTTGAGGAGATTCTAGGGGAGTTCGGCAAGGCGACCGACCGTTACGGCCTGTCGCACGGGGACTTCCTGCCGGAGAACATTTTCGTGTGCGCAGACGGGATCAGGCTGGTGGATTTCGACGACGCGGGCGACAGCTGGCACATGCTCGACATCGCCACCGCCGTTTTCGATCTGCTGGACACCCCGGCGTTCGAGCCATGCCTGGGTGCGTTCGTCAGGGGATATCGAGAGTGCCGGGAGCTACCGGACTCGCACCTGGAGATGCTGCCTGCGTTCGTCCTTGCGCGACTGCTGAGCTACCTGGGGTGGTGCGCCAAGAAGACGCACATGCCACAGACGGTCATAATCAAGCCGCTGCTGCTGAACGCATTTGAGCAGCACGCGCGCGGCTTCCTGAGTTCGTGAGCGAGGAAGTTGCCATAGGAATCATGAGCCCCCGCCGGATTCCGGCGGGGGCTCATGATTATTCGCGGATGAACGTTTGTTGCCGCCTAACCGCCGCAGATTTCGAAGCCTTCGCCGATCAGTGGATCTGCTGTAGCGAAGAACTCTTCGGTAAGGTGATCAATGCCCCTCCCGTTATGGAGCAAATCTTCGCCCTTCCCGTTCTTCTCAAGGCCCTGCGCCATCACGGTGTGGACGTTGATCAGAATATTGGTCTTGAAGCCGGCCTCGTCGAGGCCCTCAATCACGTGAGCGACGCCGGCGGGACATAGGCCGACGAAATTCGGATCCGCCAGAATCGTCTCAATGGATGCCAGTCCCTTACTGTTGGCGCCGGCGGCGGCGTTGCCCTGGTCGGAACGGTTGGCGTTGTAGCACTCGAATGCGAATGCCGATGACGTAGCGATGAGCGCGACGAACGCCGCCATCGCCGACACCAGTATCTTTTGCCTCATGGTCTGGACCTCCTTGTTGTCATAAGTCGCGTCGTTCGTAGCTGACTATACACATCTCGGGCGTGGGGAGGGAGGGCGACCTGTACCGGTTTCTTTCAGACTGACGAACATTCCTCGGACGCGGCGAGCGGTTCCGGAGTGTACGCCGGGTGGGAAAACTGGGATAGTAGGCGGGAAACACATTCCTTTGGATCGAGGGAGTTCTATGCCTATTCGCCTGTTAATCGTGTCATTCTTGATCATTCTCGGCGGCGTTCTGTCTATTCCCGCCGCCATTTCGATCTGGCAGGAACGACAGATTCAAGACGAGGACAACTTCGTCTCGACCACAACGGAGGTGTTCGAAGACGAACAAGTCCAGGTGTTACTGGCGACGCGTCTGACCGAAGTGATCATGACCCAGACGGACATCCAGCAGTACATCACCGACGGACTCACGGACCTGGAGGACCGGGCAGGCGCCAAGGCCCCTCCTGGCATTAAACTTCTGGCCGCACCGCTAACCCGACTGGCTACAGATACAGTCTAAAA
>CAZPYU010000086.1:0-21200 GCA_964590905.1 uncultured Thermoanaerobaculia bacterium
GGCCGATGCGGGCTCCCTGTAGCTCGCCTTGTCCACCACCAGCTGAGACAGGTCGGCCAGCCGAGCGATCGCGCGGCCGAGGCCGGCGAGCAGCGCCAGGCGGTTGGTCCGCTTCTCGACGTCCGAGTCCATCACCAGGACTTCCTGAAAGAACGCCTCCAGAGACGGGGCCAGGCGAGCCACGGCGGTGAGGCTGGCGGTGAAGTCGCGCTGCGCGAGTGCCTTCTCCAGCTCCTCGTCGAACGCCTGCGCAGCAGCGTGCAGGGACCTCTCCTGGGCGAGCTCGAGCGCCTCCGGATCGACAGGCGTCGCGGCGACGCCCTTCGTGATGTTGGCGATCCGCTTGGCGGCGAGAACCACCGCAAGAAAGGAAGCATCGCCACGCGCGCGTTGGAGAGCGCGCCCGCAGTCGAGCGCGCCGCGAAAGTCGAGCGCTGCCGATCGCCCCCTTCCCCCCTTCGCGGCCGCGATCTCGTCGTAGGAGATCCCGGCGAGGCCGAGGAGATGCTCGGCCCGATCCCAGAGGAAGCCGCCGAGCGCCACGAGCGGATCGTCGCTCGGCGGAGCGGCCGGGCGCGCCGCCAGGAGCTGTCGGTACGCGGTCAGGCTCTCGGCGCAGAGCGTCGGCAGTGCGAGCGTCGAGTCGCCTTCGAGCGCTAGGCGGACGACACCGGTCGCCGCCCGGCGAAGGCCGAACGGATCCTTGCTTCCCGACGGCCTGAACTTGGGGCCGAGCGCGAAGAAGCCGACCAGAGTGTCGATCCGGTCGGCCAACGCGACGATCCGACCGACCCGACCTCGCGGCAACTCGTCCTCGGCCGCCGCGGGCCGATATTGGTCGGCGATCGCCTGCCAGACCGCCTCGGGCTCGCCGTCCTCGCGCGCGTAGATGCCGCCCATCACCCCTTGGAGCGAAGTCAGCTCGCGTACCATCTCGCACGACAGGTCGCACTTGGCCAGCGACGCTGCCTGCGCGACCGCGCCGCTCTCGGCGCCATCGCATCCCGAGCGCGCCGCGATCGCCTCGCCGAGCGCGATCAGTCGCCGCCGCTTCTCGCCGTACGATCCGAGCTCCTGATGGAAAGCGAGCCCGTCGAGCGCCGCGATGCGAGCCGCGAGCGGATGAGCCCGATCCTTGCGCCAGAAGAAGCTCGCGTCGGCGAGGCGCGCCGCGACGACCCATTCGTTGCCAGCGCGCACCCGCCCGGCGGGGTCGTCGGGCCGATCCATGACGGTGAGAAAGAGGGGGAGGATTCGGCCGTCGCGCTCGACAGTCAGGGCGCTCTGATGATCGCGCAGCGAGGTCTGCAGGACCTCACGCGGCAGCTCGAGGAGCGCCGCATCGAAGGAGCCCTCCATCACGCCGGGGATCTCGCAGATCGCGGCCAGCTTGGCCAGCAGCTCGGGATCGTCGATCAGCGCCCCCTCCGCTGCCGAAGCGCAACGCTCCATCTCGGCGAGTAGCGACGCCCGCCGCTCTTCGACGCCCGGGACGATGCCGCGCTCGGCGAGCCGAGCTCTCCACTCGGCGACGCTGGCCACCTCGAACGGCTCCGGCGAAAGAGTTGGATGGCCGACCGTCGCTCGCCCGGAGGCGACCTCGAAGAGCTCGAACGGGAGGACCTCGCCGTCGAGGAGCGCCACGATGCCGTGCAACGGCCGCACCCAAGGACCGATCCCGCAGCCCCACCGCATCGTCTTGGCCCAGGAGAGGCCTCCCAGAAGAGATGGGATCCGTTCGACCAGGATGTCGCGCACCGTTCGGCCCGCGATCACTCGCTCCAGCACCACCCGCTCGCCCTTCAGAGCCGCGGAGATGCCTCCAGCCCCCCGAGCGACACCCTCCCCCTGCAATGGGAAGCTCTCGCTTCTCGCAAGATCTCTCGTTTGAAGCGCCGAGACCTCGACGTCGAACTTCTTCGCGAAGCCGATCGCCGCTGCCGTCGGACTGCCGTCGGGCGCGAAAGCGTTCGCAACCGGCGGCCCGATCTCGACGGCCCTTCGATCAGCCTCCCGGGCCGGCAGACCGCGGAGCACGAGCCAGAGCCGGCGCGGCGTGAAGCCACTCTCGATCTCGGTGGGCGGGACGCCCTTCGCCATCAGCTCCTCGAACAGGCGCGTGCCCAGCTCGGCGATCGCCCCCGGCAGCATGCGCGCCGGGATCTCTTCGACCCGCACTTCGAGCAGCAGCTCGCCGGCGCTCACGCCGTGCCTCCGGCCGGAGCCGCGCCCATGCCGGGCGACAGGAGCGGAAAAGCGAGCCGCTCGCGACTCGCCAGGTACGCTTTCGCGCAGGCGATCGCCAGGTCGCGCACCCGCTTCATCAGCGCCACGCGCTCGGTCACCGAGATCGCCCCGCGCGCGTCGAGGAGGTTGAAGGCGTTCGAGCACTTGAGGGCGCACTCGTAGGCTGGCAACACGATGCCGAACTCGAGGCAGCGTTTCGACTCGCGCTCGAAGCCTTCGAATTGAGTGCGCAGGAAGTCGACATCCGCGACCTCGAAGCCGTACTTCGACATCTCGACTTCGTCCTGGTGGCGAACACCGCGATAGTCGATGCCGCCCGGCACCCAGGCGATGTCGTAGATCGACTTCTCGAGCGACAGGAACATCGTGATTCGCTCCAGCCCGTAGGTGATCTCGCACGAGATCGGCTCGAGGTCGATGCCGCCGGCCTGTTGGAAGTAGGTGAACTGCGTGATCTCCATGCCGTCGAGCATCACCTGCCAGCCCACTCCCCAGGCGCCGAGGGTGGGCGCCTCCCAGTTGTCCTCCTCGAAGCGGAGATCGTGGAGGCGGAGATCGATCCCCATCGCTTCGAGGCTCCGCACGTAGCGGCGCTGCACATCGGCAGGCGACGGCTTGAGGACGACCTGAAACTGATAGTGCTTGCCGAGGCGGAACGGGTTCTCGCCGTAGCGCGCGTCGGCGGGGCGCCGGGAGGGCTGTACGTAGGCGACCTTCCACGGTTCGGGACCGAGGACGCGCAGAAACGTGTCGGGGTGCATCGTTCCGGCGCCTACCTCGAGGTCGTAGGCCTGCTGCAAGATGCAGCCCTGACTCGCCCAGAACTCGGAGAGGGCCAGAATCAGCTCCTGAAAACTCTTCATCATCGCTCCACTTCGGCCAGCCCTCGTAGGGTCCGTTGGAGAACCTCGTAGCTGCGGATCTCCGCCTGCAGGAAGTGGCGGCGGATCCTCCCCGTCACCGCTTCGACTTCGTCGAGCACCGCCGCGGTCGGCGCTCGCGCCGCCATCTCGGTCAGACTCTCGCGCCCGGCTCGGGTCCAGAAGTCGACCGCGGCGGCCGTCACGGCGACGACTCCCGGATTCTCTCCCGCACACGCTCGACAGAGAAGGGCCTCTCCGGACGCCGCCAGCGCTGCACCATCTCGAAGCGGCCGGCCGCAGAGCGGGCAGGCCCGCGGCGACGGAAAGATGCCGCCCAGACGCAGCAGCCAGCTCTCGAAGTAGCGCAGCGTCAGCGACCTAGAGATGCCACTCTCGAGCGCCTGGAGAACCGTGTCGAGCAGCCGGTACGTCCGCTCGGCCGGTTCCCCTTCGGGCGCGAAAGTGCCGACCGATTCGGCCAAGTACGCCCCGGCGAGCAGCCCTTCGAGATCCTGCCGCAGCCGCTTCGGGGGCCGGATCGGTTCCACGGCGGTAATGCGCACTAGCTCTCGTCCCTCCTTCTCGAACCAGCCGATCCTCACCTTCGCCAGAGGTTGAAGCTCGCCGGCGAAGCGACTGTAGCGGCGCCGTGCGCCGCGTGCGACGCCGCGCCGCTTTCCCTGCTCTCGGGTCAGAAACGAGACGATGCGATCCGCCTCCTGCAGATCGACGACTTCGAGCAGGATCGCCTCGGCGGAGAGGAGCGCCACGTGAGCGGCCTCAGCGCCGCAGGCCGTTCACGACCACTTGTCGCTCACGATTGCAGGCCGCCGAGCATTGCCGCGGCGAGACCGAAGTAGATCAGGATGGCGAGGATGTCGTTGACTGTCGTCAGCAGTGGACCGTTGGCGACCGCGGGATCGATCCTCGCCCGCTGCAGTAGCGCCGGAACCACGACACCCAGGAGTGCGGCAAGCGAAACCGCGAGCAGAAGCGAGAGACCGACGACAAAGGCGAGCTCGGCACGGCGGTGAAAGAGGAGCGCCGCCCCTCCCGCCAGCAGCCCGCAGATCACGCCCAGGACCGCTCCGACCCTGAGCTGGCGACCGAGGAGCGCCGCCAGCCCGAGCTCCCCCGCCACAGCGCCGGCGCCCTTCGAAGCGAGCCCGCGCACCGCGACGATAGCTGCCTGACCGCCGATCGACCCCGAGAGACCCATGATCACCGGAACAAAAGCGAGCAGGAAGAGCGCATCGCCGAAGCGCTCCTGGAAGCGCTCGAGCAGAATGCCGGTGAGCAGGAGGCCGACCAGGCTCACCAGCAGAGACGGCAGCCGCACCCGGGCGATGGCGAGCACGCGCTCCTCGTAGAGCAGCTCGCTTTCCGAGGTGCCCGCCATCTTGAGCAGATCCTCGGTCGCCTCCTCCTTGACGACGTCGAGGATGTCGTCCACCGTGACGATGCCGACCAGCCGCTCCTCGGAGTCGACGACCGGCACTGCGAGCAGGTCGTAGCGCGCCGCCTGCCGGGCGACCTCCTCCTGATCGGTGTCGACGTGGACGCGGATCACCTCTCGCTGCATGATCTCGCCCAAGACCTGGTCGGGTTTCGAGAGCAGTAGCCGGCGCAACGAAGTGACCCCCACCAGCTTGCGGCCGCGGTCGACGATGTAGAGATAGAAGATCATCTCGACCTCGCGCCGCCCCTGGATCGCCGCGATCGCGTTCTGCACGGTGATCGCTTCGGGGAGCGCCAAGAGATCGCTCTCCATCAGGCGTCCGGCGCTCGAATCGGGATAGGCGCGTTGCGACCGAAACTCCGCCAGCTCGCGCAGGCCGGCGGTCTCGACGAGTCGTTCCTCGAGCGCCGTCGGCAGGGCGTCAAGGACGAAGATCGCATCGTCGACCGGTAGCCGCGCCAGGAGCGCCGCCGCACTCTCGGCTGGTAGCTGCTCGAGCAGGTTCAATCGCTGCGCCGAACGCATTTCGGTCAGCACTTCGCCGGCGGCATCCGGGAAGTCGGCGAGCAGATAGTTGAAGGCTGCGAGACGGTGGGCCGAGCCGAGGCCACCGAGGAGCAGCGCCACGTCCTCGGGGCGAATCTGGCCGAAAAGGCGAGCCACGTTGGCCCGCGCGCCGCGATCGAGGTGACCGACCAGTGTCGCGGCGAGCGCCTCTCGTCGACGATCGGCCGCAGCCGCCATGGAGTCGAGCACCATAACACGCCACGGGTCGAGTCCTCGCGCGGCACGCGGCGCGTCGCGTTACACTCTCGGTCGTGAAGCCTCTCGTTCTCCTGGTCGACGACGAGACCGCGATCCTCGAAACGCTCGGCGGTGTGCTGGCCGATCACGATTTCGAGACGATCGCCACCACTTCCGGCGAGGAGGCGCTCGAGCTGTATCGCCGCCGGCGCCCCGATATGGTCTTTCTCGATGTCTGGCTCCCCGACCGCGACGGGCTCGAGGTGCTGGCGTCGTTGCGCGAGATCGATCCGCACGCCGCGGTGGTGCTCCTTTCTGGGCACGGTACGACAGCCACCGCGGTGCGGGCGATCAAGATGGGGGCGCACGACTATCTCGAAAAGCCGCCCTCCTACGAACAGGTGCTCGAAGCGGCACGCTCGGCTGTGGCTAGTCGCAGTGCTCGTTCGACCGCCGTCGGCGCGGCGCGGTCGATGGGAGCTGAACGCGTCTCGATCGCGAGCGAGCCCACCCGGACAGCGCCCGTTCCGCTTAGAGGAGTCGTCGCCGGTGCGGAGCCACAGCGAACGATCCGGCACCCCACAGTGCTCTACGGTCTCGGCCTCCACTCGGGCGGACGTACCGGCCTGGTGCTGCAGCCGCTGCCGCCCGGCAGCGGCATCCACTTCTTCTCTCTCCCGTCCGGCGAGTCGATCCCGGCGCACGTCTCCGCCGTGGCCGATACCGAGTACGCCACCACCCTCTCGCTGGGCGGCGCTACCATCAAGACTGTCGAGCACCTGCTGTCGGCGCTCCACGCTGCCGGGGTCACCAATCTGCTCATCAAGTGCCACGGCGAGGTACCGGTCCTCGACGGATCGGCGCTCGAGTTCTGCCGCACTCTCGAGGAGATCGGCGTGGCCGATCAGGATCTCCCGCGCGGCGAGTTCGTGGTAGATCGACGCTACGAGGTCGGCGCCGGGGACAAGTCACTGGCGATCGAGCCGTACGACGGCTTCGCCGTCTCCTATCTGCTGCGCTATCCGCCTCCGATCGGCGAACAGACGTACGACTTCGAGATGACCAGCTTTGCCGCCTACTGCGACGAGATCGCGCCCGCACGTACGTTCGGATTCATGCGCGACCTCAAGATGCTCAACGAGCTCGGCCTCGGCTCGGGAGGCCGGCTCGACAACTTCATCCTGGTCGGCGAGGACGACGTGGTCAACACCGAGCTGCGCTTCCACGACGAGTTCGTGCGGCACAAGATTCTCGACGTCATCGGCGATCTCTACCTGCTCGGCTATCCGATCCGCGGTAAAATCACGGCGCGCTTTACCGGACACCGCGACAACATCGCACTGCTGCGGCAGCTGGTCGCGGCCAACCTCCCTCAGCCGAGGTAACCGAGCGCCCGAAGCCGCTCGAGCTCTTCCTCGGAGCGCTCCTCGTTCGGAACGACGCCACCCTCGGTCGTGAACTTGGGTGGCCGCTCGCGATAGCGCAAGAGCTCCCGTATCAGTCGGTCGCGGATCTCTGGACGTTGATCGCCGATGTCGCGAGTCTCGCCGGCGTCGGAGCGCAGGTCGAAGAGCTGGAAGCCCTCGGGAAGACCGACCGGGCGGTGGGTCTTGCGGTACCACTTCCGGGCCGCGCGGAGGTCGAAGTGAACCAGTTTGAACTCTCGGCTCCGCACCGCCTCAATCCCGTAGCAGGTGGCGAACGCATAGGCCGGGAGCTTCGCGCTCGCCAGGTCGACGCCGTCGACTCCAGCCGGCGCCGGAATACCGGCCGCCGCGAGGAGCGTCGGTCCGATGTCGAAGATCCGCCCTTGGAGGTCGTCGAAGGGCTGTAACGGGGTCCGCTGCGTGCGGCCGTCGAAGAGGACGAGGAAGCCCTTCAGCACCTCGTCGAACGGGTTGAAACCGTGGCTCGCCGAGTAGCGTTCGAGTAGCTCGAGCCCGTGGTCTGTCGAAATCGCGATCAGGGTCTCGTCGAGCTCGCCGCGTGCTCGCAAGAGCGCGATCAGCGTGCCGAGCTGCTCGTCCGCGAAGCGGATCGCGCCGTCGTACTTGGCAACGAGGTCGTACCGCTCCGCGGGATCGAGCTCGTCGAGCTCCTGCTGGAGCGGAATGTAGCCGCAGCCCATTCCGAAGAATCGGGCCGCTGTGGTGGCGCCCTCGACCCAGGGCGAGTCGTGGATCCAGGGCGGGTGAGGCTCCTCTAGGTGGAGATAGAGGAAGTAGGGGCGGCCGGCGGGAGAGGCACCGACGAAGTCGCGGGCGTCTCCGATCACGCGGTCGGCCGAGACGAACTCCTCCTCGAGATGGGAATAGTCCGCGTAGCGGTCGAAGCCCTGGCCGTACCCGAGCGTCGCCGACAGATGCGGTGTGGCGACGGCGCCGAAAGTGGCGTAGCCGTGGCGCTGAAAGGTCTCGGCTAGCGTCTCGAAGTTGTCGTCCAGCTTCGCCGAGTGAGCGATCAGCCGGTGTGAGCTGTAGTCGAGCGACGTGAGGAGAGAGGTGAGGGAGGCCTTCGTCGAGCAGCTCGTCGGCACGATCGTGCGATGCACGCGCCCGCGCTCCGCTAGCCAATCGATGTTCGGAGAGGTCGGGCGCGAGTAACCGAGAAACGAAAGGTGGTCCTGGCGCAGGCCGTCGAGCGTGATCACCACGACGTTCGGAAGCGGCTCCCGACGGGCGCATCCGAACGTCAGCGACGCTAGCGCCGTCACGCTCCAGGCGATGGTACGCGCTTTCGGCGCGGCGAGCCGCGACATCGACATCTTCGCAGCCTATGGGAGTCGCGCTCCGGTATGCTCGACGACGTGACCGGGGCCGGGATCGAGTCGGGCGTCAGGTGGCCCTCGCGGCGCCCCGCGGCCCTGGAGCGCTCGCTCCTGCTCGCACTCGTCGCGCTCTCGCTGGCCCCGGCGCCGGCGAGCGCCGCACAGGAGAGCCGTGGCCCAGGGGCGCTCGCGGCGGAGCGTCTCTGGACCAGCCCAACCCGCTTCCGGCGCTTGACACCCGAAGCCGGCCTCCGCCACGGAGTCGTCTACGGCGTGGCGAAGGATCGCCGCGGATTCGTCTGGCTCGCCACCGAAGACGGCCTCGACCGCTACGACGGCGCCCGCTTCACCCACTTCACCCACGACCCTTACGATCCGTCCAGTCTCGGCAGCCCAGACGCGAGCTTCGTCTTCGAGGATCGACAGGGGACGCTCTGGGTCGGAACCTGGGGCGCCGGTCTCGAACGATTCGATCGCCGGAGCGGAACGTTCACTCATCTGCGCTTCGACCCGGCCGATCCCACCAGCCTGAGCGACGACCGCGTGCAGAAGATCGCCGAGGACGCCCAGGGCCGGCTCTGGATCGGGACCTTTCGCGGCCTCAACCGGTGGGACCCCGAGCTGGGCGGACAGGGCGGCTTTCGGCGCTACTTCCACTCGGCGGGCGACGAGCGGAGTCTCGGCGACGACCGCATCTGGGAGTTCGCCGACGACGGCGCCGGTAAGCTCTGGGTCGCGACCGACCGTGGCCTCGACCGACTCGATCCCGAAACCGGCCGCGCGACGCATCTGAGGCACGTCGCCGGCGATCCGCGCAGCCTCTCCTCCGATCGCCTGCGCGCCCTCTGTCGCGATCGCTCGGGAGCGCTCTGGATTGGCAGTGAGCTCGGCCTCGATCGCTTCGACCCGACCACTGGAAAGGTCGAGCGCTTCCGCCCCTCTCCCGATGACCCGAGAAGCCTCAGTCACCCGATCGTGAACGCCCTGCTCGAAGATCGCTCCGGTGCGATCTGGATCGGAACCGCGGGCGGCGGCCTCAACCGCTTCGATCCCAGGAGCTCCAGCTTCGAGCGCTTCGTCAGCGATCCCGGCGACTCGTGGAGCTTGAGTCACGAGGACGTCCGCTTTCTCTACCAGGACGACGTCGGTCTGGTCTGGGTGGCAACCCGGGGCGGAGGCGTCAGCCTCTTCGACCCGGCGGCGCCAAAGTTCCGGCACCTGGCCCTCCGCTCACCCGACCCCAATCGGCGCCTTTCCGGCCTGGTGCAGGCGGTGGCTCGAGACGCTCTGGGCGCGCTCTGGATCGGCACGCTGACCGGTCTCACCCGGTTCGATCCGTCCGGGCGGGCCACCTGGTATCGCCCCGACCCGGGCGCGCCTGGGAGTCTCTCCGGCGAACGCGTCGAGACGATCTACGTCGACCGCGCCGGCGAGGTCTGGATCGGGACCTACGAAGCCGGTCTCGATCGCCTCGACCGCGCGACCGGCGGCTTTCACAACTACCGACACGATCCGGATGACTTCTTCAGCCTGAGCAGCGACCGCGTCCAGACGATCCTCGAAGATCACAAGGGGCGCTTCTGGGTCGGTACGCGCAACGGGCTCAACCTCTTCGACCGCACGACGGGGCGCTCGGTGCGTTTCGTCAACGACGGCGACGACCCCGAGAGCCTGAGCGACGACTTCGTCTGGATCCTGCTCGAAGACAGGTCCGGCGCGATCTGGGTCGGCACCGACGTCGGCGGCCTCAACCGACTCGATCCGCAGACCGGGAAGTTTCGTCGCTTCCGGCACAGCGCCGACCCGAACAGCCTGGCGAACGACCGCGTGCGAGCTCTTTACCAGAGCGCCGACGGCGCGATCTGGATCGGCACCCGCTTCGGTCTCGACCGCCTCGACCCCGAGAACGGAGAGCTCCGCCACTTCTTCGAAGCGCAGGGGCTGCCGAGCGCCACCATCCAAGCGATCCTTCCCGACCCCAACGGAAAGCTCTGGCTGGCGACCAACGGCGGGCTGGCCCGTCTCGATCCCGGATCGAGCGAAATCACCACCTTCGACCTCTCCGACAGCCTGCGCAGCCAGACCTTTTCGCGGGGGGGTGCCTTCGCCGGCGCCAATGGCGAGTTGCTGTTCGGCGGAGCCGACGGACTCACCAGCTTCGATCCGGCCGAAATCGAAGTCCGCCGCGTCGATCCGCGGCTGACGCTGACTGAGCTCAAGGTCGGCGGCCGCGCCTGGTCGGTCGAGCTCGGTGCCGGCGAGAGCTCGGCGCCGATCGTCCTCGGCCATCGCGAGAACGTGCTCGGCTTCGAGTTCGCGGCGCTCGACTATTCCAATCCGGGGAAGCATCGCTACTCCTACCGGTTGGAGGGGCTCGACGCGGACTGGGTCGACGCCGGCGATCGCCGACAGGCGCTCTATGCGAGCGTGCCCCCCGGCAGCTACCGTTTCGAAGTTCGCGTCTCGCTCGACGGCGGCAGTTGGAGCCCGCAGCAGCTCGCGCTGCCGCTGGTCATCCGGTCCCCCTGGTGGAAGACGCTCGGGTTCCGAATTGCCGGCGTGCTCGCTCTGCTCGGAGCCGCGGTCTTGATCCACAAGGTGCGCATGCGGCGCTTGCGCCGGGAGCGCGCCCAGTTGGCTGAGCTGGTGCGCGTGCGGACGGCCGAGGTCGAGCTCCAGAAGGAGCGCATCAAGTCGATCGATCGCCTGGTGCAGGTAATCAACTCGGAGGTCGAATTCTCGCCCCTGCTGCGCGCCGTCCTCGACGGCGTGGCGCTGCTCGAAGGGGCCGATCGGGCGCTCGCCCTCGTCTCGGATCGAGCCACCGGCAAGCTGATCGTCGCTGCGGGCGCCGGACGCGACGCAGCTCTCGAGTCTCTCCCGCCCCTCGATCCGGAGGCGATCGCCGTCGATCACCTCGGCGCCTGCACCGAGCTCGTGCCGGGGGTCTTCCTCGGCCGGCCGGCGAGCTCGCCGCTGCGCGACGCCGAGCTGGCGCTGGGCGACGCGACCGCGGCTCTCCTCGCGTTTCGCATCGACACCGCCGAGGGGACGAGCGGCTACCTCCTGTTCGGCGCCAGCAGCGAGCTGGCCTTTGCCACCGCCGCTCCCGAGGAGCTCCGCGGACTGCACGAGCATCTGAGCTGGGCGCTCCTCAAGGGGCGGATGATCGAGGAGCTACGCGAGCTCAACGCCAAGAAGAACCTCTTCCTCGGCATCGCCGCGCACGATCTGCGCAGCCCCCTCGCCGCCATCCACTCTTACGCCGAGCTGCTCCGCCAACGCATGGTCGAACGGCGGCTGGAGCCGGCGCTCGGCGAGCGCTTCCTGGAGCACATCCGCAAGGCCGCCGATCAGATGCTCGGGCTGATTCGCGATCTGCTCGACGTGGCGATGATCGAATCTGGTCGCCTCGATCTGCGCCTGGCCGCGACGCCGATGATCGATCTCTTGGAGGAGCGTCGATCGGTCCACCAGCTGCTCGCCGACCGCAAGGGGATTCGGCTCGAGATCGACTCACCGCGGCCCGAGCTGATCGCGCTGATGGACCGCGAACGGATCGGCGAGGTGGTCGACAACCTGGTCGGCAATGCGATCAAGTACACCCCGACGGGAGGCAGCGTTCACCTCTGGTGCGAAGCGCTCGACGGCCGGGTGCTGACTCACGTCCGCGACACCGGCGTCGGGCTCGAGCCGGCCGAGCTGGCGCACGCGTTCGAGGGTGGACGGCTGAGCGCCCGGCCGACCGGCGGCGAGTCGTCGACCGGTCTCGGCCTCCTGATCGTGCAGAAGATCGTCGAGCTCCACGGCGGTCGCACCTGGGTCGAGAGCGAGAAGGGGAAGGGCTCCACCTTCAGCTTCAGCCTCGAGCGCGCTGCGTAGCGATTCAGGAGATTGGCTCGCCGCCCGGGCGCACGGCGTGCACGTCGCGGTCGAGCTCGGCGAGCAGGTGCGGGTCCTCGCGCCAGTTCGGCTCGTAGCGCACTCTGAGGTCGAGATGGACCTTGCGCTCGAGAAACTCCTCGAGATCTGCCCGCGCCGCGATGCCGATCGCCTTGATCGCGTCGCCCCGCTTGCCGATCAGGATCCCCTTGTGACTCTCCTTCTCGACCAGGAGCACCGCCGCGATCCGCAACGCCCGCTCCGGCCCCAGATCCTCCCAGCTCTCGAGAAGGACCGCGGTGGTGAACGGTAGCTCCTCACGCGTTGCCGCTAGCACCTTCTCGCGGATTCGCTCGGTGACCAGGAAGCGCTCCGAATGAATCGTCAAGAGCTCGGGATCGTACGCCGCCGCTCCTTCGGGGAGCAGGCGCCAGAGCTCGTCGAGTAGCCGCTCCACGCCGTCGCCGGAGAGCGCCGAGAGCGGCACGATCGCCGCGAAGCGATCGCCGTCGGCGTAGCGCGCGATCTCCGGCAGTAGCTTCGCCTTCGCTACCAGGTCGATTTTGTTGAGCACCACGAGCTTCAGTTGCGTCGCCCGCAAGATCAGCTCGAGCAGGAAGGCGTCGCCGCTCCCGAAACGCTCGCTGGCGTCGCGCAAAAGGACGACAACATCGGCCTCGGCGAGCGCCGCCAGCGCTTCGTCGAGCATCTTCTTGTTCAGCCGATGGAGCGGCCGGTGGATCCCGGGCGTGTCGAAGAAGACGATCTGCCCCTCGGGCGCAGTCAGGATGCCAACCAGCCGGTGCCGGGTGGTCTGCGGCTTGTCGGAGACGATCGCCAGCTTCTCGCCCAGCAGCAGGTTGAGAAGTGTCGACTTGCCGGCATTCGGCCGGCCGATAAGCGCGACGCTGCCCGACTTAGGCATGTTCGGAAGGCGCTCCCGCGCCGACCCGTCGGACGCGCAGTGAGAGGATCCGCCGCTCGTCCGCGCGCTCGACTTCGAATCGCAAGCCGCCGCTCTCGGCCGCATCGCCTCGCTGGGGTACGAAACCGAGAATCCCCGACACCAGGCCCCCGACCGTCTCGTTCGTCTCCTCCTCCGGCCGCCAGCCGAAATGCTCGTCGAGCAGGTCGATGGCCGCGCGGCCATCGAGCAGCAGAGTTCCGTCCTCGAGCAGCCGGTTCTCCGGTTCGGCCTCGTCGTGCTCGTCCTGAATCTCGCCGACGATCTCCTCGAGCAGATCCTCGACCGTGACCAACCCCTCGGTCCCTCCCCATTCGTTGATCACGATCGCCATCTGTTGCCGTTTGGCCTGGAACTCGCGCAGCAGCTCGCCCAAGAGCTTACTCTCCGGAATCAGGAGCGCCGGCTTGGCGAGCTCCGAGACGCTCGGCGTCGGCGCCCGTCGCTGCGCCGCCAGCAAGTCGCGGATGTGGACGATACCGACAACCTGATCGATCGAATCGAGATAGAGAGGAAGTCGCGACACCGAATTCTCGATGACGCGGTCGACTAACTGCTCGAGCGGCTCGTCGATCGAGGCTGCCACGATGTCGACCCGCGGCGTCATCACGCTCCTGACCCGCGTTTCGCCGAAGTCGACGACTCCCCAGACGAGAGCGCGGTCCTCCGGTTCGAGGATTCCCTCGCGCGTACCGACGTCGATGAACGCCTCGACCTCCTCCTCCGTCGCCTCCTCGCTCGCGGGATCGTCGTCGAGCTCCTCGGAGCGCACACTTACTAGTGGCGCCACCAAGACGATCAGCGGAGTGAGCGCGACGAGTCCGATGCGATAGAGCAGCGTCAGGCGCCGCAGTGCCTCCTCGGGGTCGCGGCGCAGCAGGCTGCGGCTGGCGATCTCGCTCACCGCCCAGAGGATCGCGACCAGGAGACCGGCGGCGAGAAACGGCCAACTGAAGCCGGTGCGCTCGACCGCGCGGGCCACCGCTGCGAACAGAGCAAGGGGGACGAGCTTGGCGAGCAGATTGAGCAGGAAGCGAAAGACGGCGAAGCGCGAGGCATCCTCGAAGAGCTCACGCAACCGCCCCCCAGCCTCTTCGGACCAGTGGCGCATCCGGATCGGACCGGCGCGCTCGAGAAGTGCCGTCTGCAGAACCAGGACCGGCAGCAGCGGAGCGAGGACGAGCGTCGCCCAGATCCAGCGACTCATCCAAATACTCCGGCCAGGTAGCGGCGGCGCAGCCGGCTCTCCAGCTGTTGCATCTCGCCGTCGTCTCGTTCGTGGTCGTAACCGAGACAGTGGAGCAGGCCGTGCAGTATCAGACAGCGCAGCTCGCTCGCGAGCGGCCGCGCTCTCGCTCCTGCCTGGCGTCGCGCCGTGGGCACCGAGATCACTACGTCCCCCAGATGGCGGCCCTCGGGCCCCTCCTCGCCGGCGAAGGAGAGCACGTCGGTCGTGGCGTCGACGCCGCGAAAAGTCCGGTTGAGCGCCCGCATCGTGCGGTCACCGACGAAGCGGATCGCGAACGAATCTGCCGCCGCAGCCTGCTCGCGCACCAGCAATTCGATCCAGCTCGAGAAACCGGGCTGACGCGTGTCCGGAAAGCGTGCCGAACCGACGATCGAGATCTCGGCGGCAGGAGGGTGGCCGACAGCGCTCATTTCTGCGCTTCGTCGCGGCGCCCGTAACGGTCGTAGGCCGCAACGATCTGCTGCACCAGCTGGTGGCGCACGACGTCGCGCTCGTCGAAGGCGACGTAGCCGATCCCGGAGACGCCTTGCAGCACTTCGAGCGCCTCCTTGAGCCCTGAGATCGTGCCGCGAGGTAGATCGATCTGCGTGATGTCGCCGGTGACCACCGCCTGCGACCGGTTTCCGATCCGGGTCAGGAACATCTTCATCTGTTCGGAAGTCGTGTTCTGCGCCTCGTCGAGGATGATGAAGCTCTCGTTCAACGTGCGGCCACGCATGAAGGCGAGTGGCGCGACCTCGACCATGCCGCGCTCCATCATCTTGCTTACCTTGTCGAAGCCGAGGATGTCGTGCAGCGCGTCGTGAAGCGGACGGAGGTACGGGTTGACCTTTTCGGCCAGATCGCCGGGCAGGAAACCAAGCTTCTCTCCCGCCTCCACCGCGGGACGCACCAGCACCAGCCGCTTCATCTGCTTCTCGACCAGCGCCACTGCCGCGGCCGCGACCGCGAGGTAGGTCTTGCCGGTGCCGGCCGGACCGATGGCGAGCACCAAGTCGTGCTCGGCCATCGCCTTGAGGTAGAGCTGCTGATTGAGGCCGCGCGGCTGGACCAGCCGCCGGGTGGTCGCGGCCGGTGCGTCGCCGGCGAAGAAGTCGACCAGCGACGCCATGGGGTCTTCGCTAACCACGCGGATCGCGGTGGCGACGTCTTCGGCGCGCAGTCGATAGCCGGCTTCGACGAGCTTCGAGAGCTGTTCGAGAAGGTGCCTGACCACCGCCACCGCCTGGGGCGATCCGTCGAGGGAAAGCTGGCCGCCGCGCGCCGAGATTTCGACCCCGAACGCCGCCTCGATCCGGCGCAGGTTCTCGTCGCGTGCACCGAAGAGCTGCTCGATCCCCTCGTCCGCGAGGGTGAGCTGCGTCATCGAGGGGAGAGCAACCAGAGGAGCGAAGAGGCCGGGAGCGACCCGCAGGCGGTACTCAAATCAATCCCGATACTACCAGAGCGCTCGGACGTCCACGGAGTACGAACTGACATGCGGTGCCGTGCAGTACCCGGCGCGTCGTGGTGCAGCTGAGAAGTGCTCTTTCGCGCTAGGACCCGCCAACCTTCTTCGGCGCCGAGGTGCGCTTCGGGCCTGCGGGCGCCTTGCCGGGCTTCGGCTTCGCCTCGCCTTTCAGCGCCGCTTTCTTGTCGGCTCCCCTCGCCTTCCTGGGCGCCTTCGCCGCGGGCGGGCGCGCCCCCTTTGCCTTCTTGGGCGACGCCTCCTCGGCGGCTGCCTCGCTCTTCTTGACCGACTTGCCCTTGACGTCGGCGCCGGAGGGCGCGGCTTCCTTCTTCTTCAATTGAAAGTCGACGAACTCGAGAACTGCCATCTCGGCGCCGTCGCCCTGGCGACTGCCGAGCTTGACAATGCGCAGGTAGCCTCCCGAGCGCGTCGCGAAACGTGGTGCGATCTCGTCGAATAGCTTCTTGATCAGGTCGCGACTCTGAATCCAGCGGCCCACCAAGCGACGAGCGTGCACGCTGCCACGCTTGCCGTGGGTGATCGCTCGTTCGGCGATCGGCCTCAGCTCCTTGGCCTTGGCGACCGTGGTGACGATACGCTCCTGGGCGACCAGCGCCGAGAGCTGATTGCGGAAGAGCGACAGTCGGTGAGCCGTCGTACGGCCCAGCTTGCGACCGAAGGCATTGTGACGCATCGTGGTCCGTCCTCTCCGATCAAGCGCTCGTGATCGCGTCGCCCTCGGCATCCGGCTCGAACGACAGACCGAGTCGGCCGAGGAGCTCCTGCAGCTCCTCGAGGGACTTCTTGCCGAAATTCTTGATGTCGAGGATGTCGCGCTCGCTCTTCGCGACCAGCTCGCCGACCGTTCCGATCGAGGCGTTCTTCAGGCAGTTGGCCGTTCTCACCGAGAGATCGAAATCGTCGAGGCTCCTGGCCAGCAGCCCCTCTTGATCGGAGTCGCCGGCAACCGCGCTCGCATCGCGACGCAACGAATCCTCGGCGGTCACGAAGATGGCGAGGTGATCCTTGAGCAGCATCGAAGCCAGGGACAGCGCCGCCTCCGGCGCGATGGTGCCATTGGTCCACACCTCGAGCGTGAGCTTCTCGAAGTCCGTCACTCGCCCGACGCGCGCCGTCTCGACCTTGTAGTTGACCCGCTTAACTGGGCTGTGGACGGAATCGAGCGCGACCCATCCCAGGCCCAGAGCTTCGTCGATGTTCTTCTCGATCGAGACGTAGCCGCGCCCGTGCTTGATCTGCAGATCCATCCGCAAGCGACCCTCGCCATTGACCGTAGCGATGTGCACGTCTGGATCCACGATCTCGACGCGCGGATCGCCTCCCGCGAGGTCCCCGGACTTGACGTCTTTCTGACCCTGAACGTCCAGGCTGATGATCTTCGATTCCTCGGAGAGGAGTCGAACCGGAACCAACTTCAGGTTGAGCACGATGTCGGTAACGTCTTCCTTGACTCCGGGTACCGACGAGAACTCGTGCACCACGCCGTCGATTCGGATCGCGGTAATCGCCGCGCCCTCGATCGACGACAACAGAGAGCGCCGCAGCGCGTTGCCGATCGTGGTCGCGAATCCGCGCTCGAACGGCTGGGCTACGAAACGACCGTAAGTCGGAGTCAAGCTGTCGGTGTCGATCTCGAGGCGCACCGGGCGCTGAAAATTCTTCCAAAGCATCTGTGGAATCTCCTGGAGTCCGAAAATCGTCTGTTCAGCGGCTATAAAGCTCGACGATCAGCTGCTCTTGGATTGGCAGCTTGATCTCTTCTCGGGTCGGAAGCGCACGCACCTGGCCCTTGAAATTGTCGGCGTCAAGGGCGAGCCAGTCCGGCACTCCTCGTCCGGTCGCGGACTCGAGCGCGGCGCGAATCTGCGGATTCTGCCGGCTGTTCTCGCGGATGAGAATGGCCTGGCCGGTTTTCACCTGGTACGACGGAATCGACGTCTTGCGGCCGTCGACGAGGACGTGGCCGTGCCGGACCAGCTGTCTCGCCTGGGCGCGCGATGCAGCAAACCCCAGGCTGAAGACCACGTTGTCCAGCCGACGTTCGAGGATCTGCAACAGGTTCTCGCCGGTAATCCCCCTACGGCGGTCCGCGTCCTGAAAGTAGAGCCTGAACTGGCGCTCGAGGATGCCGTAGATGCGCTTCACTTTCTGCTTCTCGCGCAGCTGGATGCCGTAGCCCACGACCTTTCGCCCTCGGCGCTGACCGTGCTGCCCGGGCGGGTAGCCCCGCTTCTCGATCGCGCACTTCTCCTTGAAACAGCGCTCGCCCTTTAGAAAGAGCTTCATGCGCTCCCGCCGGCAGAGCCGGCAGACTGGTCCGGTGTAGCGTGCCACGTTAGTTCTCCCTACCTCGTCTTCTCCCCGACGCTACGGGGACGCCGACCTGATGAAGACGCGCTCTAGCTCGCGGTGCACACCACCCGAACCGAAGCCGTCTGGTTCGAAAGTCTCAGACTCTCCTGCGCTTGCGGGCGCGACAGCCGTTGTGGGGAATCGGGGTCACGTCCCGGATCGACTTGACTTCGACTCCCGAGGCGGAAAGCGCGCGAATCGCCGACTCGCGCCCAGCTCCCGGTCCGCGAACCTCGACGTCCATGGTGCGGACGCCGAGATCCTTGGCGAAGTTCCCGGCACTCTGCGCCGCCACCTGAGCCGCGAACGGCGTTCCCTTGCGCGACCCCTTGAAACCGATCCGACCTGCCGACGACCAGCAGAGGAGGTTCCCCTCCGGATCCACGATCGAAACGATCGTGTTGTTGAAGGAAGCCTGGATGTGCGCCACGCCGTGCGGCACGATGCGCTTCTCCTTCTTCTTGGAGCCCTTCTTCTCTTTCTTGCCGCTCGGAGCGGCTGCTGCTGCTGGCTTGGCCATGCCTCGTCCTCGTCAGGTCACTTTTTGGTGATTTTCTTGTTGGTTGCTACGGTGCCTCGCCGCGGGCCCTTCCTGGTCCGGGCATTGGTGTTCGACCGCTGGCCGCGTACCGGCAGGCCCCGCCGGTGCCGCTGGCCACGATAGCTGCCGATTTCCATCAGCCGCTTGACGTTCTGGGCCACGTCCTTGCGCAGGTCGCCTTCGACTCGCCCCTCCTCCAGGATGATCTTGCGAATGCGCTGCGCCTCGTCTTCGGAAAGATCACGGACTTTCGTGGTCTCGCGAACATCGGCGCCGGCGAGAATCCGCTTCGAGCGGGCGCGACCGATACCGTGAATATAGGTGAGACCGATCCACACTTGCTTACCTTGAGGGAGGTCGACGCCCGCGATACGTGCCATGGCCGAATCCTTATCCTTGTCGCTGTTTGTGCTTGGGGTTCTCGCAAATCACGCGCACGACTCCGGCGCGCCGGACGAGCTTGCACTTGGGGCAGATCTTCCGAACTGACGAGCGAACCTTCATGTCGATCACCCCTTTACTTCAACCGGTAGACGATTCGTCCGCGCGAGAGGTCGTAGGGCGAGAGCTCGACCAGCACGCGGTCTCCGGGAAGAATGCGGATGAAGTGCTTGCGCATCTTGCCGGAGATGTGCGCGAGCACTTTGTGCTTGTTCTCGAGCTCCACTTTGAACATTGCATTGGGCAGCGGTTCTACGACCGTTGCCTCGACCTCGATGGCGTCTTCCTTTCCCAACTCTTGGCTTCTCCTCTGCGCTCACAGTCCCAGCACACGCACACCACTCTCGGTGACCGCAACCGAGTACTCGAAGTGGGCCGAAAGCGAACCGTCCTGGGTTCGCGCCGTCCACCCGTCGGGGTCGACCGACACCGCCGCCCCGCCGGCGTTGACCATCGGCTCGATCGCCAGGACCAGACCCGGCTTGAGTCGCGGTCCCCGGCCGGGCTCGCCGAAGTTGGGTACCTGCGGCTCCTCGTGAAGAGAGGTCCCGATCCCATGCCCTACGAACTCTCTAACAACCGAGAATCCGTGCGACTCGACGAAGCTCTGTACGGCATACCCGATGTCCGAGAGCCGTCGGTCGGGTCCGACGGCCTCGACGGCCAAGTGGAGCGCTTGACGAGTGACCTCGATCAGCCGCTCGGCCTCGCGCTCCACCTGCCCGACCTTGTAGGTGCGGGCGGCGTCTCCATAGTATCCCTTATAGACCACCCCACAATCAACCCCGAGGATATCGCCTGCCCTGAGCGGCTCGTCGTCCGGGATACCGTGCACGATGACGTCGTTCCGCGAGGTGCACAGAGTGGCTGGATAGCCCTTGTAGTGAAGAAAAGCCGGCACTCCACCTGCGTCGCGGATGGTCGTCTCCGCGAACTCGTCGAGCTCACGCGTGGTCGTCCCCGGCCGGATCAGGTCGGCAAGACCCTCTAGCACCTGGTGGACGATGCGGTTCGACTGGTCCATCAGCTCCAGCTCGCCCAGACGCTTGAGGACCACTCAGTGTCCCCGATCGGGAAGCGATTCGAGGATGCTCTTGCTCACCGCGTCGATCGAGCGCGAACCGTCGATCCGCCGTACCACGCCGCGTCGAGCATAGTAATCGACAAGTGGCTCGGTCTCCTGGTGGTACAGCGCCAGCCGCTTGCGAATCACGACTTCGCGATCGTCGGTGCGCCGGCGAGCCAGCGCACGGCGAATCACGACCTCCTCCGGCACTTCGAAGAGGACTACGAAGTTCACCTCCCGGCCGCTCTCGGTGAGCAGGGAGTCGAGATTCTCCGCCTGGGCCGGATTGCGTGGATAGCCGTCGAGCACGAAGCCTCTCGCCGCGTCGGCGCGCGACAGGCGCTCGCTGACTACCTCGGCCATCATCGTATCTTCGACCAGGAGACCCGCTGCCATCGTGCTCGCCACACGGCGACCCAAATCACTGCCCTTCGCCACGGCCTGGCGCAGCATCTCTCCGGTCGAGATCGCCGGAATGCCGAGCGCGGACGAGATCCGCATAGCCTGCGTCCCCTTGCCACAACCAGGAGCACCGAGCAGAACAGCGCGCAGGCCATCCGACATTCCTATCCGCGCCGCCCTCGAATTCGGCCGCGCTTCAGGAAGCCGTCGTAGTTCCGCATCACGAGCTGGCTCTCGACCTGCTGCAGCGTATCCATCGCCACACCGACCACGATGAGCAGCGAAGTACCACCGAAGTAGAAGTTGATGCCCATTCCCTGCGTTACCCAATCCGGCAAGTAGGCGTCGACCGCGTCTCCGAAGCTGCCGAGGCTCTGCAACCGCACGCCGTTGAGCAGAAAATCCGGAACGATCGACACTAGCGCAAGATAGGAGGCGCCGACGAAGGAGATGCGCGTCAAAATGCGGTCGATGTATTCCGCCGTCCGCTTGCCGGAGCGGATTCCGGGAATAAAACTTCCGTACTTCCGCATGTTCTCCGCTAGATCCGCTGGGTTGAAGATGATGGAGATGTAGAAATAGCTGAAGAAGATGATGCCGACGATATAAAGCAGGTAGTGCAGGGGCTGACCCCAGCTCAACAGGTCGGCGATCCTCTGCAGCCAGGGCGCCTGGAACATCTGCGATACAGTCGCTGGAACGGCCATCAGCGAGCTCGCGAAGATTACCGGAATGACGCCCGCCGTGTTGAC